>NZ_CP030055.1:7452500-7737220 GCF_015291645.1 Bradyrhizobium sp. CCBAU 53340
GGATACGGTCGACCAGCACGGCCAGGATGATGATCACGCCCACCAGCGCCTGCTGCCAGTAGGACGAGACCTGCGCCAGCACGAGGCCGTTGCGGATCACTTCCAGCAGCACGCAGCCGACGATGGCCCCAAGCGGACCGCCGATGCCGCCGGCGAGGTTGGCACCGCCGATCACGGCCGCCGCGATCACGTTGAGCTCGTAGGAGGTCGCCATGTTGGCCGGCGCCGAGCCGAGCCAGCCGGAGATGATGATGCCCTGGAGGCCGGCGGCCAGCGCGCAGATCACATAGACCTCGATCTTCACCCGCACGACCGGGATGCCGGTGAGCTCGGCCGCCTTCTCGTTGCCGCCGAGCGCAAAGACGTGGCGGCCGAATGAGGTGTGATGCAGCACCACGGCCATCGCCAGCGCCAGGACCACCAGATAGATGAAAGGCACCGGCACGCCGAGCACGTCGCCCGAGGTCAGTGCGTAGAAATAGTCGGCATCGGGCCCGCCCGGAAAGCTGCCGCGGCCGTTGGTGACGACATAGCAGAGGCCGCGCACGATCGAGAGCATGCCGAGCGTGGTGACGAAGGGCGACAAGCCAAGCACGGCGATGCAGAAGCCGTTGACGAGCCCGACGATCAGCGCAACGACGAGGCCCGCCAGCACCGAGACCAGCAGGATCAGGCCGGGCATGTTGGCGACCACGGTCTTGCCGTCGGCGGCCATATGGATGAACAGCGAGGCGCCGAGCCCGCCCGGCGTCGACAGCTCGGTCATCACCATCGAGGTGATGATGGCCGAGAAGCACATCATCGATCCCACGGAGAGGTCGATGCCGCCGGTGATGATGACGAAAGTGACGCCGAGGGTCGCGATCGCGACGAAGGAGAAGTTCTTCGCCACGTTCTGCATGTTGCCTTCGGTGAAGAAATAGGGGCTGGCGAAGTGCATGACGACGAGCAGCACCGCCAGCGCCAGCAGCACGTAGCCGGTCTGGGACGCGAAGATGCCGCGCTGCCACCATTTGCTCTTGCCGACATTGGAAAAGGTGATCGAGGACTCCATGGCCATCACGCCGCCTCCTTCGCGCCGGTGATGAGGGCGGTGACCTCCTCCGGGCTGGTCTCGTGGATCGGCTTGTCGGCGCGCTTCTCGCCGCGGCGCATGACGACGACGCGATCGCACACCGCGAACACGTCGGGCATGCGGTGCGAGATCAGCATCACGGCGACGCCCTGCTCCTTCAGCCGGTGGATCAGGCCAAGCACCTGCTCGACCTGGCGGACCGAGATCGCGGCCGTCGGCTCGTCCATCATCACCAGCCTCGCATTGGAGAGCCGCGTCCGTGCAATTGCCACGGCCTGACGCTGGCCACCGGACATCTGCTTGACGAGATCGTCGGGCCGCGTCTCCGAGCGCAGCTCGCCGAACAGTTCGAGCGCGCGCGAGGCCATCGCCTTGTGGTCGAGCAGAGCGATGGGTCCGAACTTGCGCTTCAGCTCGCGGCCGAGAAACACGTTGGCGGCGGCAGTCAGGTTGTCGGCGAGCGCGAGGTCCTGATAGACGACCTCAATGCCGACCGCGCGCGCATCGATGGGCCGACTGAAATGGACCACGTTGCCGCCGAAGCGGATTTCGCCATGGGTGGGGCGGAAATTGCCGGCGATGATCTTGACCAGCGTCGACTTGCCGGCGCCGTTGTCGCCCATCAGGCCGACCACCTCGCCGGGCCGCACCTGCATGTCGACATCGTGCAAGGCACGAATTGCACCAAACTCCTTGCCGATGCCCTGGAGTTCGAGGACCGGTGTTGCGTCAGCATTTGCCATGGGCGGCCTACTTCAGACGTAGCGATTGACGAGGGATTCCAGATATTCCTGCCGCCCCGAGTGCGGCTGCGGGTCGAAGCCGGGAAGAAGCGCGCGATCGGCGAGATCGGCGAGCGAGCGCTGGCCGCCGAGAATGGCGCGGCCCTCAGGCCCGGCCCATCCTTCGTAGCGCGAGGCGAGCGGCGCCGTGAGCGCGCCGGCATCGAGCATGTCGGCGGCGGCGAGGAACGCCCGCGCGCAGGCATCCATCGAGCCGACATGGGCATGGATGAGATCATCAGGGTCGATCGATTGACGACGGATCTTTGCGTCGAAATTGAGCCCGCCCGAGGTGAAGCCGCCGCGGTTCAGGATCTCGTGGAACACCAGCGCCAGCTCGGGAACATTCATCGCGAATTGATCGGTGTCCCAGCCGAGCAGATCGTCGCCGCGGTTGATGTCGAGCGAGCCGAACACCCCGAGCGCCTCGGCGAGCGCGACCTCGTGATGGAAGGAATGGCCGGCGAGGATGGCGTGGTTCTGTTCGATGTTCAGCTTGACGTCCTTGAGCAGATCGTAGCGCTGGAGGAAGCCATAACAAGTGGCGACGTCGAAATCATATTGATGCTTGGTCGGCTCCTTCGGCTTCGGCTCGATCAGGATCGGGCCCTTGAAGCCTATTCTGTGCTTGTGCTCGACGACGAGCGAGACGAAACGGCCGAGCTGGTCGAGCTCGCGCTTAAGATCGGTATTGAGCAGCGTCTCGTAGCCCTCGCGGCCGCCCCAGAGCACGTAGTTCTGGCCGCCGAGCCGGTGCGTCACCTCCAGCGCCGCGCGGACCTGGCCGGCGGCATAGGTGAAGATCTCAGGGTCCGGATTGGTCGCGGCGCCCGCCATGTAGCGGCGATGCGTGAACAGGTTGGCAGTGCCCCAGAGCAGGCGGACCTTGGCTGACGCCATCTTCGCTTCGAACACATCGGCAATCGCGTTGAGATTGGCGACGGACTCTTGAAGCGAAGCGCCTTCCGGCGCCGCATCGACGTCGTGGAAGGTGAAGAAGGGGACATCCAGCAGGCGGAACAGTTCGAAGGCGACATCCGCCTTGGCCCGCGCCATCGCCATCGGATCGCTGCCGTGGTGCCAGGGTCGCAGGAACGTCTCGCCGCCGAAGGGATCGCCGCCCGGCCAGCACAACGAATGCCAGTAGCAGACCGCGAAGCGCAGGTGGTCCTCCAGCCTGCGGCCATGAACCATGCGGTCCTTGTCATACCAGCGGAAGGCGGGCGTGCTTCCCGCATCCTTGCCGGCGAAGGCGACAGGTGCGCTTGCATCGAAGAATTTGGCTGGCGCGTTCACTTAAGTTCTCTCCTTCAACGCGGGGTAAAGCTCGCGCCACCGGCGATAGGCTTCGTCATAGGCGGCGGTCACGGATGCACGGGGCACGAAACTCGCGAGCCGGCGTGGGCGAGCGCAGACTTGCGCCGGATCTTCTCCGGTGACCGCAAGACGGCCGAGTCGCGCGGCGCCGAGCGCAGCGCCGATCTCGCCCTCTTCGACACGGTGCACGGGAATGCCGAGCACGTCGGCGCAGATCTGCGCCCAGAGCGGCGAGCGCGAGCCACCGCCGACCAGATCGAGCTCAGCAATCGATCCGCTCGCGGTCAGCGCCGCCAGATTGTCGCGCGCCGCGAAGGCGACGCCCTCGAGCACGGCCTGGACGATCTGGCTGCGTCCCATCGCACCGCGCAGGCCGACGAAGGCGCCGCTGGCTGCGGCATCATTGTGCGGCGTGCGCTCGCCATCGAGATAGGGCAGGAATTGGATCGGGCTCGGTCCGTCGACGTGCTCGCCGAGTGGCGCCAGCAGAGCCGCGGCCGGGGTTTCCATCACGCCGGAAAGCCAGGCGAGTGAGGCCGCCGCCGACAACATCACGCCCATCTGGTGCCACAGGCCCGGCAGCGCATGGCAGAACGCATGCACCGCCGCTTCGGGCGCCGGCGCAAAACGGTCGGTGACGCGGAACACCACGCCCGACGTGCCGAGCGACAGGAAGGCGTCGCCAGGGGCGATGGCGCCGAGGCCGATCGCGCTCGCGGCATTGTCACCGGCACCGCCGGCGACGACGACATTCATCGCCATGCCCCAACGCTGCGCGAATTCGGGTGCGAGCACCGCACTCACCTCGCTGCCTTCGACGAGGCGCGGCATGTGGTGCAGGTCGAGCCCGGTGGCCTTGAGCAGGTCGACCGACCAGCTGCGCCTGCCGACATCGAGCCATAGCGTGCCCGATGCGTCCGACATGTCCTCGGCCATCTCGCCGGTGAGGCGATAGCGCACATAGGCCTTTGGCAGCAGCACCTTGGCGACGCGGTTGAAAATGCCGGGCTCGTGCCGCGCGACCCACATCAGCTTGGGCGCGGTGAAGCCGGGCATCGCCAGATTGCCCGCGATCGCGTGCAGCGAGGGACAGCGGCGCTCGAGCTCGACGCATTCGGCATGCGAGCGGCCATCGTTCCAGAGGATGGCGGGGCGCAGCGGCCGGCCATCTTCGCCCAGCAGCGTCGCGCCATGCATCTGGCCGGACAGGCCGATGCCAGCGACCTGGGCGACCTCGCGCGGATGATGGGCAGCGAGATCATCGACCGCGCCGATCGCCGCATCGACCCAGCCGTCCGGATCCTGCTCGGACCACAGCGGCGCGGGATGCGACAGCGCAAGCTCGCGGGCCGCCGTCGCGACGATCGCGCCAGCTTCGCTCATGAGCACCGCCTTCACACCGGACGTGCCGACGTCCAGTCCAAGATACACACCGTCCTCCCTTGCTGGCCCGGTTGGCGATCTCCGTCGCCTGGTCCGCGGGCCGTCCTCGTTCACGCCGCCGGCCCTTCCGGCCTATGGCAGATTGTCCCGCATCACGATGTCGATCCTGATCTTCTCCTGTTCGTGCAGAATCGGCTCGCCGCGGGCGAGCGCGAGCAGCACGCGCACGGCGGCGCGCGCCTCATGCCCAGGATTCTGCGAGATCGCCGCATCCATCACGCCCTGCAACAACAGCCGGCGCGTCAGCACGGTGACGTCGTGCCCGACGAACACGATTTGCTTTTCGCGACCAGCCCCGCTCAACGCATTGGCCACGCCTTGCGTGCCAGCGCCGACGTTATAAAGGCCTACAATGTCAGCATGCCTGCCGAACATCCGCGCCAACCCCTGCTCCGAGCGCTCGTCCTCGTCGCGCCCCTCCAGCACCGGCAGAACGCTGAGGCCGGGAAATTCCGAGGCCATCACCTGATTGAAGCCAAAGATGCGCTCGGCATGATCGCGCAGGCCCTGCGATCCCGCGACGATCGCGACCTTGCCGGACCTTTGGCCGACCAGCCGGCCGACCAATGCACCGGCGGTGCGACCGGCCGCGATGTTGTCTATGCCGACATAATGGTGGCGCCGCGAGGACGGCACGTCCGAGACCAACGTGACCACCTTGATGCCGGCGTCGACGAGGTCGTTGATCGCGGCGCGAACGCCGGGATGATCCAGCGCCACCACCGCAACGCCGTCGTAATCGCCCGACAGCGCTTCGAGCGAGGCTGCGAGCACGGAGGGATCGAACACGTCGGTCGTGATCGTTTCGACACCGAGGCGACGGGCCGAGAGCCAGCCCGACATCTCGCCGAGATAGGCCTCGATCTGCTGCATGAACGGGTTCGGGCCCGACGGCATCACGAAGGCGAAGCGGCGGGCACGGCCGCGAGCGAGCTCGGCGGCGGCCACATGCGGCTGGAAGGAATTGCGCGCAATCGCCTCCTGGACGCGCCGGACCGTGTCCGCCCGTACGCCGGGGCGGTTGTGCAAGACGCGATCGACCGTGGCGAGGCTGACACCGGCCTCACGGGCGATGTCCTTCAAAGTCAGCGCGGCGGAAACGGTCTCCTCGGCCATGCCCGAAGGCTAGCAGAGGTGTTTTGAGGTACGCAACTCATTTTGAGGGGCGGGCCGGCATTTTAGATAGCGTCGCCGGGCGGGTGCGCCCCAATCCGGCGCTAGGCGCCCAGATCCAGCGTCAGGAATAGGCTGTTGCGGTCCTCGACATAGCCCACGAACGGAAGGCAGGGCACGAAGCCGTGGGCGTGATAGAGCGCATGGGCCGGCTTGAAATAGTCCCACGATCCGGTCTCCAGGCTCAGCCGCTTCATGTCACGCTTGCGCGCCTCGGCGATGATGTGGCGGAGCATCTCCCCGCCGAAACCGCGGCGGCGGGCGGTCTGGAGCGTGTGCATCGACTTCACCTCGCCATGGTCCGGCGAGAGCGTCTTCAGCGCGCCGGTCGCGACCAGCGTCTCATCGTCCCAGCCGGTCCAGAACGCGACGTCGCTGGCGCGAAGGCCGGCGAGATCGAGGGCATGCGCGCTGCCCGGGGCCGTCTGCGCCCGCGCCGCCGTGACGTGATGATCGAGCAACGCGACGACCCGCGGATCGAAGGTATCGCCAATTCGGATCTGCATCGTCAGGACCTCACGTCAAGGATTCACTTGGCTTGCAAGCTGCTTCTGCATCAAGACGAGATCGAGCCAGCGGCCGAACTTGCAGCCGACCTCCGGCATGCGGGCAACCTCGACAAAGCCGAGCGAGGCGTGCAGGCCGATCGAGCCGGCATTAAGGGCCTCGATCCCGGCGACCATGGCGTGCTTGTTGAGCATCGTGGCGCGCTCGATCAGCGCGGCGACGAGGCTGCGGCCGATTCCTGCGCGCTGGTGCCGTTCGTCGACATAGACCGAATTCTCGACGGTGTGGCGATAGCCGGGGAAGGGGCGAAAATCACCGAACGAGGCGAAGCCGACGACATCCCTGCCCTTCATTGCGACCAGCACGGGATAGCCGGCCTGCTGCCGCGCGCGAATCCATTCGCGCCGCGAGTCGAGATCGGCCGGTCCGTCGGTCCATACCGCGGTGGTGTTGACCACGGAGAAATTATAGATGGCGAGGATATCAGGCGCATCCTCGAGCGTGGCATCCCGTACGATCAGCGACATCACATTTTCCCGTATGACGTTCCGCGCCGCGTGATGATGACGTAGCGCGCGTCCTGCCTGGTTTCGTTCTCGAAGGTCACCGCCCGCATGACATCGAAATCCAGACAGTCACCCTCACGCAGGCGCACCGCCTTGGCGTCAATGTGCACGCAGACTGCGCCCTCCAGCATCAGAAGCTGCTGGGTGAAGGCGCTACGCCCCCACGGGCTGTAGGCCACGCGCGCGCCGGCCGGCAGATCGACGACGATGATCTCGATGCCGCTTGCCGCATCGGCCGGCGAGGCATGACGGCGCCGGTAACCGCTGTCGGGATCGCGCCATTGCGGCTGGTCGGCAAGCCGGGTCAGCCGCTCCGGCGGCTTCTCCGAAAGCGCGACCACGTCGCTGAGCGAGACATCGAGCGCCGCGCAGAGCTTGTTGAGCAGCGCCGCCGTGGCGCTGCTCTGCGCCCGCTCGACCCTCCCGATCATGGCCCGGCTGACACCGGAGCGGCTGGCGAGTTCGTTCAAGGTCATGCCGGCCTGCGTCCTCAGGATCTTCAATCGGCGACCGATCGCCCTGTCGAGTTTCTGCTGGTCCATGGTGTGGTCCTGATCCGAACATCGTCCGGCACGTGGACCGCATCCGCCGGGCGAAACAAGTCTAGGCCGGAGGCGCGGCGCGTGCCGGGATCGAGAGGCTAATATATTGGAATCTTTGCGCGCGGCGCAGCACCGTTTAGGATGCACCAAATGACAATGCAGCGGGAGGCAACGATATGAGCGGACCGACGCAGCGCACGATCAAGGCCAACGGCATCAGCCTCAACGTCGCCGAACAGGGCGAGGGTCCGCTGGTGCTGCTGTGCCACGGCTTTCCGGAAAGCTGGTACTCCTGGCGTCATCAGCTCGAGGCGCTGGCAGCGGCCGGCTACCATGCCGTCGCGCCCGACATGCGCGGCTATGGCAAGAGCGACAAGCCCGAGGCGATCGACCAGTACACGATTTTCCATATGATCGGCGATCTCGTCGGCGTGCTCGATGCGTTCGAGGCAAAGAGCGCCATCATCGTCGGCCATGACTGGGGTGCGGGGATCGCCTGGCACGCGGCGCGGCTGCGCCCGGACCGCTTTCGCGGTGCTGCCATTCTCAGCGTGCCTTATCGCCCGCGCAGCGAGGCGCGCCCGACCAGCGTGATGCCGCAGACTGAGGAAGCCCAGTTCTATCAACTGTACTTTCAGGAGCCCGGCGTCGCCGAAGCGGAGTTCGAGGCGGATCCGCGCAAAACGCTCGCCGCGATGCTGTTCGGCGGCTCCGGCGAGGGCGTCACCGCCATTCGCGCCATGGCGGCTGCGAGCGGACAGAAGTCAAAAGGCGTCGGCATGGTCTCGCGCAAGGACGGTCTGCTGCCGAAGGTGCCGGTGCCGCCGCCGTCATGGCTCAGCGCCGCGGACCTCGACTATTACGCCGGCGAATTCGCCCGCAGCGGCTTTCGCGGGCCGCTCAACTATTACCGCAACATCGATCGCAACTGGGAGCTGATGGGCGCCTTCGAGGGCGTGAAGGTAACCGTGCCCACGCTGTTCATCGCCGGTGACCTCGACATGGTCATGGCCTTTCCCGGCGCGGCCGAGCATCTCGCCAACATGAAGCAATGGGTGCCACAGCTGTGCGAAATCAAAATGCTGCCGGGCTGCGGACACTGGACGCAGCAGGAGCGGCCGAACGAGGTGAACGCGGCGCTCGTTGATTTCCTGCGGAGCTTGCCGGGCTGAGGAGCCCTAGCAGGCCCCCAGCTTGTCGATGCGCTTTTGATGGCGGCCGCCCTCGAACGCGGTGCCCAGGAAGGCTTCGACGCATTCCTTTGCGACCACGTCGCCGGTCGTGCGTCCGCCCAGCGCCAGAACATTCGCGTCGTTGTGCTGGCGGCACAGCCGCGCGCCCGTGACATCGTGCACGAGTGCGCAACGGATATGGGCATGGCGGTTGGCGGCGATGGAAATGCCGATGCCCGATCCGCAGACGAGAACGCCGCGCCCGGCCTTGCCGGCCTTGATGGCGTCGGCGAGCTTGTTGGCGAAGTCGGGATAGTCGACCGAAGCGGCGCTGTCCGTGCCCAGGTCGAGCCAGGCCACATCAGGCAAGGCGACCTTCAGGGCTTCCTTGAGGGCAAAGCCCCCGTGATCACAGGCGATGGCGACGGTATCGAGCATGTCCATGCCCTCGGAGTGCGCGATGCGAGGCAGGGATTGGAGCGGGCGAAGGGAATCGAACCCTCGTATGCAGCTTGGGAAGCTGCCGTTCTACCATTGAACTACGCCCGCGAACGCGCGTTTGCCGCGCCCATCCTGATTAGCCGAGACGGTGTCCGGCGCCAAGCGCTTTGACGCGTCAGGCCGGACTGATGTTAACGTCCTGGCAAGATTCCAGGTGCGTCGGATTGTGGCAGTGTTATGATCTTGTGCCTGGGGAGAGGCGTGCACTGAGTGGGGCGTGTGCATGGTGGGGTGTGCTTACACGATATTCGACACGCCCGTAGGGCGCTGCGGCATCATCTGGAGCAGCACCGGCGTGGTCGCCGTGCAATTGCCGGAGGCACGGGAGATCGACACCCGCCGCCGGATCTTTGCGGTCCATCCGGAAGCGCGCGAGCAACCCGCCCCTCTCAATACAGAGCTTGCGATCGAGGGCATCGTGGCCTTGTTGCAAGGCCGCGATCCTGACTTTTCCGACGTCAGCCTGGACGCCGGCGGCGTTCCCCCCTTCAACCGGCGGGTCTACGAATACTCCTGCACCATCCCGCGCGGGGAGACGCGCACCTATCACGAGATCGCCAAGGCGCTGGGCGCTTCGGGCGCTGCGCATTCGGTGGCACAGGCGATCTCGAAAAATCCCTACATGCTGATCGTACCCTGCCACCGCGTGCTGGAAGCCGGCAATTACGCGGACCGGCTCTCGCCTTACGGCGGGGTGATCTCCAAGCGGCGGCTGCTGGCGCTCGAGGGCGCCCATCCGGTCGCCAGCAAGACGCTGTTCGAGGTGCTGCTGCCCGTTGCCCCGCCGAGGCCGTCCACCTAGATAGGTGGCATGGACGCCACCACGCTGCTGACGACACGATCGATGACCGTCTCCGAGTTTCGCTGTGATGCGGGGCCGGACGATACGCCGTTTGCCGAATGCCGCACCGGCCATTCCATCGCCTATGTCCGCTCCGGCAGTTTCGGCTGCCATTGCCGCGCCGGCTTCTTTGAGCTGGTGGCGGGCTCGCTGCTGGTCGGCGCGCCCGGCGAGGAATACACCTGCACGCATGAGCATGTTTCGGGCGACGTCTGCCTCGGCTTCTTCTTCAGCGAGGATTTGGTCGATGCGCTCGGAGGGCGGCGCGAGACCTGGCAAGTCGGCGCGACACCGCCGCTGCCCGAGCTGATGGTGCTGGGCGAGCTCGCCCAGACGGCGGCAGATGGCAACAGCGATCTGGGCGTCGACGAAGTCGGCCAGATTCTTGCGAGCCGCTTCGTCGAGCTGGTCTCTGGCAAGCCGCGCAAGCAGGCCTCGCCGACGGTGCGCGACCGCCGCCGCGCGGTCGAGGCCGCGTTGTGGATCGACGACAACTCACATGCCGAAATCGATCTCGAACAGGCCGCACGATTGGCAGATTTGAGCCCGTTCCATTTCCTGCGACTGTTCTCCAGCGTGCTCGGCGTCACCCCGCATCAATATCTGGTGCGCTCGCGGCTGCGGCATGCGGCGCGCCTGCTCGCTGAGGACGACATCGCGGTCACCGACATCGCCTATGACGTCGGCTTCGGCGACCTCTCCAACTTCGTTCGCACCTTCCACCGCGCCGCCGGCCTATCGCCGACCAGGTTCCGGCAGGCCTCGAAGGGCAAGCGCAAGATTCTCCAAGAGCCGTTCGCCCTCAACTAACTAGGGTCGTCTCCGGCGCGCGCCACGAGCGGCGCGCTTTGCAATGGAGACGACCATGTATGACCACATCGGACTGCGCGTTGCCGACCTCGACGCCGCCACACGCTTCTACACCGCGGTGCTGGCGCCGCTCGGTTACGTGCTGTGCTCGAGCGGCGACGGCTATGCCGGCTTCGGACCGAAGGGCGAGCCGGCGCTCTGGCTGCATCTGAACAAGGGCCGCAAGGCCGACGGCGCGCATGTCGCGTTTCGCGCCAAGGACCATAACGCGGTGAAGGCCTTCCATCGCGAGGGGCTGCAAAACGGTGGCCATGACAATGGAGGCGCCGGACCGCGCAAGGATTACAGCCCGACTTACTACGCGGCGTTCCTGATCGATCCCGATGGCAACAATGTCGAGGCGGTTTGTACGTGAGCCAGTCACGAACGCCGTCATTGCGAGGAGCCCTTGCGACGAAGCAATCCAGGCTGTTTCCACGGAGACATTTCTGGATTGCTTCGCTGCGCTCGCAATGACGGAGGACTTGGCGACCACTTACCGAAATCAAGGATACTTTCATGGCCTCCATCCGCAACGACGTCTCCCTTCCCGCAGCAGCCCGCGACGTCTGGGATGCGGTGCGCGATTTCGGCGCGCTGCCTCAGCGGCTGGTGCCGGGCTTCGTCACCGCATGCCAGCTCGACGGCGACGTACGCATCGTCACCTTCGCCAACGGTTCGGTTGCGCGCGAAGTGCTGGTCGATTGCGACGATATCAGGCAGCGGCTGGTCTACGCGATCAACAACGAGCGGCTGAAGCATTACAGCGCCTCGGTGGAGGTGATCGCCGAGGGCGAGGCAAGCTGCCGCCTGGTCTGGATCATCGACATGCTGCCGAACGAGCTTGCAGCCTACGTTCAGGAGCAGACCAAGGCCGCCGTGATCGCCATGCGCAAGGCGTTTCCGCCGAAACCTGCGTGATATTTCTCACAGAGCCCGCCCCTCATTCGGCCGTAGCCATGACCGTGTGCGTCGAGTTGGCCCCGCTCTTCCGGCGGCGCCACGCACGCGAGGAGCATGCCGTGAGAGGTGCGGACAAGGTGATCTGCCAGGCAGCTGCCGTGCTGCTGCTGTTTTCAATTTCGAGCGCGCCGGCCAAGGCGCAGTTCCTCGGCGGTGGAGCTGCCGGCGGCGAAGACATGATGACCCAGATGGCGCCGATGCTGGAGATGATGAAGGCAAAGATGGGCAAGCGCCGCTTCGCCATGATGATGCAGACCATGGGCCCGATGATGGGCCGCATGATGGAGAATGGCGGCAGCGGTTTAGGCGGCCTCGCCGGCGGCAATCTCGGCGGCGGATTCGGCGCACCCAGTTACGGCGGTTACGCGCCGATGAGCGGCGGCACTATTCCGGCCGGCATCGGCGGCGGCGATATCATGGGCATGCTCGGCGGCGCCGGCGGCGGCGACGTGATGGCAATGATCCCGCAGATGATGCGGCTCGCCAATGTCGGCGGCGGTGGCGGCCGTCGTCGCCACAGGCATCGCTAGTCGGCAACCGACAGCACGGGCTGAACCGCGGGCTTCGTCTCGCGCGGGCCCCAGCGCGTCAGCACCACGCTGGAGCATGACAGCAGGCCGAGCACGACCATCGAGCTCGCGGCGAGCCAGAAGAAGCTTTGCGCGGTGGCATCATGCGTCGACAGCCACCAGCCGATGGCTGCGATGTAGATCAGTCGCGCGGTCTGAGCCAGCACCGGTCCGATCACCTTGGCTGCACCCTGCGAGGAGAAGTACATCGTCGAGGCAAGGCCGATGAAGGCGTAGAACGGCGCCACCGTCGACAGATATTGATGGCTGGTGGCGCGCACCGTGGCGCTGTCGGTGAAGATGTTGACCCAGAGATCGGGGAATAGCGCGACGAGACACGCCGGCGTGCCGACGGCAACGAAAGCGCTCGCGCCTGCGATCCAGGCGATGCGCCGCGCGCGCGAGATGCGGCCGGCGCCGACCGCCATACCGATCATCGGCACCGAGGCGATGCCGAACGAGAACGCGATCGAGGTCAGCAGGAATTCGAGCCGCGCGCCGATGCCGTAGCCGGCGAGGATCGCGGTGCCGAACCTGGCCAGCATGTGGGTGAAGATCGAGATCGTCAGCACCGATTGCAGCGGCGAGAAGCAGGCGATGGCGCCGACCTTGAGGATGTCGAAGAACATCGCCCATTGGATGCGCAAGCCCCGCAGCTTTGGAACAACACGGGCGCGGCCGGAGAAGAGATACCAGCCCATGATGCAGATGTTCATGGAGTAGGCGGTCAACGCACCGGCGGCGACGCCGCGCATGCCGAGTTGCGGTACGGGTCCGAGCCCGAGGCCCAGCGTGCCACCGAGCACGATCTGCCAGACCGCGGAGTTGAGGATCAGAAGCGACGGCAGCTTCATGTTGCCAGTGCCGCGCAGCACTCCCGCCATGGTGTTGAGCGTCCAGGGCAGCACCGCGCCGCCGAAGAACACCTGGGTATAGGCGATCGCATGCGTCAGCACAGTGCCGCGGCCGCCGAGCATCGTGAGCACCTGGGGCCCGAAGATCAGCATACCGAGCATGAAGACGAGGCCGAAGGTGATGCCGATGAGGAGCGCATGCGCGGCGAGCGTCCCGGCGCGTTCGCGGTCGCCGGCGCCGAGCGCACGTGCGATGGCTGAGGCCACGGCACCGCCCATGGCACCGCCCGACATCGTCATCGTCAGGATCACTGTCGGAAACACCAGCGCCATCGCGGCCAGCGCTTCGACGCCGAGACGCCCGATATAGGAGGTCTCCGCAATCACCACGCAGGTGCCGGCAGAAAGCGCGACCACGTTCGGCCAGGCGAGCCCCAGCAACGTGCGCAGGATCGGCCCGTCGGTCAGCGCGCTCCGTACAGGGCGCGTGGGCGACGGTAGCGGACGTTCCTGCTCATCGACCGGGATCTCGGCGACCTCAGTCATTTCCTCTCCGGAGCACAGGCGCCATTTGCGGCGTGGCAATGCATAGGTGCGTCAATCAATTTGCTCGCGCGGAAGGCGCGGGTGCGCAATTGTTAGCACGACGATTGCCGATTCCTCCTGCGTCAGGTGCAGGCGTGCCCTGCGGCAGCGCATTTCAAGGGGCGGAATTACCCGACAGTCCAAACCAGCGGCGGGCGGCCGCCTGCAACGGAGCGCAGGTGCACGCCGATGTGCCGGCCGCATCCCGCAGCCAGCCCCTCGAACAGCCCCTCCAGCAATTTTGCGCAGGCGCGATGATAATCGGCGACGTCGTCCATCAGCTTCCAGCTCTGCTGGTGGATTTCGAACGTGCCTTCGGATTGCGTGGTCTCTGCGACATCGTCCTGCGCGGCGAACAGCGCGTTGAGGAAGGATGCGAACTCGCTGGCGCCGCCACGTGCCGCCGACAACGCCGCCGCGATCTCGTCGAAAAATTGCATGCCGATCAGCTTGCCGGTGAGATGCAGGAGATAGCCGGCATCCTCCGGACCGAACAATTGCACCATCACCGGCGCGGCCGTGCGCACATATTCCATCGCGTAGTTGCGATAGGCCTTTTCCAGCCGCGGCTTCGGCCAGCTCGCGACGGGCAGCGCCGGTGCTGTCTTCGCATCAAACGGCGGTGCTTCGAGATGCTGCGCGAACACCAGGCGCTGATCCAGTTCGAGCGGATGGTCGTACTGGCGATAGTAGCCCTCGAGACCGTCCTGGCCGTCGACGCTCTGCTTGGTGCAGACGAAGCCGAGCCTGAGATCACCGAGCGCGGCGCCATTGTTGGCGTGCCAGCCGCGAAGCATCGCGCGGCTGACCTCGCCGGGCACGCCGCAGATCGCCGCGCCCTTCCAGATCCAGCGCGGGGGCGGATAGCGGATCCAGGCCTTGGTGTCGCTCTCGTACATGTATTCGACATGGACGCCGCCGATCCAGTTGGAGAGATAATGATATTGCGCCGCCGCCACCGCCGGCGGCAGATGATCGATCCCGAGTTTCTTGAGCCCCGGCAGGAAGCGCTCCTGCTGCTGGCGGCGAAACACGCGAAAGACGAACTCTGCCGCATCGGCCGTGCCACGCCGCGTGACGACGGTGAGGATCAGGCCGGTGAAATAGGCGTGATAGAGATCGGCGACCGCGCGCCAGCGTTTCCATTGCGCTTCTTGCGCGGCGTCTATGGTGGTCATGCTTCGCTCCCGATCGTTGTTTTGATCGAGTGTGTCACCGCGCCGAATGACAGGCAACATGATGCGCGCGCAGGAGGCCCTGCACGACATCAGGTCAATTCCGCATCACGAAGTTTGCGATGCCTTCGCTGCCCGCTCGCGCTCGACGCGCTCGGTGACGTCGCGCGCCATTGCAACCGATCCCTGCACGTTGCCGCCGGCGTCACGCACCAACGCGAAAGTCATTTCGATGTAGAGCTTGCGCCCGCTCTTGTGCAGAGCGCGGGTCAGCGTCGGCCGGCCCGCAAGTTTCATGCTGCCGCTGGCGAGCGCGGCCTCAAAGCCCCTCCAGTGGGCGGCTCGCAAATGTTCGGGAATGATCAGATCGAGATTCTGGCCAAGCGCGTCCGCTGCGGTGAAGCCGAACAGCGCGGTTGATGCACGGTTCCAGCGCGTGATGGTGCCGGAGCGATCGGCATAGATCAGCGCGTCGGCGACAGCGTCGAGGATGTTTGCGTCGAGTTGGGAAGGATCGGTCATGTCGAGACCTCGTTGGATCTTGCATATCCTGACACACATTCGATGTCATCGCCCGACTTGATCGGGCGATCCAGTACTCCGAGAGAGTGGCGATCAATCGAGAGGCTGCAGCGTACTGGATGCCCCGGCCGAGCCGGGGCATGACGGCGGAGGGTGGGGCTAATACTACACCCGGAAATGCTTGCTCAGCTTCAGGCCCTGCGCCTGGTAGTTGGAACCGATACGCTGGCCGTACATAGCGTCGGGGCGGGCCAGCATCTTCTCGTAGACCAGGCGGCCGACGATCTGGCCGTGCTCGAGGATGAACGGCACTTCGCGCGAGCGAACTTCCAGCACGGCGCGCGCGCCTTGCCCGCCGGCGCCGGCATAGCCGAAGCCGGGATCGAAGAAGCCGGCGTAATGCACACGGAATTCGCCGACGAGCGGATCGAACGGCACCATCTCCGCGGCGTAGTCGGGCGGGACCTGCACGGCTTCCTTGGAGGCGAGGATGTAGAACTCGCCGGGATCGAGAATCAGGCTGCCGTCGGGCCGGGCCGAGATCGGCTCCCAGAAATCTTCCACCGCATAGCCGGAGCGACGATCGACATCGACCACGCCGGTGTGGCGCTTGGCGCGGTAGCCGACGAAGCCACTGCCCTTCTCGCCGGAGAGATCGACGGAGACGGCGACGCCGCCGGCGAGATCGGCATCGTCGATGTCGACGAGACGCTCGGACGCATGCAGCGCGTCGAGTTCGTCGGCATTGAGGATGGCATCGCCGGTGCGGAAGCGCACCTGGCTGAGGCGTGAGCCTTCGCGCACCAGGACCGGAAACGTCTTCGGGCTGATCTCGGCATAGAGCGGGCCGTGATAGCCGGCGCCGATCATGTCGAAGCGGCGGGTGCCGTCGGCGATCACGCGCGTGAACACGTCGAGACGGCCGGTCGAGCTCTTGGGGTTCGCGGCCGCGACGATCTCCGGCGGCAGCGCCAGGCTCTCGAGCAGCGGCACGATGTAAACGCAGTTGGTCTCCAGCACTGCGCCGTCGGCGAGGCTGAACTCGTGCAGCTTCAACCGGTCGATGCGCTCGGCGACGGTCGCGCCGGGACCAGGCAGGAAGCTCGCACGCACGCGATAGGCGATATCGCCGAGGCGCAGATCGAGGCTCGCCGGCTGGATCTGGCTTTCGACAAAGTCATAGGCGGGCAGGATGAGGCCCTCTTCCGCCATCGCCGCGATCATGCGGTCGGGCAGGATACCATTGGCGTCGGCGGCAACCGTGAACGTCAACCGGGGATCCTCATCAGGGGTCAAGTACATCCGGACTGGCGGGACATACGAGCCTTTTACGGCTATCCGATGGACGCCTTGACGGAAAGGGCATTGCGGAATATGAGCATCACTTATCCCGTGGTGATTTGAGCCGGCCGGCTTGCAGCCACGTTAAATAAGTCGCTAAACAGGCCGGGGACCTCTGTGATCCCGGCCCGTGGAGATATCCAGGCCGGTTTTTTTGTGACCGTTTTCGACGAGACGGTCATCTCGGAGGGTCCTATGTCGAAGTCGCCTGCCAACTACCGCCCCGAAACCCGCCTGGTCCATTCCGGCACCCTGCGCTCGCAATATGGCGAGACGTCGGAGGCGCTGTTTCTGACCCAGGGCTATGTCTACAACAGCGCCGAGGAGTGCGAGGCGCGGTTCAAGGGCGAGGACCCCGGCTTCATCTATTCGCGCTACTCCAACCCGACGATCGCGATGTTCGAGCGCCGCATGATCGAGCTCGAAGGCGCCGAAGCCGCGCGCTCGGCAGCGACGGGGATGGCCGCGGTGACGACGGCGATCCTGGCGCCGCTGAAAGCCGGCGATCATGTCGTGGCCTCGCGCGCGCTGTTCGGCTCGTGCCTCTACGTCGTTCAGGATCTCTTGCCGCGCTACGGCATCGAGACCACGCTGGTCGATGGCGCCAATCTCGATGCATGGCAACGCGCCGTGAAGCCCAACACCAAGACGTTCTTCCTGGAGAGCCCGACCAATCCGACGCTCGACGTGCTCGACATTCCCGCCATTGCCGAGATCGCGCACAAGGGCGGCGCGCGGCTCGTCGTTGACAACGTGTTCGCAACGCCGATCTGGCAGAGCCCGCTCGCGCTCGGCGCCGATGTCGTCGTCTACTCCGCGACCAAGCACATCGACGGTCAGGGCCGCTGCCTCGGCGGCATCATCCTGTCCTCGGAAGCCTTCATCGCTGAGCACATTCATAACTTCATGCGCCAGACCGGCCCGTCGATCTCGCCGTTCAACGCCTGGGTCCTGCTCAAGGGCCTGGAAACGTTAGGTGTGCGCGTGCGCGCGCAGACCGACACTGCGGCGCGCATCGCCGACGTGCTGGCGAGCCATCCCAAGATTGCGCGGCTGGTC
The DNA here is from genome assembly GCF_015291645.1 of Bradyrhizobium sp. CCBAU 53340. Lineage (NCBI taxonomy): Bacteria > Pseudomonadati > Pseudomonadota > Alphaproteobacteria > Hyphomicrobiales > Nitrobacteraceae > Bradyrhizobium > Bradyrhizobium sp. CCBAU 53340. The sequence goes on from NZ_CP030055.1 coordinate 7,470,337, forward strand.
TATCCCGGTCGCGAGGATCATCCGCAGGCAGCGCTGGTGAAGAAGCAGATGCGCGGCGGCTCGACGCTGGTCGGCTTCGAGGTCAAGGGCGGCAAGGCGGCTGCGTTCCGCGTGCTCAACGAGCTCAAGCTTGCCAAGATCTCGAACAATCTCGGCGACGCCAAGAGCCTCGTCACGCATCCGGCGACGACGACGCATCAGCGGCTGAAGCCGGAGGATCGAGCTGCGCTTGGCATCAGCGAGGGATTCATCCGCTTCTCTGCAGGGCTCGAGCATGCGGATGATCTGATCGAGGATCTGACGGCGGCGCTGGAGAAGGCGTGATCATCCTTACCCTCCCCTGGAGGGGGAGGGTCGCTACGCATTGAGCGACGCGAAAATGCGTAGCGGGGTGGGGTGACGGTGCCTCCGCATCAAGCGCTGCCCGAGTGGAGAGATCACCCCACCCCGCTCGCGCTGCGCGCGATCGACCCTCCCCCTCTAGGGCCCTCTAGGGGAGGGTGAAGCGGTGCCTACATCGGCCGATACGTTCTCACATCAGCGGGCACATTGACGCCGAGCTTGATCTGGCCGACGGAACGAATGATGTCGTCGCCGAGCAGCTGGGCAAAGCAGGCATAGCCCCAATCGTTCATGTGCAGGCCGTCGGCGATGACGAAGCTCTCGACCGGAAGCGCCTGCTTCTCGTGCCAGTCGCGCATCACCTCGAAGCGCGGGAAGATGCCGACGTGGCGAAGCTGGGCGACCTTGCCGAGCAGCTTCACCATCTTGCCTGCGCTCTCGGGACGCTCGGTGACGCGCGGAGAATATTGCGGGTCCACCAGCACGACGTCGGCATCGCCGGCGGCCTGGATGCGGGTGATGCCGTCCTCGACCATCTTGGCGGTGTCGCCGGGATCGAGATTGCGTAACACGGCGTTGGTGCCGACCTGCCAGATCACCAGATCCGGGTGCACGTCGATCACCTCCTTCTGGAGGCGCTTCATCATCTCGGGCGCATCCTCACCGCCGACGCCGGCATTGATGACGGTGATATCGGCGGTCGGATATTGCCGGCGCAGCTGCGCGGCGAGACGGTTCGGATAGTTGAAATCGGGCGAGCTCGCGCCGAAGCCCGCGGTGGACGACGAGCCGAACGCAACGATCACGACGGGCTTGCCGGCAACGAGCTTGTTCGCGACATGCGGCAGCGAGCCCATGGTCTTCGACACGCCTTTCGGCGACAGGCAAGGCACGCGGCTGAAAATATCGCTGGCAGATTTCGCGACCTGCTTCACCTTGTCGATGGCGCGCGAGGTGAGACCGGGCCGCTCGCCTGTCGGCTGGCCGGTTGCGACGGCGGTGGTCTGGGACTGTGGTGCCGGGGCGGGATCAGCGGCCTGCTGCGGAGCCGGGGTCGCCTGGGCTGCTTGCGCGCGCGCAGGCGCCTGCGCCACAGGCGTCAGCATCAGCAGCGCCGCCGCTGCGGACGCGGCCAGCCATGTCGGCGGGGCAAAAGGGCGGAGAGAACTCATTAACACTAGACCTCAATTTTGCTGCTCGGCCGGTCCCAGATGGGCGGCGTCGATCACGAACTGCGCCAACGCGCGGCCGATGCAATCATGGACCTGCTTCGCGAGCTCGGGGCCGCGAGAGGGGCTGAACAGGTCGAACTGACCCTGATCATTCCACTGCCGCATCATCGCGAAACGGTCGAACAGCGGGATATCATGTTCTTGTGCCACCACCCGCATATTGTCGAGATAAGGCGGGACCGAGATCATGGTTTCGGTACGCGGGCTGTACTGCAAATTCATCAACACGACGTCAGCCCCCGCATTTTGCAACGCAGCGACACCTTCGGTCACGGCGCCGCGAAACTCGTCGGGATCGATGGAGCGGATGGCATCCACGGTCCCGGTCTGCCAGATGACCAAAGTAGGTGCTTTTGCTTCCATCAGCTTAACGAAGGTCCCGGCAGTTTCCTCCGCCGTCTTCTTGCTCTGTATTTCTACGGATACGTGCACGGTCTCAGCGGGCGGCAGCTTCTCTTTCAAGATCGCTTCCATGCGTGCCGGATAGGAGCTGCCTTCCGAAGACGGGATTGTCGTCGATCGGCTGCCGACCACGAGGATCTCGAGCGGCTTGCCCGCCTTGACGGCTTTGGCGACCTTGGGAAGCTGGCTTTCGCTGGTGAGCAGATAGGACGGCAATTCGCAGGCGGCCGGCGCGGGCGCAGCGGCAGGCGCAGGATCCTCCGCGCGCGCCGAAGGCGCGGCAAGGCCGCCGCACAGCAGGATCAGGCTCAGGAGAACCTTCGCCTTCATCAGCCTCCTCCCGCCAGATCGGCGTTGCCGACGGCGTTCTTGGTTTTCGCACCGCTCTTATCAGCTACGCGCTTGTACCACGAAATCACCCACGCCACGCCCCACATGATCAGGATTCCGGAAAGACTAATCAACGCATGCATGGCAGGTCCGCCGGAGACCTCGGCCAGAATGAAATGCCCGGCGAAGGCCAGGAAGACGCCGAGACAGAAGATCTCGAGGGAATGCTGGCCGCACAGGATCAGCGGTCGCAGCCACGGCGATTTCAGGCCCGGCCACTCCCGCGGCAGGAAGCGCACGGTGAGCGCGGAGAGCGCCAGGAAATGCGTGAAGCGCAGCACGTCGAGGTCGGTCTTGTCGATCGGATACATCCACTGCTCGATCCGCTTCGGCATGAAGTGCGAGAGCTGCGGCACGTACCAGGTCAACGTCACGTAGAACGCCGCGACGAGATAGGCGATCGAGATCCACATCGTCACCGGTGAAGCCAGAATGCGCGACATTCGTCGCGCACCTCCAAGCGCGCACCATGCCCCGAAGACGAAAAGCAATTGCCAGGCCAGCGGATTGAACGCCCAGAAGCCGTTCGGATAGGCCGAGAAATAGAGGTCGAATTCCCACGTCGCCGCATAGAGCAGCGCCGAAAGCGCGAGCGTAACGTCGGGCTTCCACTTCATCGACCACAGGATCAGCGGCAGGGCCAGCATCAAGACGATGTAGAGCGGCAGCACGTCCATGTTGACAGGACGGAAGCGCAAGAGCAGCGCCTGCACGATAGTGATGTCGGGCTGCTTGAGGAAATCCATGATCCCCATCTCTTCGGTGTAGAGCGGGTTCTCGAAGCTGGTCGCGACGTAGGAGATCTCGGCGAGGAAGATCGTGAACAGGAAGACGTGTGCGACGTAGATCTGCCAGACCCGGCGCAGGATGCGCGCGGTGGCGATGACGAAGTTGTTCTCCAGCATCGCGCGGCCGTAGACGAAGGCGGCGGTGTAGCCCGAGATGAAGATGAAGATTTCGGTGGCGTCGCTGAAGCCGTAATTGCGGATCGTGAACCAGGTCAGCAGGTTCGGCGGCAGATGGTCGATGAAGATCAACCACAGGGCCAGACCGCGAAACAGGTCGAGCCTGAGCTCGCGCTCGCCGATGGCAGGCAGCGTGATCGCCGGCGCAGCGATGCGCGGCTTCGCGTCAACGGGTTTGGCTTCCGCAGGCTTGGCGCCTGCGGTTCCCGCGATCGTCGATCCCGTCACTTGATCGGCAATGGTCATCGGGGCCCAAAAACCCTTCCGCAAATCGGGACGTTTGAGGAGTGTACCGGTCCAGTCGCCGCCTCGCAAAGCGTCCGGATCAAATACGGCTGTCTTTTGGGGGTGTACTCTCCGTCAATTCTGGCGGGACGATGTCGCGAAAACGGACTTCGGCGTTTGGTTCCGGGCCAGGATTTCGTTATGATGGCAATCATGTACCGCGCCGTGACCCGCCAGATCGAAGTGACCGTCGAGCCGTGCTTTGTTCCGGAGCAGTCGTCGGCCGACCGCTCGCGCTATTTCTGGTCCTACACCATCGTCATCACCAATTCAGGCGAGGAGACCGTGCAGCTCAAGACGCGGCACTGGATCATCACCGACGCCTCCGGCCGGCAGCAGGAGGTCAAGGGCGAAGGCGTGGTCGGCGAGCAGCCGACGCTCGCCCCCGGCGAACGGTTCGAATACACCTCTGGCGTGCCGCTTTCCACCGCCTCCGGCTTCATGACCGGCCGCTACCAGATGGTCAGCGAAACCGGCGAGCGCTTCGAGATCGACGTGCCGACGTTCTCGCTGGACAGCCCCGACAACAAGCGGGTGCTGAATTAGCAAGACGCCGTAGGGTGGGCAAAGGCGCGAAGCGCCGTACCCACCATCTTCCCTAATTCGGGGATGGAAGGTGGGCACGCTTCGCTTTGCCCACCCTACGGCACCGTGGCCTACGCGTCTTCCACACCCGCTTCATGCGGCGTGAACTGGTACACCGACGAGCAGAACTCACAGGTCACGACGACCCTGTCATCCTTGACCATCGCGCTGCGATCGTCAGGCGAAAAGCTCTTCAGCATCGCGGCGACCGCGTCGCGCGAGCAGGAGCATTGCGCTTTCAACACAAGCGGATTGAACACGCGCACGCCGCGTTCGTGGAACAGTCGGTAGAGCAGCCGCTCGCCGGAGAGATCGGGATCGATCAGCTCGACGTCCTCGACCGTTTCGATCAGCGAGCGCGCCTCGACCCAGGCATCGTCCTCGGCGACGCTGTGCACCGCGGCGGCACCTTCGGGCGCATCGCCGGGATGCAGGTCCGCCTGCCGCGCGCGCTCCGGGGCCTTCGGCAGAAACTGCATCAGCATGCCGCCGGCGCGCCAGCGGTGCTTGCCGCCGTCGCTCGAGCGCCACTCCTCGCCGACCGCAAGGCGCACGCGCGTCGGGATCTGCTCGGAGCGCAGGAAATATTCGTGGGCAGCGTCTTCCAGGCTGCCACCGTCGAGCGCGACCAGGCCCTGATAGCGGCTCATGTCCGGCCCCTGGTCGATGGTCATGGCGAGATGGCCGCGGCCGAGCAGCGTCCCGGAATCCTTGGCCTCACCAAGGCGCGCGGCATCGAAGCGCGCGTAGGCGCGCAGGCGATCGGGTGCCTGGTAGTCCACCACCAGGAACGACACCGGACCGTCGGTCTGGGCCTGAAGGATGAAGCGGCCCTCGAACTTCAGCGCCGAGCCGAGCAGCGTCGTCAGCACGATCGCCTCGCCGAGCAGCTTACCGACCGGCGCTGGATAATCGTGCTTGGTCAGGATGTCGTCCAGCGCCGGGCCAAGCCGCACCAGACGGCCGCGCACATCGAGCGCGTCGACCTCGTAGGGCAGCACGGCATCATCGATCGGAACCGCTGATGGCGCGCGAACCGGGCCTTCCGGCCCGGTGCTCATGTCAGGGGATTGGGAAACCATGGGGCGTTATCTGGGGTCGGAGGATGGGAAATGGAAGGGGGCGCGAGGTAGTGTGTTCCGGGTACAGTTATGATCGCACAACGTTGCGACAAACGCAGCGTCATCCCAGGGCGCGCGAAGCGTGAGCCCGGGATCCATAACCACAGGCCTAAGTCATAGCGCGGGACGACAACTCCAAGTCATCGCCAAACAACTGCCTGTGGCTATGGGTCCCGGATCGGCGCGCGCCTGAGGGCGCGCTTGTCCGGGACGACGGTGGAGAATGGGGCCAGCGACGCAGCCCCACCACCGAGATCACTTCACCGCGTCAAAGCACCAGGCCAAAATGCCCTTCTGCGCATGCAGGCGGTTTTCGGCCTCGTCGAATACGACCGATTGCGGGCCGTCGATCACCTCGTCGGTGACCTCCTCGCCGCGATGGGCCGGCAGGCAGTGCATGAACAGCGCGTCGGGCTTGGCCAGCGACATCAGCTTGGCATTGACCTGGTAGGGCTTGAGCACGTTGTGGCGGTGCTCGCCTTCCTTGTCGCCCATCGACACCCAGGTGTCGGTGACGACGCAATCGGCGCCCTTCACCGCGGCTTCCGGATCGGTGCCGATCACGATCGATGCGCCGGTCGTCTTGATGAAGTCGCGCATCACCTTCTTCGGTGCGAGCTCGGGCGGGGTTGCGACATTGAGCTTGAACTTGAAGCGCTCGGCCGCATGGGCCCAGGACGCCAGCACGTTGTTGTCATCGCCGGTCCAGGCCACGGTCCGGCCCTCGATCGGGCCGCGATGTTCCTCGAAGGTCATGAGGTCGGCCATCACCTGGCAGGGATGCGAGCGGCGCGTCAGGCCGTTGATGACAGGCACGGTCGCGTTCGCCGCGAGCTCCAGCAGCGCCTCGTGGTTGAGGATGCGGATCATGATGGCGTCGACATAGCGCGACAACACGCGCGCGGTATCGGCGATGGTCTCGCCGCGGCCAAGCTGCATCTCGGCGCCGGTGAGCATGATCGGCTCGCCGCCGAGCTGGCGCATGGCGACGTCGAACGAGACGCGGGTGCGGGTCGAGGGGCGCTCGAAGATCATCGCCAGCGTCTTGCCCTCGAGCGGACGCACCGGCTGATGCGCCTTCTGCTTCGCCTTCATGGCGGAGGAGGCCGCGAGCATGCTCTTGAGCTCCGACAGCGGCAGCTCGTTGATATCAAGAAAGTGCTTTGGAGTTTTATTGGGTGCCTTGCTCATCAGCTTGCCGCCCGCTTGTTGCCTGACAGCGCCGTGCAGGCGCGTTCGAGCCTGATGACGCTGTCCTCGATCTCCGCCTCGGTGACGATCAAGGGCGGCAGGAAGCGCACGACATTGTCGCCGGCGCCGACGGTAAGCAGTTTTTCGTTGCGCAGCGCTGCGACGAGGTCGGCGGAGGGCACCACGGCCTTGATACCGATCAGGAGCCCCTCGCCGCGCACCTCGCTGACGATCTCAGGATGACGGTCGATGACGGAAGCGAGCTTCTGCTTGAGCAGCAGCGACATCTTCTGCACGTGGTCGAAGAAGCCGGGCTTGAGCATGACGTCGAGCACGGCGTTGGCGGCCGCGATCGCCAGCGGGTTGCCGCCGAAGGTCGAGCCGTGCGAGCCCGGGCCCATGCCGGAGGCCGCATCCGCGGTCGCCAGGATCGCGCCGATCGGAAAGCCGCCGCCGAGCGCCTTGGCCAGCGACATCACGTCGGGCGTGACGCCGGTGCGCCGATGAGCGAACAGATCGCCAGTGCGGCCCATACCGGTCTGCACCTCGTCGAAGGCGAGCAGCAGGCCCTTCTCATCACAGAGCTGGCGCAACGCCTTGAGGAAGCCTGATGGCGCCGAACGCACACCGCCCTCGCCCTGGATCGGCTCGATCAGGATGCCGGCGGTCTCTGGACCAATCGCCTTCTTCACGGCCTCGATGTCACCATGCGGCACCTGGTCAAAACCGTCCATCGGTGGACCAAAGCCTTCGAGATATTTCGCAGAGCCGGTCGCGGCCAGCGTTGCCAGCGTGCGGCCGTGGAAGGCGCCTTCGAAGGTGATGATGCGATAGCGCTCCGGATGTCCCTTGGAGAAGTGATGATGGCGGACCAGCTTGATCACGCCCTCCAGCGCTTCCGCGCCGGAATTGCAGAAGAATACGAAGTCCGCAAAGCTCTCGCTGCATAGACGCGCGGCGAGCCTCTCGCCATCAGGGCTCTGAAACAAGTTCGACATGTGCCAGAGCTTGGTCGCCTGCTCCTGCAACGCCTTGACCAGCGCAGGATGGGCATGGCCAAGCGCATTCACGGCGACGCCCGAGGTGAAATCGAGATAGCGATCGCCGTTGGTTGCGATCAACCAGACGCCTTCACCGCGCTCAAAACCGATGTCGGCTCTGGCGAAAACGGGGAGCAAATGCGGCGCTGCGCTGTTGGTCATGACGATCACTTGATTGTTGCGGACGGACAATGTGTGCATTGCGCAACGCACCATTGACCGGCCCGGAAAACGAAACGTGCCGCCTTTTAAGGGCGGCACGCACGACTATCTTAGGCCTGGTGAAACGGGTGTCAATGCCGCCCGGAAAGCCTCGCGAAACGCTGATTCCGTAGTCTTGCGGTGGCGATTTTGCGGGATTTTCGCCACGGAACATGTGGAAGCGAGTCGGCGGACTCTTGCGCGTGAGTCACGCCATATTGTAGCGTTTGGCTTGTCAGATACGACATCTCGTGCAGCGGTTCTGATCCCATAAGTCCTCATGTACCGGCGTAAACGTTCGGGCGCATCTGGTGCGCCCGGCGAGCCTTAAGGGATTCTGGCGGCACGGGTTTTTCGAGACTTAGGCATTCGTCGTGCCGCCCCAGGATGGCGGCGCGCGGCGAAGGAAAGGGTGCAATGACGGTTTTGACCTGGTCCGACGATCGCGTCGAGCAGCTGAAAAAGCTCTGGGAGGCCGGACTTTCGGCCAGCCAGATCGCCGCTGAGCTTGGGAATGTCACCCGCAACGCCGTGATCGGCAAGGTGCACAGGCTCGGCCTGTCCGGCCGGGCCAAGAGCCCCTCATCGGCAGCTCCGCGGCCGCGCAAGGCGCGTCCCGCGCAGCACATGATGCGGGTGAGCCGCCCCATGGCGCGCGGCAACACCGCGCTGGCGCAGGCCTTCGAGGTCGAGGTCGAAGCCGAACCCGTTACCTATGACAACGTGGTGCCGATGAGCCAGCGGCTCTCGCTGCTCGAACTCAACGAGGCGACCTGCCACTGGCCGGTCGGCGACCCCTCGAGCCCGGATTTCTTCTTCTGCGGCGGCAAGGCACTGTCCGGCCTGCCCTACTGCGCCCAGCACTCGCGTGTCGCCTATCAGCCGGCCGCCGATCGGCGCCGCGCGCCGGCCAAGCCGAGCACGCGCTGAGCATTGCTGAGACGACATTGTCCCGGCCCGGGCCGGGACAAAAAGAAAAGCGCGCCACTGGGCGCGCTTTTTTGTTTGGCATGAGTGCCGCTAGCTTGACGTCTGCTCTGCCTTGGCAAAGCGATCGTCGAGCGCATAGCCGGCACCGCGGACGGTGCGGATCGGATCCTGCTCGCGGCCGAGATTGAGCAGCTTGCGCAGGCGGCCGATATGGACGTCCACGGTGCGCTCGTCGATATAGATGTCGCGGCCCCAGACGCTGTCGAGCAGCTGCTCGCGCGAGAACACGCGGCCCGGATGTTCGAGGAAGAACTCCAGCAGGCGGTATTCGGTCGGGCCGAGATCGATCGGCCGGCCCGAGCGCGCCACGCGGCGCTTTTCGCGGTCGAGCTCGATGTCGCCGAAAGCGAGCACGGTGGCGAGCCGCTCGGGGCTGGCGCGCCGCAAGAGGCCCTTCACGCGGGCGAGCAGCTCGGGCACCGAGAACGGCTTGACGATGTAATCGTCGGCGCCGGTGGCAAGTCCCCGCACCCGCTCGCTCTCCTCGCCGCGCGCGGTGAGCATGATAATCGGCAGCTGCTTGGTGTCGGACCGGGTCCGCAGCCGGCGGCACAGCTCGATGCCCGAGAGCCCCGGCAGCATCCAGTCGAGCACGATCAGATCGGGGATGTGCTCCTTGAGGCGGGTGTCGGCGTCGTCGCCGCGCATCACCGTCTCGACGTCATAGCCGTCGCCCTCGAGGTTGTAGCGGAGAAGCTCGGTGAGAGCTTCCTCGTCCTCAACAACCATAATGCGTGCGCCCATGGGCTCGTCGCTCCTTAAGTATTCGGGACCGTGGTGGCGAAGGTCGTCATGTCGCCCTTCGGCCGCTTGTCGGTGATGGCCTGGCCTTCGATCATGTAGAACACCGTCTCGGCGATGTTGGTGGCATGGTCGCCGATCCGCTCGATGTTCTTGGCGCAGAACATCAGATGGATGCAGAATGAGATGTTGCGCGGATCCTCCATCATGTAGGTGAGGAGCTCGCGGAACAGCGAGGTGCAGATGGCGTCGACTTCCTCGTCGCCCTTCCACACCGCCATCGCCGCCGGCAGATCGTGCGCGGCATAGGCGTCCAGCACCGACTTGACCTGCTGCTGCACGAGGTCGGTCATGTGCTCCAGGCCGCGGAACAGCTTGAGCGGATGGAAATCCGTCTCCAGCGCCGCGACGCGCTTGCCCATGTTCTTGGCGAGGTCGCCGATCCGTTCGAGATCGGTCGCAACGCGCATGGCGCCGACGATCTCGCGCAGATCGACCGCCATCGGCTGGCGGCGCGCGATGGTCAGCACGGCGCGCTCCTCGATCTTCTTCTGCAGCGCGTCGAGCTCGGCGTCGATGGTAACGACGCGCTGGCCGAGCGCGACATCGCGGCGGATCAGCGCGTCGACGGAATCGACGATCATGCGCTCGGCGATGCCGCCCATCTCGGCGACCAGGCGGGTGAGCTCCTGGAGGTCGGTGTCGAAGGCTTTTGCGGTATGTTCAGAACCCATGTCCTGTCTCCTCAGCCGAACCGGCCGGTGATGTAATCCTGCGTGCGCCGGTCGGACGGCGACGTGAAGATCTTGCTGGTGTCGTCGAACTCGATCAGCTCGCCGAGATACATGAAGGCAGTCTTGTCGGAGACGCGCGCCGCCTGCTGCATGTTGTGGGTGACGATCGCGATCGTGTAGTTCTCGGACAGCTCCTGGATCAGCTCCTCGACCTTGGCGGTCGAGATCGGGTCGAGCGCCGAGCACGGCTCGTCGAACAGGATCACCTCGGGCCGCACCGCGACGGTGCGGGCGATGCAGAGGCGCTGCTGCTGGCCGCCGGAGAGCGACAGGCCGGAGGCATTGAGCTTGTCCTTGACCTCGTTCCACAGCGCGCCGCCGCGCAGCGCCTTCTCGACGCGGTCGTCCATCTCGGATTTCGAGATCTTCTCATAGAGCCGGATGCCGAAGGCGATGTTCTCGTAGATCGTCATCGGGAACGGCGTCGGCTTCTGGAATACCATACCGACGCGGGCGCGCAGCAGGTTGAGGTCGAGCTTGGGATCGAGAATGTTGGTCTGATCGAGCATCAGCTGACCGCTAGCGCGCTGGCCCGGATAGAGATCATACATCCGATTGAAGATGCGCAGCAGGGTCGACTTGCCGCAGCCGGACGGGCCGATGAAGGCGGTGACGCGGTTGGTGCCGAGCGTCAGATTGATGTTCTTCAGCGCGTGGTGCTCGCCGTAATAGAAGTTGAGGTTGCGCACCGTCACCTTGGCTGGCGCTTCGGGCAGCGGCTGCTGCGCGGCGAGGTGAGCGTTGGAGCTCACGGATACGGACAGGTCGGTCATTTTGCGGTCCTCTCGGCACCGAGGATGCGGGCGCCAATGTTCAGGGCAAGCACAGTGAGCGTGATCAGCAGGGCGCCGCTCCAGGCGAGTTGCTTCCAATAAGCGTAGGGGCTCTGCACGAAATTGTTGATGGTCACGGGCAGGTTCGCCATCGTCTTGTTCAGGCCGAGGCTGAAGAACTGGTTCGACAGCGCAGTGAACAGCAGCGGCGCCGTCTCGCCGGCGACGCGGGCGGTGGCGAGCAGCACGCCGGTGATGAGGCCCGATCGGGCCGCACGATAGGCGATCCGCTTGATCACCAGCGAGCGCGGCAGGCCGAGCGCGGACGCCGCCTCACGCAGTGCGTTCGGCACCAAGAGCAGCATGTCCTCGGTCGTGCGTAGCACCACCGGGATGACGATGACGGCAAGCGCCAGCGAGCCTGCGATCGCCGAGAAGCCGCGCATCGGCACCACCACCGCGCCGTAGATGAACAGGCCGATGATGATCGAGGGCGCCGACAGCAGGATGTCGTTGATGAAGCGGATCACCGAGGTCAGCTTGTCGTTGCGACCGTATTCGGCGAGATAGGTGCCGGCGAACAGGCCGAGCGGCGCGCCGACACCGACGCCGATCACGGTCATGATCAGCGAGCCGACAATGGCGTTGCGCAGGCCGCCTTCGGTCGAGCCCGGAGGCGGGGTATCCGCGACGAACAGGTCGAGGTTGAGGCCGGCGAGGCCGTTGTAGAGCAGCGTGAGCAGGATCAGCGCGAGCCAGGTGACGCCGAAGGCGGCGGCACCGATGCAGAGCCCGCGGACGACGATATCCTTGCGGCGGCGGCGTGCGTAAATCGGGTTCATGTCACTTCCCCGCCTTCTTTTCCAGACGCAGCAGCATCAGCCGCGCGCCGGCGAGCACGAAGAACGTCAACACGAACAGCAACAGGCCGAGCAGGATCAGGCCGGACTGGTGCAGGCCGTCGCTCTCGGCGAATTCGGACGCGATCGCCGCCGAGATCGTGGTGCCCGGCGCGAAGATCGACGACGAGATGCGGAACGAGTTGCCGATGATGAAGGTCACCGCCATGGTCTCGCCGAGGGCGCGGCCCAGCGCCAGCATGACGCCGCCGATGATGCCGACGCGGGTGTAGGGGATCACGACGCTGCGCACGACCTCCCAGGTGGTGCAGCCGACGCCGTAAGCCGCTTCCTTGAGCACCGGCGGCACCGTCTTGAACACGTCGACCGAGATCGAGGTGATGAAGGGCAGCACCATGATGGCGAGGATCAGCGCGGCGTTGAACAAGCTGAGATAGGACGGGGGACCTGCGAAGATCGCGCCCAGCACGGGGATGCCGTCGAAGATCTTGATCATGAAGGGCTGGAAGGTGTTGGCCAGGAACGGGCCCAGCACGAAGAAGCCCCACATGCCGTAGATGATCGAGGGAATGCCGGCGAGCAGCTCGACCGCCATGCCGATCGGGCGGCGCAGCCATTGCGGGCAGAGTTCGGTGAGGAAGATCGCGATGCCGATCCCGACGGGAATGGCGATCAGCATGGCGATGAAGGAGGTGACGAGCGTGCCGTACATCGGTCCGAGCGCGCCGAGCACGGGCGGATCCGCCGACGGGGCCCAGCGCTGCGTCCACAGGAACGCGAAGCCGTATTCCTTCATCGCCGGGACGGCGCCAATGATCAGCGAGATGATGATGCCGCCGAGAATGAGAAGGACCGAAATCGCGCTGAGGCGCGTGATCCAGTAGAACGTGACATCGCCGAGCTTGAACGCGCTCAAGGCCTTGGCGCGGTCATACGGTCCGGCGTCGTCGATTACATCGCTCTGAACAGCCATCTCTGCCACGCCGATCCCCTGTACCAATAATATACGTTCTTGTTTGGTCTCGCGCCCCGGATAGAGCGCGATACTGATCCGGGGCCGAGAAGCCGCGCGGTCCGCGATGCGGCCATGGAGGTCGCACCGCGTCCCGGGAGCAAGGAGCTTAGCTCTTGATGTCAGCCGACCAGGTCTTCTCGATCAGCTTCACGACGTTGTCGGGCATCGGGATGTAGTCGAGCTCTTCGGCGGACTTCGCACCCTTTTCGAAGGCGAACTTGAAGAACTTCAGCGCTTCCTGCGATGCAGCCTTGTCGACGGCTTCCTTGTGCATCAGCACGAAGGTCGTCGCGACGATCGGCCAGGACTTGTCGCCGGGCTGGTCGGTGAGGATCAGGTAGTAGCCCGGAGCGCTGGTCCAGTCGGCGTTGGACGCGGCGGCCTGGAACGCCTCGTTGGTCGCGTCGACGGTCTTGCCGGCCTTGTTGACCATCTTGGTGTAGGTCAGCTTGTTCTGCTTGGCATAGGCGTATTCGACATAACCGATCGAATTCTTGGTCTGGGCGATATTGCCGGCAACGCCTTCGTTGCCCTTGGCGCCGACGCCAACCGGCCACTCGACGGCGGTGCCTTCACCGACCTTGCTCTTCCAGTCGGCGCTGGTCTTGGAGAGATAGTTGGTGAAGTTGAAGGTGGTGCCCGAACCGTCCGCGCGGTGAACGACCGAGATCGCTTCCGACGGCAGCTTGGCATTCGGGTTCAGCTTCTTGATCGCAGCGTCGTCCCACTTGGTGATCTTGCCGACGAAGATGTCGGCGAGGGTGGCGCCGTCGAGGACGATCTCGCCGGCCTTGATGCCTTCGATGTTAACGACCGGGACGATACCGCCCATGACCATCGGCCACTGGGCAAAGCCGTCCTTCTGGAGCTGATCCGCCTTCAACGGAGCGTCGGTCGCGCCGAAGGTCACGGTCTTGGCCTGGATCTGCTTGATGCCAGCGCCGGAGCCGATCGACTGGTAGTTAACGCCGTTGCCCGACTCCTTTTTGTAAGCATCCGCCCACTTGGAGAGGACGGGGAAAATGAAGGTCGAGCCGGCACCGGTGATGTCGGCGGCAAACGCCGTCGTCGTCGTTGCGGCGACCAAGCCGGCAGCGACGATGGTCTTGAGGAAATTCATGCTGGTCTCCATACAGGGGAGCGAAGCGCCATTCGCGCCCGATCGCGCTCCCCGTGCCGCCCCTTTAGGAGCGGTCGGCTGAGCTTTTACGAAGGTTTCGTGACAGTCGGATGACAGATGCAAGCGATTGAAATCGCTTGCTTTTATGGCTTAAACTAAAGTCTTAGCCGGGGGAAAACAGGCGGTGAAAGTCGCGCCCTGTTTGGGCACGCTTTCGATCAAAAGACGGCCGCGGTGACGGTTAAGAATATGTTTCACCAGCGATAATCCGAGGCCGGTTCCACCCTGGGAGCGGCTGTCGCCGACATCAACCCGGTAGAACCGCTCGGTCAGGCGCGGCAGGTGCTCGGGTGCGATGCCGGGTCCGAAATCCCGCACCATGACCCGGATTTCCTGACTCGCATCGGCAGGCGTCGGCAGAGTCAGCGAGACGATGACGCGCCCGCCGGAGGCGCCGTATTTGAGCGCGTTTTCGATCAGGTTTTCGAACAGGCGGAGCAGCTCCTCGCGGTCGCCGGCGATCATGACCGGGCCGTCAGGCAAATGGGTCTCGACCTCGACCTGGCGCTCGCGCGCCAGCGGCTCAAGCCCGTCGGCGACCTGGAAGATGATCGGCAGAAGGTCGACCAGGGTGTCGGGCCGCACATGGGCCGACAGCTCGACCCGCGACAACGAGAGCAGATCGTCGATCAGGCGTGCCATGCGGGTGGCCTGATTGTGCATGATGCCGAGGAAACGCTCGCGCGCCTTGGGATCGTCCTTGGCCTGGCCCTGGAGCGTGTCGATGAAGCCGGAGAGGGCCGCCAGCGGCGTGCGCAATTCGTGGCTGGCATTGGCGACGAAATCGGCGCGCATCTCCTCGACCCGGCGCAGCGGCGTCTGGTCGTGGAAGGTCATCAGCATGCATTTGTCGGCGCCGCCGAAATTGGTCGGCACCGGCACCGGGGTGATGATCAGCTCCATCCAGCGATCGACCGGAACATGGTCGAGATAGGTCGCGCGCCGCGGCTCCGTGGTGGCAATGGACTCGCGCAGCGCCGTGATGATCTCCGGCGAGCGGAGCGCGAACTGGGCGAGCTCGTTCTTGCGCAGCGCCGGCGCGAGCTGGGCGGCGGCGGTATTGAGGTGGATGACGCGGCCGGCGCGGTCGAGCAGCACCGCCGGATCCGGCATCCCGGCGACGACGGCGGCCACAGCGGCACTCTCGACCGGATTGACGCGCCTGACGTCCTCGCGCGAGGCGGCGGTATCATGCAGCCGCCAGGGGATCAGCGCGGCGGCCGCGATACTGAGAAATATGATCGCGGCGTGCAGCGCCGCCAATTCGCCGAGCGAGACCACGATCGACAGCGCCAGCGCAGCAGCGATCAGGATGATCGTCGAGTGCCGCAGCCGGTCGGACCAGGGCTGGGCGGGGGGAGAAGATGGGGCGTCGATCGCCATCGGGGCGGACTTCTCCTAGAGCTTGCGCCGGTCAGGCGCCGCTGTCGCTGCGCTTTCTCACATAAGCGGCTTCAGGCGGTGGACCTGGATCGAGCTTGAGCGCCGCCTGCTGCAGGCGCTTCGATCGGGCGCCGATGATAACCTCGCGAAACGTCAGCAAGATTACAGAGATGACGAAAGGGGAGAGATAATAGAGGACCCGGAACAGCAGCATGCCGCCGAGCAGTTCCTCGCGATCCATCTGCCAGAGGCCAACCAGCATGGCGGCGTCGAACACCCCGAGCCCGCCAGGCGAATGGCTGGCGAAGCCGAGCAGCGTCGCCGAGACGAAAATGACAGCGACGACGACGAAGCCGAGATTGGGCTCGTCAGGAACCAGCACATACATCGCAAGCGCGCAGAAACCGAGATCGATGATGCCGATGGCGATCTGGAGCAGCGTCAGCGGGCCGCCGGGCAGCACCACGGTCCAGGGTCCGCGTCCGACCACCCGCGCCTGGGTCCAGACCCAGACCACATAGCCGACCAGCCCAGCAAGGATCATCATCGCCAGCGTGCGGTTCAGCCAGGGTGGCAGCAGATCGATCGAGGCGGCCGCCTCCGGATGATAGGAAATGCCGAGACCGAGCACCGCGGCGTTGCCGAGCCAGAAGGTGAGACCGGCGAGAAAGCAGATCTTTGCGACGTCGATCGCGTTGAGGCCGTAGGCCGAATAGATGCGATAGCGTACCGCGCCGCCGGTGAAGACGGATGCGCCGACATTGTGGCCGATCGAATAGCTGGTGAAGGCGGCGAGTGCGTTGATGCGATAGGGCACGTGGGCATGACCGATCGCGCGCACGGCGAACCAATCGTAGAAGGTCAGCGTGAAATAGCCTGCGGTGACGAACAGCGCCGCCATCCCGATCTGGCTCGGCTCGGTGCTCTTGATCGCCTCGATCACCTCGTTCATGTCGATGCCGCGCAGCATGTGGTAGAGCACATAGCAAGCGATGCCGATGACCGCGACGCTGATCACAACTCCAAGCTTATGCAGGATTTGCTTCTGGCGCAGAAACGTCATCGCCCTGCGTATGGCTTCCAGCATCTAGACCTCGAATAACGCTTCAGCGGCCAGGGTGGCCGGCGAACAGGCGAATGACGCACAGGCATTCGACGACCCCTCGCCGCCGGCTCTGGCATCGCGCATGCCCCCCGCCCCTCCAGTAGCGCGTTTTGCGGCGGAGTGGAATTCGCCAATGTGAACAAAATCACGTGCCTTCAATGTTTTAGGCAGGCTGCAGGCTCCTGATGCACGATTTGGCGCTTTCGGCGGCAAGACTTGACGCGAATCTCCACGGCAATCCTGCGCAGACGCCGTGAAGTTTTGATGATTTCGACCGGACAATGTTCCGTCACGGCTTAAGTCGAAATCAATCTATGGACCGCATCCGGCTGTTGAAAGAGGTCCACCGCGCCGGCGGCTGCGGCAACGCGCGGCCCGGGCCTTGCTTCGCGTCATCAGGGTGCACCGCGACATGACATGGCAAAGCGCAGACGCGCGGCCGTCCACTGGGGCCGGCCGCGCGAAACATACTACTCGGAGGTAGCGGCCTTCTCCGGCTGCAAGCTGCGGACGCACCGCCTCGATGCCGGCGATCCAGCCGGCGACGAAGCGACCGATGGCCTCCGGATGATCCCCCAACCAGTTAGAAAACTTTTGGACGACAGATCAGGCCGCGGGCTGGGTGCGCGAGACCACCCAATAGCGCAGGCATGCCCCGACGGTGCAGCCGACGAGGTAGCAAGCAAACATGATCAGGCCGAGATCGAGCCAGTAGCCGAAGCGGCCCGGGACGACATGGGCGAGCGAAGCTGCGACCAGGCCTGCGACGAGCGCCGCGAGCCAGCGCGCGGTGACTTTCGAAGTGCCGTTGCCGCGCTGGACCACGGAGATCCAGCCCATGCAGAAGCCAAGCAGGACCGAGCCGATCAGCCAGCCCATATGGAACGAGACGAGATAGGGCATCATCACCTCACCAGAAATTCGATGCGGCGGTTTTGCGCCTTGCCGTCGTCGGTGTCGTTGCCGGCGACGGGCTGCGTCGAGCCATAGCCGATCGCGGAGAAACGATCCGCCGGCAGCCCGGCCTTGACCAGATAGTCAATCACCGCCTGGGCGCGCTTTTCGGACAGCGCCTGGTTGTAGGAATCCTCGCCGTCGGAATCGGTGTGGCCGGCGACCTCGATATTGGTGGTCGGGCAGCGCAGCGCCGTCTCGATCAGATGATCGAGGATGCCGGCGGAGTCGGGGTCGATGTCGGCACGCTTGGTGGCGAAGCGGATCTTGCCCTTGGCCAGCAGCTCCGAGAACAATTGCTGGCAGACGGTGCCGTCGACCGGCCCGGCGGCGGGCTTCACGGTGATTTCGGGCTTGTATTGCCAGTTTTTCGGAAAATCCTTGCCGAGGCCGGCGCGGATGTCATTGGCCGCGCCTTCGTACAGCGCATCGCCCGACAGCTTGACCTCGCGATCCGAGACCACAAGCGTGCCGGTCGACAGCCGCGACAGCGCGCCGAGCGCTGCGATCACGGCGGTGTTGAACGAGCCGGGCGCGCCGATGCTGGCCTTGAGGTTGTCGACCACTTTCTCGGTGAAGAATTTTCGCGACGCGCTGCTTGCGATCGCTGCGTGGACGTTGTTGTCGGGCACGTAACCGGTCAGCGTCACGGTGGCGGCGACCGGATCCTTGTAGGCCTGGAAGATGTAAGGCGGCGCCTTGATATCGTTGGCCGCGACCGAAAAACCTTCGGGCAGATTCTTCAGCGCGGCCGCAATCGCCTCGCGGCCGCCAAGGTCGCGCGCCATGCCCGACAGATTGACGTTGGTGTCTGATATCGTGATCTTGCCGTCCTTCAGCTTGCCGATCTGGTCGAGCAGCAGCATCGCGGCCGCCTCGAACCGCGGCGGCGCGCCACGCGCCAGGCCCATCTGATCGGCAACCTCCGTCCCCGCCACCTCCTTGCGCGCGGCCTCGGTCAGCCGTGCCTTCATCGACGGCAGCGGCGCGGAGCCCGACAGCGTTACACGCACGACGTCACGCTCGGCATTCCAGACGAAGGGCTTGGCTTCGGCAACGAGGCGGGTCTGGTCGTCGACCAGCCGCACGCCGGGAACCATCTCGACCGTCAGCACGGCGTCACGGCGACCCTCCTCGGAGAAGGCATCCGCGGCCAGGCTGACGTCGCGGCCGTCGACCGCGATCCGGGTCTTGTCCAGAACGGTGTCCTTGAGCGCGGCCGAGCTGCGGGCCGACAAGTCGGCCTCGACAGGCAAGGTATTATTCCAGGCCGCAAATCCCCACATGACGGCCAGGGGAATCAGCCCCGGCCACCATTTGCTGGCCCACCTGAAAAGCATCTGCATTCGACGACCCGAACTCTGGAACCGGAGACAAAACAAACCCTTGGCAGGCTGTCAAACCGGAAATGGGGCCGTTTCCGGGGCCGCTCGTGGACAATTGGAATAACTTTTTCTTCAAGGGTCATTCCCTAGAGTTGTGGGCGGAATGCCCAGGGGTCGGCCGGCCGGTCATGAGACTACTCCGTAACAACGTCATTCGCGCCGGGCTGGGGGCACTCTACTTCAGCGGGGCGCATCATCTGCTGCGCCCGCTGCTGGCGGGCGTGGGCGCCATTTTCATGCTCCACCACGTCCGGCCGGCCCGCGAGGGCGCGTTCCGGCCGAATCGGCATCTGGAGGTCACCCCGGACTTCCTGCGCGCGGCCTTGCGCCATCTGCGCGCGCGCGAGATCGATATCGTCAGCATGGATGAGCTGCACGAGCGGCTGGTCCAGGGCCGCTTCGGCCGCCGCTTCGCGGCCTTCACCCTCGACGACGGCTATCGCGACAACAGGGACTACGCCCTGCCGGTGCTGCGCGAATTTGACGCGCCCGCGACCATCTACGTCGCCAGCGACTTCGCCGAAGGCAAGGGACGGCTGTGGTGGACGGCGCTGGAGGCCGTGATCGCCAAGGCCGAACGGATCGACGTCAGAATGGGCCACTCCGCGCTGCGGCTCGATGCATCGACGCCGGCCGCAAAGCAGGCGGCGTTCGATCGCCTGCATGACTGGCTGCGCGCGCTGCCGGGCGAGCATGATCTCAAGCGCGAGATCGAGGCGCTCTGCGCTGCGCATGGCGTCGATATGGAAGCGCTGTGCCGCAGCCTCTGCCTGTCCTGGGACGAGGTGAAACGGCTTGCTTCCGATCCGCTCGTGACGATCGGCGCCCACACCATCAGCCATTGCAATCTCGCCAGGCAGAGCGAGGAGATCGCCGCGCAGGAGATGGTGGTGAGCCGGGTGCGGATCGAGAACGCGCTGGAGCGCGAGGTGCTGCATCTCGCTTATCCCTATGGCGACCGCGAAGCGGCAGGGACGCGCGAATTCGCGCTGGCCGCATCCGCCGGCTTCAAGACCGCGGTGACGACACGGCCCGGCATGCTGTTTGCCGAGAACGCCGATCACATGACCGCGTTGCCGCGCGTTTCGCTCAACGGAAATTACCAGGATGCGCGCATCCTGCCGGTGCTGACATCGGGCGCCGCGACCGCGATGTGGAACGGCTTTCGTCGGATCGCGGCAGCTTGATGATCGTCCCGGTGAGGGCCGGGACGACACCGAGTTGACTCCCTTCCCCGCGGCGCTCAAAACGAGCGCCAACTCAAGGGAGGCACCATGTTCAACGATCTGTTTTCGCTCAAAGGCCGCATTGCTCTCGTGACCGGCGGCTCGCGCGGCATCGGCAAGATGATCGCGGCCGGATTCCTCGGTGCCGGAGCGGCGAAGGTCTATATCACCGCGCGCAAGGCCGGGCCTTGCGAAGCCACCGCGAAAGAGCTGTCAGCACAATATGACGGGGAATGCATCGCACTGCCGATCGACATCTCCACCGTCGAAGGCTGCAACAAGCTGGCCGGCGAAATCATCAAGCTGGAGCCGAAGCTCGACATCCTCGTCAACAATGCGGGCGCAGCCTGGGGCGCCGAGTTCGACGAATTCCCCGAAAGCGGCTGGGACAAGGTGATGGACCTCAACGTCAAGTCGCTGTTCTTCCTGACCAAGGCGCTGGCCGAGCCGTTGCGCGCGGCGGCCTCGCATGAGCGGCCGGCCAAGGTCATCAACATCGCCTCGGTCGACGGCATCTTCGTCAATCCGAGCGAGACCTATTCCTACGCCGCGAGCAAGGCCGCGGTGATCCATCTGACGCGGCGCATGGCGACGAAGCTGATCAAGGACAACATCAACGTCACCGCGATCGCGCCGGGCGCGTTCAAATCCGACATGAACCGCGCCGCGCGCGACCATTCGGACGAAGTCGCAAAACGCATTCCGTCGCGGCGCATCGGCACCGACGAGGACATGGCGGGCGTTGCGATCTATCTCGCCTCGCGTGCGGGCGATTACGTGGTCGGCAACACCATCGCGGTGGATGGCGGCGTAGTTTACGCGAATGCGGGGCTGGAGATCGCGGGGTGAGCGGCAGAGTTCGGCGCAGCCGCGTCAAACTCCGGCGTCGTCCCGGCGCAGGTCGGGACCCATACCGCGGAATCTGTCGATTGCGGTCGGTATCAATATCGAACGACTGGTCTTCGCCAAATTGCTCCCTGTGGCTATGGGTCCCGGCCTGCGCCGGGACGACACTGGAGTATTTGGCGCGGCCGTGGCGTCTCGATAGCGGTCTTACGACTCGATCTTCACATATTCGAAATCGCCGGGCTTGTTGTCGATGCCGACTTTCGGCGGCGAGATCCAGGAGGCGAACTGGCCGATCTCGGTGACGGGCTGCATCAGGGAGGTGATGAAGTCGCCGTCGCTCTTCGAGGGCAGCCACTCGTCCTTGCGCCTGGCCCAGGTCGCGTCGTCGATCAAAATGCCGTCGGGCGTCGCGTGCACGTCCTTGAACTCGCCGATATGGCGGTGGAAGGCGACATTCGGCAGCGTCAGCTTGAAGTCATAGCCGGCGGTCGAGATCACCTTGTTCCAGCGCAGCATGCCCTTGACGCAATCCTGGCTGTAATCGTCGCGCAGGCGCATGTTGAGCGCGGTCAGCGCAGGCTCGTCGACCAGCTTGACCTCGCCGTTGATCAGCTTGAGCACCGGGTAGGTGGAGTTCTTGAGCTGGTGATCGTCCTCGATCTGGGTCTCGTGATAGCGGCCCTTGATGCCGGCATTGAAGGCGTTGGCGGCGTTGGTCGAGACCTCCGAGCCGAACAGGTCGAGCGACAGCGTGTAGTGCAGGTTCAGCTTCTTCTGGATCGTCGGCAGGTCGATGACGCCGAGCGCGCGGACTTTCGCGATATCGGTCGGATCGGTGATGCCGGCCGCCCTCATCGCATCGCAGGTACGCTGCACGACGCGGGTGATGCCGGTCTCGCCCACGAACATGTGATGCGCTTCCTCGGTCAGCATGAAGCGGCAGGTGCGCGACAGCGGATCGAAGCCCGACTGCGCCAGTGAGTGCAGCTGCATCTTGCCGTCGCGGTCGGTGAAGTAGGTGAACATAAAGAAGGACAGCCAGTCCGGCGTCGCCTCGTTGAAGGCGCCGAGCATGCGCGGCGCATCGGCATCGCCGGAGCGACGGCGGAGCAAATCGTCGGCTTCCTCGCGGCCGTCGCGGCCGAAATATTTCTGCAGCAGGTACACCATCGCCCAGAGGTGACGGCCTTCCTCGACATTGACCTGGAACAAATTGCGCATGTCGTAGAGCGAAGGCGCGGTCTTGCCGAGATGGCGCTGCTGCTCGACCGAAGCCGGCTCGGTGTCGCCCTGGATCACGATCAGTCGGCGCAGCATGGCGCGATGTTCGCCCGGGACCTCCTGCCAGGCGGGCTCGCCATAATGCTCGCCGAAGGGAACGACGCGGTTCTCTTCCTGCGGCGCAAGCAGAATGCCCCAGCGATATTCGGGCATGCGCACGTAGTCGAACTTGGCCCAGCCGCGCGGATCGACGGAATAGGCGGTGCGCAAATAGACCAGCGATTCCTGGAAGCCTTCCGGCCCCATGTCGCTCCACCAATCCATGTAGCCGGGATGCCAGCCTTCCAGCGCCTTCAGCACCTGGCGGTCTTCGGCGAGATTGACGTTGTTCGGAATCTTGGTCGAGTAGTCGACGTTCATGATGTTCATGTTCATGGCCGTGCTCCTTGGTCTCTTGTCCGGACGCTGCGTGGCGCGAAGCGGTGCGCTGCAGAGCCGGGACCCATTGCCTGTTCCGTTCTGGGTCCCGGTTCTGCGCAGCGGCACGTCGTGCCGCAGCGCGCCCGGGACACGAAAAGCTAGACCCGCGTCATATCGAATTTCGGCTTCTGGCCGCTGCCGTAGCGGCGCAGCGCGCCTTCTTCGCCGACCGCATTCGGGCGCTGGAAGATCCAGTTCTGCCAGGCGGTGAGGCGCGCGAAGATCTTTGATTCCATCGTCTCGGGGCCAACGAAGCGCAGGCTGGCTTCCATGCCGGTGAGGCTGTCGGGCGAGAAGCTGGCGCGCTCCTCCAGGAACACGCGGACCTCGTCGTCCCAATCGATGTCGTCGAGCGCGAAGGTGACGAGGCCGAGCTCTTCGGCCTGCTCGGCATCGAGCGCGGTGCCGAGCGTGGCTTCCGCCCGCTCCACATCGGCTGGATCGGCCTGGAAGCGCGATTCCAATCGCGTCAGACCGTGGCTCATCGGGTACGGACCGAAATTCATCGCCGACAATTCGATCGACGGCGGCGGCTGATTGTCGCCCTGGCGGGTGCCGATCAGCATGTAGGAGCGGTCGGCGGCGAAGACGAGCTCGGCCAGCGTGCCGGCAAAGCACGAGCCGGGCTCGACCAGCGTCACCAGCGTGCGCGAGGTGACGTCGATGCGCTTGAGCACGCGCTTCCAGTAATGCCTGATTTCGTTGACCAGCCAGTGCGCCTTGTTGGCCTCAAGGAAGGCATCGCTGGCGAGCACATGGGCGCGGGCGCCATGGCTCTTGAAGACGAGCATCGCGATCTCGAGCTCGTTGATGCGCAAATGCAGGATGGCGTCGTCGAGCTCGCGCGCGACCTGGAGCGGCCAGAACGAGGCGCCCTGCGCCATCATGCCGTCAATGTCGGCGGGCGGCGCCGTTTCCGGCGCCTTGATCGAGATGGTGGCGATGCGCGCGGCGCGGTCGATATCGACCGTGACGAAGCCATAGCGGATGCTGGTCTTGTCGATGACGCGCTTGAGCGGCGTCAGCGCGATGCCCTTGCCGCTGCCGGCGCGCTTCGATTTGCCTGCAAATTCCTTGGCGCGCTCGGCGATCCTGGCCTCTAACTTGGAGTTCGGCGCGATCTCGTCGACGAGACGCCACTGCACGGCGCGCTTGCCCTTCACGCCTTCCTCGATGGTGCAGAAGAAATCGGCGTGGTCGCGGCGCACCTTGCGCTTGTCGACGACGCGGGTGAGACCGCCGGTGCCCGGCAGCACAGCGAGCAGCGGCACTTCGGGCAAGGCGACGGCGGACGAGCCGTCGTCGGCGAGGATGATGTGATCGGTCGCGAGAGCCAGCTCGTAGCCGCCGCCGGCGGCGGAGCCGTTCACCACCGTGATGAAGCGCTGGCCGGAATTCTCGGACGAGTCTTCCATGCCGTTGCGGGTCTCGTTGGTGAACTTGCAGAAGTTGACCTTGTGGGCATGGGTCGAGCCTGCGAGCATGCGGATGTTGGCGCCGGCGCAGAACACGCGGCTCTTGGCCGAGCGCATCACCACGACCTTCACTTCAGGATGCTCGAAACGCAGCCGCTGCACCGCGTCGGCCAGCTCGATGTCGACGCCGAGATCGTAGGAATTGAGCTTGAGCAGATAGCCCTCGAACAGCCCGCCGTTCTCGTCGACGTCCATGGTGAGTGTCGCAACGTCACCGTCGACCGCGAGCTTCCAATGCTTGTAGCGGGACGGTTCGGTCTGGAAATCGATGAATGTCGCGCCGCCTGCGAGGCGCCGATCTTCCCCGGCCATGGGCCACCCTTGAGCTCGTCTTGGTTTCTAACGCTTGATGCACAATAGTGCATCTTATTCAATACGTCTAGCCCAAATCTGGGTTCTATATGCACTTTGCTTCATCTAGGCGACTGCCCGCACACGGGCGCCCAAGGATCATGCCGCCTGAAGCCCGCGATCGTCTCGCAGGGCGGCCTTTGCAAATTGCTCGACCGCCTCCAGCGTCACCCCCGGCGCTTCACGATGCGGGGAATGCCCGGCACCGGGAATGATTTTCACGTCGACCGGGCAGTAACATTCCTGCTGCGCGATCTCGACCTGGCGTAGCGTCCCGTACTGGTCATCCGCGCCTTGCACCACCATGACCGGCACGCGGATGTAGGCCAGATATTCCGAGATGTCCCAGTCACGGAATTTCGGATCGAGCCAGGCGCCGTTCCAGCCGTAGAAGGCGTTGTCGACGTCCTTGTGCCAGCGCGCGAGCTTGGCCTTGAGATCTGTGGTCTCATAGGTTGTCTTGATCGCGGCGATCGATCTCACCGAGATGTCCTCGACGATGAAATGCGGCGCGATCAGCGCGATGCCTTGCAGGCGATGATCCTGATGCGAACCGGCGTAAATCGTCGCAATCGAGCCGCCATCGGAGTGGCCGAGCAGCAGGCCGCGCTTGAAGGGAATCGCGTCGAGCACCTTCGGCAGCACGTCCAGCGCCTCGCGGTGCATGTAATCGAGCGGCCGCGGCAGGGTGACCTGAGACGACTGGCCGTAGCCCGCGCGCGAATAGGCGAAGATGCCGGCGCCGGTGGCCTGCTGAAGCTTCTCGGGGAAGTCACCCCACAGACCGACGGAGCCGAGGCCTTCATGCAGCATGACGATGGTGGGTGCATCGGCGGACGCGGGCGCGAGCCAGATGTATTCGAGGCTGGCGCCGTTGACGCTGAGGAAACCGGTGGGGGTGAGGTTGGTCATGGTCGAATTCTCATTCCTAGCCAATGCCGAGATGCCGACCCTCCCCTCGAGGGGGGAGGGTCGATTCACAGCGAGCGCCGCGAGATGTGAAGCGGGGTGGGTAACGGTCTCTCCGCGACGAACAGTGCCCGTGTGGAGAGATCACCCCACCCCGTCACACAATCTCGCTGCGCGCGATCGCGTGCCGACCCTCCCCCTCCAGGGGAGGGTAAGAAAGCGAGCCTGCCTGCATCCTCAATTCGTGCCCTCGCGCAGCTTGAACCGCTGGATCTTCCCCGTCGCGGTCTTCGGCAGCGAGTCGACCACGTCGATCCAGCGCGGATATTTCCACGGGCCGATCTTCTGCTTGACGTGCTCCTTCAGCATCTCCTGCAAATCGCTCGTCTTCGCGCCCGGGCGCAGCACGACGAAGGCCTTTGGCTTCAGCAGGCCTTCCGGATCGGCCTCGGGCACGACGGCAGCTTCCAGCACGGCGGGATGTGTGATCAGCGCGCTTTCGACCTCGAAAGGCGAGACCCAGATGCCGGAGACCTTGAACATGTCATCGGCACGACCGCAGAAGGTGTAGCGACCATCCGTATCGCGAACATATTTGTCACCGGTACGCGTCCACGGGCCTTCAAAGGTGCGTCGGCTCTTGTGGCGCTGATTCCAGTAGCCCTCGCCGGCGGAAGGCGCATCGACCAGGAGTTCGCCGACCTCGCCGTCGGCCACGTCCTGCCCGGCCTCGTTGACGAGCCGCACCGCATAGCCCGGCACCGGCTTGCCTGATGAACCGTATTTGATGTCGCCGGGCGCGTTCGAGAGAAAGATGTGCAGCAGCTCGGTCGAGCCGACGCCATCAAGGATGTCGACACCGAAGCGCGCCTTCCAGCTGTTGCCGACGGACTCGGGGAGCGCCTCGCCGGCCGAGGTGCAGATGCGCAAGGACTTGCCACAGCGCTCGGTCTTCATCGTCTCGTCGTTGAGCATCGCGGCGAACAGCGTCGGCACGCCGTAGAAGATCGACGGATTGTAGCGGTTCATCAGGTCGAACATGCGCGCCGGCGTCGGACGCTCGCTGTTGAGGATCACGCTGGCACCGACCGACATCGGGAAGGTCAGCGCATTGCCGAGGCCATAGGCGAAGAACAGTTTTGCCGCGGAGAGACAAACGTCGCTCTCGCGGATGCCGAGCACCTGCTTGGCGTAGGTATCGGCGGTGGCCTGCAAATTCGAATGGATGTGACGCACGCCTTTGGGCATGCCGGTCGAGCCCGACGAATACAGCCAGAACGCCGGCTCGTCCGGATGCGTCGCGGCGGTCGTGAACTGGTCGCTCTCGCCGGCGATTTCCTCGGCGAGCTGCTTGTGACCGTTCTGCTTGGCGCCAGACACGACGACATGCTCGAGGTCAGGCATGCGGCCGACGACGTCCTTGATGACAGGGTAGAGCGCCTCGGACACGAACAGCACGCGCGCGCGGCAGTCGGCGAGGATGTAGGCGTATTGATCCGCGGTCAGCAGCGTATTGAGCGGCACCGGCACGACGCCGGCGCGGATCGCGCCCAGGAACACGATCGGGAAATCGATCGTATCTAGCATGATCATCGCCACGCGTTCCTCGCGGCGGACGCCGAGCCTGCGCAGCATGTTGGCGGCGCGGCGGGTCCGTTGCTGGAGCTCGCCATAGGTGAGCCGCGAGACGGTGTCGTCGAAGGCGAGCTTGCCTCCCCTGCCCTCCTCGACGTTACGGTCGAGCAGCCAGGTCACCGCGTTGTAGGATCCCTCGCTCACGGTCGTCTCCCCCGAATTTAGAATTATAATTCATAGAAAGACACTGCGACAGCTTGCTGTCAATGCTATCTGGCACTATGTTTCATTAAAACGCGCCGCAGGACCCCTGTAAAGAAGGCTCATGACCGACAGTCCCGACGCCGAATCCCGCTTTCTCGAACAGCTCGGCCAGCGCGTGCGCACCATGCGCGCGTTGCGCGGCATGTCGCGCAAGGTTCTCGCCAAGGTATCAGGAATTTCGGAGCGCTACATCGCGCAGCTCGAGAGCGGCAAGGGCAATGTCTCCATCGTGCTCTTGCGCCGCGTCTCGGATGCGATGGGCGCGCATCTGGAGGACCTGCTCCCCTCCGCCGATCCGACGCCGGACTGGCAGATGTTTCGCGACCTGTTGCGCAAGGCAACGCCCGCGCAGATCGCGCAGGCCAAGGATCTGCTCACTGGGGGCAGTGCCTCCGCGTCGCAACGCGCGCCGTTCTGCGGCATCGCGCTGATCGGCCTGCGCGGCGCCGGCAAATCGACGCTCGGGCGGATGCTGGCGAAGAAGATCGGCTGGAGCTTCGTCGAGCTCAACAAGGAAGTCGAGCAACAAAACGGTCTCTCGGTCGCCGAGATTATCGCGCTCTACGGCCAGGAAGGCTTTCGCCGCATGGAGCAGGCGGCGCTGCAGCAGCTGCTCGCGCGCAACGAGCTGATGGTGCTGGCGACCGGCGGCGGCATCGTGTCGGAGCCGCTGACCTTCGACCAGATCCTGACCTCGTTCTACACGATCTGGCTGAAGGCCGAGCCGGAAGAGCATATGGCCCGCGTCCGCCGCCAGGGCGATCTGCGCCCGATGGCCGACGATCGCTCCGCGATGGCCGAGCTGCGCAACATCCTGCTCAGCCGCGAGCCGCTGTATTCGCGCGCGGCGGCCGTGGTGGATACGGCGGGACTGAGCGTCGATGCAGCGGCGGCAAGGCTGATCGATGCGGTGCGGCCGGTGCTGCAGAACGAAGCGCGCAGCTTCGGGCTGCGCAGCGTGGCGCTGTAGCGATGACTTCCAGCGACGTCACCATCTCCATGTTCGAACGGATCGGCGGCAGCGCCACGATCGACCGTCTGGTCGACCGCTTCTACGAGCGCATGGACACGTTGCCGGAGGCGAAGGTGATCCGCGCCATGCATGCGGATGACCTCGGCCTGATCAGGGACGTGCTGAAGCGCTATCTCACCGAATGGACCGGCGGGCCGCGCCTCTATACCCCCCAGAAGGGTCATCCGCGGCTGCGCCAGCGCCACATCGGCTTTGCCATCGGCGATGCCGAGCGCGACGCCTGGCTGCTTTGCATGCGCGGTGCGATGGAGGAGACCGTGACGGATAGCGTCGCGCGGCAGGACCTCGACAAGGCGATATCGGGCCTCGCCGACTGGATGCGCAATCACTAGTCACCCCACGGGCAAGGCGGGGCGCGCCGTGCCCTTGGAGGGGCATCATTGCGGCGCTATGTTGCGACCGATGGACGCCGCCGCAAACCCTGATGTCATCCGTCGGCCCGCCTCGCCACGCCTGGCGCGGCTGGTCTCCGGCATCTCGTTCTATCGCGAGCGCGGCGTCGGGCTGGCCGGCTTCCGGCACGCGGCGCCGCTTGCGCTGCCGCTTCTCGTGAATTTGGGGACGCCCTTCCGCATTGCACTTGGGCGCAAACCGGATGGTGCCGACGCTCAGCCGAGCTTCGCAGCTGGTCTCTTTCCCGGACCGGTCCTCATCGAATCCGACGGCCGCGCCGAATGCGTCCAGGTCGATTTCACCCCGCTTGGAGCGTATCGCTTCCTCGGAGGCGCGGTGCCGGATCTGACCGCGCGCATGGTCGGCCTGGACGACGTTCTGGGACGGGATGGCGAGAACCTCCGCGCCAGGGTTGCCGAGGCGATCGGATGGCGGCGACGATTTGAGATCGTGGAAGACTTCGTGCTTCGTCGCGCTGTGCATGAGCCTTCGCCGGCGATCGCCTTCGCCCTCGATACGCTCTGGCGACGGGCAGGCGCGGTCAGGATCACCCGGCTTGCCTCCGACATTGGCTGGAGCCGCAAGCATCTGGCGCGCCGCTTCCACAACGAGATCGGCGTGCCGCCGAAGACAATGGCCCAGATGCTGCGCTTTCATCGGGCCTGTTCACTGGCCCGCGCGGACGGGACCGGCGGCTGGGCAGCCGTCGCCGCAGATGCCGGCTACGCCGACCAGGCGCATCTTGCCCGCGACTTCCGAATATTCAGCGGCGAGACGCCGACCGGATGGGCCGCGCGGCTCGATGTTGCGGATCCACGCCTGATGCGGGACGGCGGCGGATAGCGCCTGGTCCCATTTATTCAAGCGCGGCTGGCGCGATCCGAACTAGGGTTGGCGCTGCAAAAGACCTGGATCGTTTGCAGAATCATTCCTGGAGAATGTCATGAACCAGCAGAATGGCTATGAAGCGCCGCGCCTGTACCACACCATGCGCTGCAAGGACGCGGAGGCGATGATCGCCTGGCTGAAGAACGTCCTCGGCTTCGCCGAACGCGTGGTGTATCGCAAAGACGGCACGGTCATTCATGCCGAACTGGCATTTGGATCGTCGATCCTCATGCTCGGTGCGCATCGCGACGATGCCTACTCAAAGCGGGTTGGCGACATCGACGGCCGCCGGACGGATGCCGTCTATCTGGCTGTCGATGATCCCGACGCGCTCTACGAGAAAATGAAAGCCGCTGGCGCACAAATCGAAATGGAGCCCTACAACACCGATTATGGCAGCCGCGATTTCGCCGCGCGCGATCCCGAGGGCGGCCTCTGGAGCTTCGGAACCTATTGGCCGAAGGTCGGCGAACAACCGCTTGCCGGATAGCCAGGCATTCACGTCCGACGCGTCTCTGCGACGATGGCTCGAACCCGGTCGTGTTCGAGACTGCGGGCAGCCGGACCGTCTTGCGCGCTAAACCGACCAGTAATGCGGATGCGGGTAGGGCCGCGAGCGGTCGCCCCAGTCGAACGCGTCGCCATCGAACTCGCACGGGCCGCTGCTGAGCTCGTCCAGCGTCACCTCGACATGGAATGCCTGACGGTGCGGATCGTATTTCAGCGCGCTCCACTGCACCGGATAATGGTGATGAGTGCCGAGCAGGCCGCCGGTCTTGATCACGGCGTAGGCGACCGTTCCGCTCGTCTTGTCGAGCATCAGTCGTTCGATCGTGCCGAGTTTCGTGCCGTCGCGGCCGTAGACGGCAACGTGCTCCACGCGATCACTGGGAACCATGGTGTGTTGCATGGCGTGCTCCCTGGTCTCTTGTGATTGCATCCATTATAGCACCGGTTTCGGGGCGACGGGAACGCAGCTACAGAAGCTGCAATCGCACCGACTCCGCGCCCTCGCGCAGCAGCGGCAGGAAGCGGTCGATCAATTCCTGCGCCGGCACGCGGTCGACATGGGCGCCCATGTTGATGGCGGCGACGATCACACCGTCGTAACGGCGCACCGGCACCGAAATCGAACGGAAATGCGGCTCGGCCTCGCGATCGACCAGCGAATAGCCCCGCGCGCGGTCGGCCGCGATGCGCCCGAGCAGCGTCTTCGGATCGGTGACCGTCTGCGGCGTCAGCACCTCGCGCCTCATCGCCTTGAGGCGCGCCACGAGATCGGCCTCATCGAACTGGCCGAGCATGGCACGGCCGACCGAGGTGCAAAACGCCGGCAGGCGGTAGCCGATCTCGAGGCCACCGGAGAACATCCGCGCCGGGCTGCTGCGGGCGACAAACACGACGTCGCTAGCGTCAAGCACCGCCAGCGAGGAGATCTCGTTCGCCGCAGTTGCAACGCGATCGAGCACCGGTTGGAGCACCGCGACGAGCTGGTTGGAGCGCAGGTACGACGCCGCCAGCG
Organism: Bradyrhizobium sp. CCBAU 53340; assembly: GCF_015291645.1. Lineage (NCBI taxonomy): Bacteria > Pseudomonadati > Pseudomonadota > Alphaproteobacteria > Hyphomicrobiales > Nitrobacteraceae > Bradyrhizobium > Bradyrhizobium sp. CCBAU 53340. Next base: position 7,501,457 of record NZ_CP030055.1, read on the forward strand.
TCAGCACATGCGGCGTCAGCGAGAACAGTTTTCCGTCGCCACTAACAAAACCGCCGCGCTGGAGCGTGAACAGCATCCGCCGCGCCGTGGCGCGGGGCAGCTCGGCGGCGCGGGCGAGATCGCTCAGCGTCATCGGACCCGCATTGGTGCCGAAGCACTGCAAGAGACGCAGGCCGCGATCGAGGGCTTCGACGAAATCCGTCGCGCGCTCGTCGTTCTCGCTTCGCTTCAGCTTGGGCATCGGGTCCGGCTCATCTGCAAAATAGTGCTTGCTGCCGGTTCAAGGCATGTCATAATTCGCCCATTCGTTCAATAGGCGAACAAAACGCCCCTCCAAAAAAAAGACGCGACCGCCATGATGAGCCAGGAGCAGAACGACCTGATCACCCGCACCGGGCCGAAAGATCCCTGCGGCAAGCTGATGCGGAGCTACTGGCAGCCGGCGGCGCTGGTGGATGAGCTCGAAGGCGCGCGGCCGATCCGCCCCGTCAAATTGCTTGGCGAAAACCTGGTGCTGTTTCGTGACGAGACCGGGCGTTACGGCCTGATCGATCGCCGCTGCGCGCATCGCGGCGCCGACCTCGCCTTCGGCCGGCTCGAGCATGGAGGCCTGCGCTGCGCCTTCCACGGCTGGCTGTTCGACGCATCAGGCCAGTGCATCGAGACGCCGGCCGAGCCGAAGGATTCAAAGCTCTGCCAGAATATCCGTCAGCGCTCTTATCCTGTGGTCGAGAGGAGCGGCATCCTGTGGGCCTATCTCGGCGAAGGCGAGCCGCCGGCATTTCCGGAGATCGACTGCTTCATCGCACCGGGCACGCACACATTCGCCTTCAAGGGCCACATGGCCTGCAACTGGCTGCAGGCGCTCGAGGTCGGCATCGATCCCGCGCACGCCTCCTATCTGCATCGCTTCTTCGAGGACGAGGATACGTCGACCGCCTATGGCAAGCAGTTTCGCGGCGCCTCAGCCGGCTCTGACCTGCCGATGACGAAGATCCTGCGCGAATACGACCGTCCGATCATCAATGTCGAGCACACCGAATACGGCCTGCGGCTGATCGCGCTGCGCGAGATCGACGAGGAGCGGACGCATGTGCGCGTCACCAACCAGCTGTTCCCGCACGGCTTCGTCATCCCGATGAGCACGGAGATGACGATCACGCAGTGGCACGTCCCGGTCGATGACGAGAACTGCTACTGGTACGCGATCTTCACCAGCTATTCGAACCCGGTCGACAAGAAGAAGATGCGCGACCAGCGGCTCGAGCTCTATGAGCTGCCGGACTACGTCTCGCGCAAGAACAAAGCCAACGATTACGGCTTCGATCCGCACGAGCAGCAGACCGCGACCTATACCGGCATGGGCAACGACATCAACGTCCACGACCAATGGGCGGTGGAATCGATGGGCGCGATCCAGGACCGCACCAAGGAACATCTCGGCTCGAGCGACAAGGCGATCGTGCAATATCGTCGCCTGCTGCGGCAGGAGATCGAGAAGGTCCAGGGCGGCGAGAAGCCAATGCTGTTTCTGGACGAGGCCAATGCGCGCAGCATCCAGGGACCGGCGACCATGGACGGCATCGGGCCGACGCGGGGCTGGGAGACCTACTGGATGGAAGTCGACGTCAAGCGCCGCCGCGGCGCGCCGTGGACCGCGCCGGTGCCGAAAGAGATCGAAGGCAAGGTGCATCGGCTGACGGCCGCGGAGTGACGAGCGTGCACCGCTCCCGTAGGGTGGGCAAAGGCGCAAAGCGCCGTGCCCACCGTTTCTCCGTGATGGATACAGATCGTGGGCACACTGCGCTTTGCCCACCCTATGGCAGTGAGGGAGTAGCAACGTGACTTTCGTCGCGCGTCATGCGTTGTGGTCGGATGAGCAGAAGGACGCGGCCGCGCGCATGCGCCGTCTCGTCGAGGACAAGAACCTCGAAGTCATCCGCCTCGCCTTCCCCGACCAGCACGGCATCTTGCGCGGCAAGACCATCATCGCCACCGAAGCGATCGCTTCGCTGGAAAGCGGCTGCTCCATCACCACCACCATGCTGGCCAAGGACACCTCGCACCGCACGGTGTTTCCGGTGTTCACATCGGGCGGCGGCTTCGGCATGAAGGAGATGGAAGGCGCGGCCGACGTGCTGATGGTCGCCGATCCCACCACCTTTCGCATCTTGCCCTGGGCGCCGGCGACGGGGTGGGTGCTGTGCGATCTCCATTTCAATGATGGCCGCCCGGTGCCGTTCGCAACCCGCGGGCTCTATCGCAAAGTGCTGGACGAGCTCGGCCGCCGCGGCCACGATTTCGTCGCAGGGCTCGAAGTCGAATTCCACATCTTCAAGCTCGACGATCCGCATATGCGCGCCGAGGACGCGGGACAGCCGGGCACGCCGCCCTCGGTGAGCCTGCTCTCCCACGGCTATCAATACCTCACCGAGCAGCGTTTTGATCAGATGGAGCCGGTGCTGGAGATCCTGCGCCGCGACATCGTCGCGCTCGGACTGCCGCTGCGCTCCGTCGAGGTCGAGTTCGGGCCGAGCCAGTGCGAATTCACCTTCGCGCCCAGGAAGGGCCTGGAGGCCGCCGACAACATGGTGCTGTTTCGGAGCGCCGTGAAGCAGATCGCGCGCCGGCATGGCTACCACGCCACCTTCATGTGCCGGCCGAAGCTACCGAACCTGTTCGCCAGCGGCTGGCACCTGCATCAGTCGATCGTCTCGCGCGCGAGCGGCGAGAATCTGTTCATGGCGAAAGAAGCCGGCCAGCCGCTCAGCGATTTCGGCCGCTTCTACCTCGCCGGCCTGCTCGATCACGCCCGTGCCGCCACCGTGTTCACCACTCCGACCATCAACGGCTACAAGCGTTACCGCTCCTATTCGCTGGCACCCGACCGCGCGATCTGGGGCCGCGACAACAGAGGCGTGATGATCCGCGTGCTCGGCGGCGCGGGCGATGCCGCCTCGCGCCTGGAAAACCGCGTCGGCGAGCCTGCCGCCAATCCCTATCTCTACATGGCAGCCCAGATTCTCTCAGGGCTGGACGGCGTCGACCGCAAGCTCGATCCCGGCCCCTCCGCCGACACGCCCTACGAGACCAAGGCACCGCTGCTGCCGAAGAGCTTGCGCGATGCGGTCTCGGCGCTGAAGGACGATCCGTTCTTCCGCGAAAAATTCGGTGCGGAGTTCGTCGACTATTATACCCATATCAAGAACGCCGAAATCGACCGCTTCCTGGCCGAGGTGACCGACTGGGAGCATCGCGAATATTTCGAGATGTTTTGAGGGACACACGTCTATCCGCCGTCATTGCGAGGAGCGAAGCGACGAAGCAATCCAGAATCCCTCCGCGGAAAGACTCTGGATTGCTTCGCTTCGCTCGCAATGACGAGGATAGAGCGGGGGACTAGATCCCCAGATATTTATGCTGCAGATCCGGCTCGGCCATCAGCTCGTCCGATGTGCCGCTCCACACCGTCTTGCCGCGCTCGATGATGGTGTGACGGTCGCAGATGCGGGCGAGGTGGTCGACATTCTTGTCGACGACCAGGATCGACTGGCCCCGCTTCTTCAGCATCGACAGACAGGTCCAGATCTCCTCGCGGATCAGCGGCGCGAGGCCTTCGGTCGCCTCGTCCAGGATCAGGAGCTTCGGATTGGTCATCAGCGCGCGGCCGATCGCGAGCATCTGCTGCTCGCCGCCGGAGAGCTGGTTGCCCATGTTGGCGGCACGCTCGGCAAGCCGCGGAAACAGGGAGTAGATCGCAGCCAGTGTCCAGGGATTCGGGCTGCCGAAGCGATCGGCGGCGGCCGCGACGAGATTTTCGCGCACGGTGAGATTCGGAAAGATCTGGCGTCCCTCCGGCACAAGTCCGACGCCGAGCTTCGCGATTCGGTACGACGGCAATTGCCGCACCTCGGTGCCCGCGAAACGAATGCTGCCTGATCGCGCCGGCGTCAGGCCCATGATCGAGCGGATGGTCGTGGTCTTGCCCATGCCGTTGCGGCCCATCAGCGAGACCATCTCGCCCGGCTTGATGGACAGGGACAGGCCGAACAGCACCTGCGAAAGGCCGTAGCAGGTCTCGATGCCGTCGACGTCGAGCAGCGTGTCAGCCATCTTTTCGTCAGCCATGGCGGGTCACCACATGCTGGTCGCCGAGATAAGCGCGCTTGACGTCCTCGTTGGCGCGGATCGCGGCGGGATCGCCGGAAGCGATGACGCGGCCATAGACCAGCACCGAGATGCGGTCGGCCAGCGCGAACACCGCCGGCATGTCGTGCTCGACCAGCACGATCGAGACTTCCTTGCGCAGTTCCTGGAGCAGCTTCACCATGCCCTGGGATTCGGTGACGCCGAGACCGGCCATGGGCTCGTCGAGCAGCAATATCTTCGGCTTGCTGGCGAGCGCGACGGCAAGCTCGATCTGGCGCCGCTCGCCATGGCTCAGCTTCGACACCAGCACATCGGCGCGATGGGCGAGGCCAACGCGGTCGAGTGCGGCCTGCGCGGCATCGCGCAGGCCCTTCTCCTTGCGCGCATTGGCGAAGAAGCGGAACGAGGTGCCGGCATGCGCCTGCGCGGCCAGCGCAACATTGTCGGCGGCGGTGAAGTCGAGCAGCAGCGAGGTAATCTGGAACGAACGGGCGAGGCCCAGCGCGCAGCGGCGATAGGCCGGCAGGTAGGTGATGTCGCGACCCGCCAGCGAAACGTTGCCGGCATGCGGCGCGAGATGTCCGGTGAGCTGGCTGATCAGCGTGGTCTTGCCGGCGCCGTTCGGCCCGATGATGGCGTGCAGCTCGCCCGCCGCGACATCGAGCGAGACGTGATCGGTCGCGACGATGCCGCCGAAGCGGCGCACCAGCTTTTCGACGCGGAGCAGCGGTTCAGCCACGGCCGATCCTCCCGAGCAGGCCCATGATGCCGCCGCGGCCGAACAGTACGATCAACAGCAGCAGCGGGCCCATGATCAGCGCCCAATATTCGGTGATCTGCGACAGGAACTCTTCCAGCAGCAGATAGACCACCGAACCCATCACGGGGCCGAACAGCGTGCCCATGCCGCCCAGGATCACCATCACCATGAGATCGCCGGAGCGGGTCCAGTACATGACAGCGGGGCTGACGAAATCGGTGTTGTTCGCGAGCAGCGCGCCGGCGAGGCCGCACATCGTCCCTGAGATGACGAAGCAGACCAGCTGGTAACGCTTGGCGGGGAATCCGATCGCCTGCATGCGCTGCTCGTTGGAGCGCAGGCCCTGTACCACGAGACCGAAGCGCGAATTGACGATGCGCCAGATCAGAAAGATCACGCCGAGCAGACAGCCGAGACAGAGGTAGTAGAACTGCGTGCGGTTCGACAGGTTGATCAGCCCGGAGAAGTCGCTGCGCTTGTAGACGGTGAGCCCGTCATCGCCGCCATAGCGCGCGAGGCCCGAGGCGACGTAGTAGGCCATCTGCGCAAACGCCAGCGTGATCATGATGAAATAGACGCCGCGGGTGCGCAGTGACAGCGCGCCGATCACCAGCGCATAGGTCGCCGAGGCCGCCAGCGCGACCGGAAACTGGATCCAGCCGGAACCGATACCTTCCTGCGCAAGCATGCCGACGGCATAGCCGCCGATGCCGAGATAGGCGGCGTGGCCAAAGCTCATCATGCCACCGAAGCCCATGATGAGGTTGAGGCTGGCGGCCGCCAGCGCCAGGATGACGATGCGGGTGAACAGCGTCAGGATGAAGATGTTGCCGGACAGATAGGAATAGAGCGGCAGCAGCACGAGGCCCGCCAGCATCAGGGCCGTGACGGCCTTGCTCACGTTCAGACTCTTCATCGACGGTTGGCCGGAAACAGCCCCTCCGGCCGCACCACCAGCACGATTGCCATCAGAAGATAGATCAGCATCGAGGACAGCGCGGGCGCGGCGGTCGAGGCAGCGGCGCCGCTCAGCACCTGCCGGAGCAGATTGGGCAGGAAGGCGCGGCCCAGCGTATCGATCATCCCGACGAAGATCGCGGCGAGGAATGCACCGCGAATCGAGCCGATGCCGCCGATCACGATGATGACGAAGGCGAGGATTAGGATGTTCTCGCCCATGCCGATCTGCACGGTGAGGATCGGCGCCTGCATCAGGCCGGCGAGGCCGGCGAGCGCGGCGCCCAAGCCGAACACCAGCGTGTAAAGCAACTTGATGTTGATGCCGAGCGCGCCGATCATCTCGCGGTTGGAGGCGCCAGCGCGGATCAGCATGCCGATGCGGGTGCGCATTACGCCAAGATAGAGCAAGAGCGCCACCAGCAGCGCCACGATGATGATCGCCAGGCGATAGGCGGGATAATGGATGCCAGGCAGGATCGGCACCGGCACGGTGAGCCAGCCCGGCAGCGGCAGCGCGAGACCGGCCGGCCCCCAGATCAGGCGCACGGCTTCGTTGAAGAACAGGATCAGGCCGAAGGTCGCGAGCACGTGGTCGAGATGGTCGCGGCCGTAAAGATGCCGTAGCGCGCTCATCTCCAGCACGATGCCGAGCACGAGCGTCGCACCGAGCGCCAGCAGCGCCCCGAGCAGGAAGCTGCCGGTCCACGCCGCGAAGGTGGCGGCGAAATAGGCGCCCATCATGTAGAGCGAGCCGTGCGCGAGGTTGACGAGATCCATGATCCCGAACACCAGCGTCAGGCCGGCGGCGAGCAGGAACAGCAGCAGGCCGAACTGCAATCCGTTCAGGAACTGTTCGACGACGAGCAGCATCAGAACTCTCTCAGGCGCACGCGGACACGCGCCGATGTTCGAACACAGTCGCCATCAGTCAAAGAGCTCCCCTGCCTCTCCTCAAGGCGGAAAAATGGGTAATGGCAGTATCGTTCCGAGGCAAGAGTGATTCCACACCAGACATGCACTTTGTTGCATGCCGATGCATGCGATCAGGCTGGGCCCAGCAAGAAGCGCCCGCAAGATGCGGCAACCTGCCCCACGCAAACGGTTCACCCTCCCCCCGTTGCCGGGGAGAGGGTGCACGCGAGGGGCAAATGAACGATGGGCAGGCCTAGTGCGACGTGACCCGGCGGAGCAGATCATCCGGCTCATTGAGTTCGCTGTTGGCCGTGGAGGCCTCCAGCGCCGCCATCCGGAACAGGTAGGCCAGCGTCGCCAGCCCGGTATCTTCGGCCATCTGCGCCAGTTCGAGCGCCATGTCGGACATGTAGCCCAGATTCTCGTCCTTCGTTTGCGCCATAATCTGGCTATCTCGCATCATGTTCGACATTCTCAGGCGCTCTTTCGTTGCGCGGCGGTGCGGCCGCAGAGGTTGGCACGGGCGACTGCGTCCAGGCGCGGCCCATCCTGTTGCACGACGGAAGCCATGCCGATGCGATCATGCAAGCCATCGACCGTCTCCTGGCGAACGTCGATGGTCGCCGCCATGGTCCAAGCGTTCTCCACCAGAGCAGGAAGGCCAAGCGGGGTCACCACAAAGCCGGCCTCGTGGAAGCGCGGCAACCACCAGGTTTCCATGATCGCGCTGACCTGCGCGATGCCCTGGCCGAGGCAGAATTCCTGCACGGCCGCCATCAGTTGCAGGTTGAGGGTACCGTCGCGACGGTCGCGTACGACGAAATAGCGCGACCACTCCCAGACCAGCGGATTCGAGGGGCAGCCACGCACTGCTGCGAGATGCGGGAAGACCTCGCTCATCATCGAAGGCTTGGTCGTCGGATAAAGCCGGTGGCCGCCAACGACGCGGCGCCCCTCCAGCGCGAGCAGATACACCGTGTCCTCGTTGTCGTAGGAATCGATCTCGCGGCGATCCGGCTTGCGGAGCGTCTCCCATCGCCGTTCTTCGACGAATATGTCGTGGCGCAGCCGGAAATGCTGCTCGAGTACGTCCTCGTAAAGGTGTCGGTTTAGCGAGGAAATTGCGTGGATCATGAAATCCCCCATCCAGCTTCAATGGGGGTAACCTCCGCGAAAAAACGCGGAGACGGTATTGGGAAATTTCCCAGTACGTCGCTTAAGGATTGATGATCTTGTGACGAATCGCGAGCGCAACCGCATGCGTACGGTTGACGGCACCGAGCTTGCGCGCAGCAGTTGCAAGATGCTCCTCGGCGGTACGCTGCGTGATATGCAGGATCTCGCCGATCTCCCAGGCCGACTTGCCCTGTGACGCCCACGCGATCACTTCGCGCTCTCGCGGGGTGAGGCGCGTCGATTGCCGCGGCGCCGGATCGAGCAGACGACGAATGTGGTCGAAGCCGTACATCGCCATCAGATGCAGAGCCGGCTTGCTGCGAGCATTGAGATCAAGATGGACGCCGCCGAGTGACACCGCGGCCTCATAGCCGGTGAGCCCGTGGATGGGCACGATGAAGCCGCGCGACATCCGAAAATCGGTGGCGCGGTTCATCACCTCGGCGGCATCGGGCTCGCGTTCGGCATCATATGGCGCTTCCGACCATTCGAACGGGTTGACCGACAGCCGGCACAGCCTCACCACCGGATCGGCGCGGTCGTAGTTGTTCTGTGTATAGAGACTGAACCACCCTGCCGGCCAGCGCTTGGCAAGCACCATCTGCGCAAATCGCTGATCGGGATTCGGCAGGCCTGTCACGATGATGGTTTCGAAGCCGAAGCGACCGAATGCCATCTCGAGCGCGTCCATGGCGTCCGGGACCTTCTCATAGGTTCCCAGCCCCTCGATAAAATCCAGCGCTTCGCGGCCATAATCGACGGCGGACATCGGTGCGTTTTCCTGCCCCTCGCCGCTTCCGTATAGCACGTCTTGGAGCGCCGCCTCAATTCATCGCGCCCGTAATTTACCGGTGTGGCGCTGGCACCGAAGATTTAATCTACTTGTGGAGGAAGTGGCGTGCCGTTACATCCAAGGCGTCTAAAGCGAGACCACCACGATGGAAGACGAGAACATCGCCCTCAACAGCGTGCTCGGCCTGGAATTGAACCGCGTGTTTTTCGCCGTCCGCGAGACGGCAAACAAGCAGAAGATCATCGAGTTCGCGCGAGACGTGCTGCAAAGCGAACGTCCCAAGCTCGTCGACAGCGCCTCGCCGGAAAAGCCCGCGAGCTAGCACGGAGGTCGCAGCAGATCGCGCCGGTTCAGCCGATCGCGCGACGATGCCCTTCGATGCGGGCGCTGGACTTTCTCGAAACAGCGTAACTGCGAAGTTACCCGTCCTTCCCCACTCCCATTAAAGCTCCACTTCCCGCTGGATGACATCCCGGCTGTCGTGAGATGATCGCCGCCACGATCTCTTTCGGATGCCAGGGACTTCTCAAGACCATGATGACGCTGCGCCAGGTTGAAGTGATCCGTGCCGTGATGGTGACGGGCACCATCGGCGGTGCGGCGAAGCTGCTGAACGTCTCGGCGCCGGGGATCAGCCGGCTGGTCAAATATACCGAGCGCTCCCTCGGTATCCGCTTCTTCCAGCGCCAGAACGGCCGCTACTTCCCGACGCCGGAAGCCGAGAACATTTTCGAACAGATCAACGGCGTCTACAAAAAGGTCGATGACCTCTCCGAGATCATCTCCAAGATCGGTCGCGGCGGCTTGTCGGAGCTCCGCATCGGCTCGGTGCCGAGCATCTCGCAGGTGATGGTGCCGCGTGCGATCGAGCGCGTCCGCCGCCGCTACCCCGATCTCGGCATCGACATCAACATCCTCAAGCTCGAGGAAGCCATCGACTACCTCCTGCTCGGCCGCGGCGAGTGCGTGGCGATGAGCTACCGGCTCGAGCATTCCGGGCTCGACTTCATGCCGCTGGCCTCGGGCGAGCTCTATTGCATCGTGCCGCCGGGCCATGAGCTTGCCGGCCGCAAGCAGGTCTCCGCCGCCGAGATCACCCGCTACCCGTTGATCGGCATCGATCCCAACGATCCCTACGGCCGGATCATGGCCGAGATGTTCGCGCGCCATAAGCTCGACTACAACATCACCATCCGCGCGCGCTTCGGCACCACGGTCTGCGCGCTGGTGAAGGCGGGGCTTGGCATCGCCATCATCGACCAGTTCACGGTGGCCCATGGCGGCTATCCCGGCATCGAGCTCATCAAGATCACCGAGCCGACGCGGTTCGATACCTATATCGCGGTCAAGCGCGGTGCGCCGCTGTCGCTCCACGTCGAGTATTTCATCGAATCCCTGCGCGCCGAGATGCGCGCGGTCGAGCCGTCCCGCGGCAACGGCAAGGCCGCCCCGGCACGCGGGCGGAAGAAATAACATGATGTTAGGTTTGCCGGACAAAAGGGTAATTGTGTTAGGCAGGGGAAAGATTATCGTCGCGGCTGAAGCCCCTTGGAATTGGGCGGATTTCGCCGCTAATGGCCGGGACCGAACGCCCCCAACGAGACGATAGCGAACCATGTCGAAGCGCGGATACGCCGCCAGCAAAAAGCTCCTCACCGGCCTGATCGGGGCGCCGATCGCGCATTCCGCATCCCCCGCCATGCATGAGCGCGCCGCCGAGGCGCTTGGCCTGCGCGGCCATTACCAGCTCATCGAGGTCGCCGGCGCTGATACGACCGGGCTCAGCATGATGCTCGAGGGCGTGCGGCGGCTCGGCTTTGCCGGTGTCAACGTCACCTTCCCTTATAAGGAGGCGGTGGTGCCGCTGCTCGACGAGCTGGCACCGGCTGCGGCGACCATGGCGGCCGTCAATACCGTCGTCGTGAGGGACGGCCGGCTGATCGGCCACAACACCGACACGACGGGCTTTGCGCGCGCCGTCGCGCCGCTGCTGGCTTCGTCCGGAAATGCGGTGGCGGTCATCGGCACCGGCGGCGTCGGCAAGGCGATCGCCTTTGCACTGGCGAGCCTGAAAGTGACGGACCTCCGGATCTTCGACAGCGAGCCGGCGCGGGCCGAGAAGCTCGCCGCGCTGCTGGCCAAGCACGGTGGTGCACGGGTCGCCCGAAGTGTCGAGGAGGCGCTTGATGGCGCAACCGGCCTCGTCAACGGCACACCCGTCGGCATGCTGCCGAACCGGGACACGCCGGTCCCCCCGGCGCTGCTGCGCGAAAATATGTGGGTCGCCGACGCCGTTTACTCACCGCTGATCACGCCGCTGCTGGCAGCCGCACAGGCCAAGGGCGCACGGATCATGACCGGGCGGGAGCTTGCGATCTATCAGGCCGCCGACGCCTTCGAACTGTTCACCGGCCTTGCCCCATCGACGGAAGTCATGGGAGAGGCTTTTGACGCCGTGATGGCCGCGCGCAGCGCCGCCTATCAGGCAGCTTGAGGCAAAGCGGCCGGACACAAGGCCGCTTGCAAAATTGAAACGGGAGGAGAGGACGATGAAATCAACGCTACTGGTGGGCGCGCTGCTCACCGCAATCACGACCACGAGCGCCTTCGCACAGGCCATCAAGCTTGCCGATGTCGCCGAGCTTTCGGGCGGCGGCGCCACCGTCGGCACCAACTGGAAGAACGGCATCGATCTCGCGATCGAGGAGATCAACGCCAAGGGCGGCGTGCTCGGCCACAAGCTCGAGGTCACCCATGCCGACTCACAGTCGAACCCGGGCGTGGCGCGCGCGCAGGTGCAGAAGGCGCTCGACGCCGAACCCTATGTGCTGCTCGGACCCGGCTATTCCGGCTCGGTCAAGGTCACGGCGCCGCTCGCGGCCGAAGCCGGCATTACCCAGATCATGGGCGGCGAAGCCGCCGAACTGACACAAGCCGGCAACAAGTTCCTGTTCCGGACCTCATTCGGCCAGCAATCCTCGATGCCGAAGGTCGCAAAGTACATTCACGACGACATGAAGGCGAAATCGGTCGCAGTGGTCTGGGTCAACAACGACTTTGGCCGCGGCGGACGCGACGTCGTGACCAAGGAGCTTGAGCGACTCGGCTCCAAGGTCGTCGCCGATCTCTCCACCGAAGCGGGCCAGGCCGATTTCGCCGCCGACGTCGGCAAGATCAAGGCCGCCAATCCCGACGCCGTGTTCGTCTACCTCAATGAAGAAGAGAGCGCGCGCATCCTGAAGGAGTTGAAGCGCCAGGGCGTCACCGCGCCGCTGATGGGCGAGACCACGCTGATCGGCCAGAAGGTGATCGAGCTCGCGGGCGACGCCGCCAACGGCGCCCGCGGCCATGTCGGCCTCACCACGGATGCGCCGGTCGAGTTGATCAAGGGTTTCCGCGACCGCTTCTCGAAGAAGTACAATTACGTCCCTGACCATAACGGCCTGAAGGGCTACCTCGCTGTCTACATGGTGAAGGCCACCACCGAGAAGATGGGCAAGGTCGATTCCAAAGCGTTCGCCGACACGTTGCACGGCCTGACGATCAAGGCCTCCGAGGAGCCGGGAATTCTGATGGACGTCACCTTCGATGCGAACGGCGACATCGATCGCCAGAGCTTCCTGGTCGAGGTGGTCGACGGCAAGCAGGTGGTGAAGCAGGTGTTGCCTAAACTGAAGTGAGGCTCTCTTCCTCCCTCTCCCCGTAAGAACGGGGAGAGGGAGACGACAGAGGGAAGACGGAGCGACGAGAGGGGAAAATGTCCAATCTGTTCGATCTCCTGGTCGCGGGCCTCGCCACTGGCGCGATCTACGCGCTGGTTGCGGTCGGCTTCACGCTGCTGTGGCAGACCTCGCAGACCATCAATTTCGCGCAAGGCGAGTTCGTGATGCTGCCGGCGTTCTTGATGCTGGCGGCGATGCATGTCGGCGCGCCGTTCTGGCTCGCGATCATCCTCGGCATCCTGCTCTCGATGATCCTGCTGGGCCTCGCCTTCAAGATGTTGCTGGTCGATCCGATGATGCGCCACGGCGTGCTGCCGCTGGCGATCGCGACCATGGCGCTCGCCATCGGCATCAAGGAAGCCGTCAAACAGTTCTTCAGCGCGGAGGCTTCGCCCTTCCCGTCGATCGTGCCGACCGGTGACATCTCCGTCCTCGGCCACGCCGTCTCGCTGCAAAGCATCGGCGTCCTCGTCGTCGCGATCCTGGCTGTCTTCGGCCTGACCACCCTGCTCAATCGCACCTCGCTCGGCCACCAGATGCAGGCGGCCGCCCAGAACCCGACGGTTGCGCGCATCATCGGCGTGCCGGTCGAGCGCATGATCCTGCTGACCTTCCTGATCAACGCCTTCCTGGTGGCGCTGGCCTCGCTCCTGATCACGCCGATTTATCTGGCCAAGTTTTCAAGCGGTGAAGTGCTGGGCCAGGCCGCCTTCATCGCCGCGATCGTCGGCGGCTTCAATCAGGTGCGGGGCGCCATCGCCGGCGGCCTCTTGATCGGCGTGCTCGACAATCTCGCGGCCGCCTATGTCTCGACGCAGTACCGCGCCGCCGTACCCATGATCTTCCTGATCGCCGTCATCCTGTTTCGGCCGCAAGGACTGCTCGGCCGCGCCGAGGAGCGCACGGTATGAGCGGCTACGCCAAACCCCTGAAGATCGCGCTCGGCCTCATCGTCATCGCCGGCCTGATCGTCGTTCCCATGAACTTCAACCGCTACGGCCTGTTCATCCTGAGCCAATGGGCGGTGATGACCATCGCGGCGATGGGCCTCAACCTCACGCTTGGCTATGCCGGCCAGGTCTCGCTGGCACAGGGCGCCTTCGTTGGCATCGGCGCCTATGCAGCGGCGATCATGACGACCCATGGTTGGCCGCTGCCGGCGGCAATTGCAGTCGCGATCGTGCTGAGCTTCGGCGTCGGCTGGGTGCTTGGCTATCCCGCGCTACGCGTGCAGCACCATTACCTCGCCTTTGTGACGCTTGCCTTCTCCACCCTCGCCTTCCTGGTGTTCCGCAACGAGAGCTGGCTCACCGGCGGTATCTACGGCATCTCCGGCATTCCGCGGCCGCACATCTTCGGCGTCGCGACCAACAAGCCGCTGCCGTTCTACTATGTCTGCCTCGGCTCGCTTGCGATCGTCTCGCTGGCGGTGTGGTGGCTGATCCGCTCGCCCTGGGGCCGCGCCTTCATGGCCCTGCGCGAGAATCCCCTGCGCGCGCAATCGCTCGGCATCGATACCCGCCGCTACACGCTGATGGCGTTCGCGATCGGCTCGGCGCTCGGCGGCATCGCCGGCGCACTCTATGCGCCGCTGACGCAGTATATCGATCCCGTTCCGTTCAACCTGTCGCTCTCGCTCGATCTCTTGATGATGGTGATCGTCGGCGGCGCCGGTTTCTATTTCGGTCCGTTGCTCGGCGCGATGATCGCGGTGCTGCTGCCGGAATGGCTGCGCTTCACCGAAGGTTATTATCTGATGCTCTACGCAATCGCGGTGATGGCACTGCTGATCTGGTCGCCGACGGGCATTCTGGGAATTCTCGACCGCTACTTGGCCGCGCGGCGCACGAAAGCGGCTTCTGCGCTGCGTGCCGTCGCAAAGTCGCGCCTGGAGACGGTGCAATGAGCGCGGTCCTCGAAGTCTCCGACATCAAGAAGAGCTTTGGCGGCATCCACGCCGTCAACGGCGTCAGCTTCGACGTGCGCGAGGGCGAGATCCTCGGCTTGATCGGCCCGAACGGCTGTGGCAAGTCGACCTTGTTCAACTGCATCCTCGGTCAGCTCACGCCATCGGGCGGCGAGGTCAAGCTCGACGGCAAGGTGGTCACGGGCCTGCGCCCCTCCGAGCTCAACAAGCTCGGCGTCAGTCGCACCTTCCAGCTCCTGCAGGTGTTTCCAAAGCTTTCGGTGCGCGAGAACCTGATCCTCGCGGGCCAGGAGCACCAGGGCAACATGGCCTCGCGCCTGGTCGGCCGCTCCGATGCCGGACTGACCGACGCCGCCAACCAGATGATCGGCTTCTTCAAGCTCGATCATCTCGCATCCGAACCCGCCGGCGGCCTCTCCTACGGCCAGCAAAAGCTGCTCGATGCCGCCATGGCCTTCATGGGCGGCCCGCGTCTGGTGCTGCTCGATGAGCCCGCCGGTGGCGTCAATCCATCAATGCTTGCGGACCTCAAGGACCGGCTGGTCGCGATCAACCGCGAGAAGAACGCCACCTTCGTCGTAATCGAGCACAACATGGAGTTCGTGATGTCGCTGTGCTCGCGCGTGATGGTGATGGCGGAAGGCAAGGTGCTGGCAATGGGACGACCGGACGAAGTCCGGAAGAACCCGGCCGTGATCGAAGCCTATCTAGGACATTAGGGAGCGCGAGCCATGAGCGACCCGATCCTTTCGGTTCACAATCTCGTCGGCGGCTACGGCAAGATGACGATCCTGAACGGCACCACATTCTCGGTGCCGCCCGCGACGATCACCACCATCATCGGGCCGAACGGCGCCGGCAAATCCACCGTGTTCAAGGCGATCTTCGGCCTGCTCAAGCTGCGCGAGGGCAAGATCAGCTTTGCCGGGCGCGACGTCACCAATTTGAGCCAGCGCGCGCTGCTCAATGCCGGCATCTGCTACGTGCCGCAGGGCCGCAACATTTTTCCGGAGCTTTCAGTCCGCAGCAATATCGAGCTTGGCGGAGTCTCGGCCGGGAAAGCCATCGATCTGCCGACACGGATCGAAGCCGCACTCGACCTGTTCCCAGCGCTGCGGCGTAAATCGACCCAGCAGGCCTCGACCTTGTCCGGCGGCGAGCAGAAGCAACTCGAGATCGCGCGCTCGCTGCTGCTCGAACCGAAACTGGTGCTGATCGACGAGCCCTCGATAGGCCTGTCGCCACTGATGGTGCAGCAGACCTTCGACATCCTCAAATCCTTGCGCGACCGCGGCGTCACCATCCTGATGATCGAGCAGAACGCGCGCTCGGCGCTGGAGATCTCCGACATCGGCATCGTGCTCGAACTCGGCCAGACCCGCATGGTCGACAAGGCCGAGCGCATCCTGAACGATCCCCGGATCGGCCAGCTCTTCCTCGGCGGCGCGATGGAGGAGAGCGCGGCATGAGCGCGAAGATGCGCATCGCCGTTGCCGGGGCCGGCCTGATCGGCCGCCGCCATGTCGAACTGATCGAGGCTTCGCCGGACTGCGTGCTCGCGGGCATCGCTGACCCCTCCTCCACCGCGAAAGAGTTTGCGCAAGCGCGCAACGCGCCCTGGCATGCGGATCACCGCGCGCTGCTGCAGCGGGAAAAGCCGGACGGCTTGATCATCGCCTCGCCGAATGCACTGCATCTCCAGATGGGGCTCGACTGCGCCGAAGCCCGCGTGCCTGCGCTAATCGAGAAGCCGGTGACTGACACCGTCGCAGCCGCGCAGCGGCTGTGCGCGGCAATCAAGCGATCTGGCGTGCCGATGCTGGTCGGCCATCACCGCCGTCACAATCCGATCATCAAGGCCGCGCGCGAGACTGTCGCGACCGGCCGGCTCGGCCAGCTCACCGCAATCGTCGGATTGTGGCTGCTGAAGAAGCCCGACGACTATTTCGACGTGGCGTGGCGGCGTGAGCACGGCGGCGGCCCGCTGCTCATCAATCTCATCCACGACATCGACAATCTGCGCTTCATCTGCGGCGAGATCGTCGAGGTGCAGGCGATGATCTCGAACCAAGTGCGCGGCTTCGCCGTCGAAGATACCGCCGTGCTCCTCCTGCGCTTCGCCGATGGCGCGCTGGGAACAGTCACCGTGTCCGACGCAACGCCAGCACCGTGGAGCTGGGAGCTTACCTCCGGCGAGAACGTCGCGTATCCCAAGCAAGACCAGCCCTGTTACATCTTCTCCGGCACCGAGGGCTCGTTGTCCGTGCCTGATATGGAACATTGGTCCTACACGCAACAACCCGGCTGGTATGCGCCGCTGTCGCGCGAGACCATCGCGCCTGCGGCCTTCGATCCGCTGGCCGAGCAGCTCCGTCATTTCTGCGCGGTGATCGCGGGCCGAGAACAACCGCTGATCTCGGTCGAAGATGCGATGGGCACGCTCGCGGTCGTCGAAGCCGTCAGCGAGGCCGCGCGCACGGGCCAGAAAATATCGCCGGGCCACATCATGGAGCAGGCAGCATGAACAAGCGCTCGATCGCAACCGTTTCCCTTTCAGGTGCGCTGGACGAAAAGCTCCGTGCCATCGCGGCCGCCGGATTCGACGAGGTCGAAATCTTCGAGAACGATCTGCTGTCGTTCGGCTCGGGCCCACGCGACATCGCAAGGCTCTGCCGCGATCTCAATCTGAAGATTTGCGCGTACCAGCCGTTCCGCGATTTCGAGGGTATGCCGGAGCCGCAGCGCACGCGCAACTTCGCCCGCGCCGAACGCAAGTTCGACCTGATGCAGGAGCTCGGTACCGATCTCTTGCTGATCTGCTCCAACGTCTCGCCCGCCTCGCTCGGCGGCATCGACCGCGCCGCGGACGATTTTCGCGAGCTCGGCGACCGCGCCGCCAAGCGCGGCCTGCGTGTTGGCTATGAAGCGTTGGCCTGGGGCCGGCACGTCAACGACTATCGGGATGCCTGGGAGATCGTGCGCCGCGCCGATCATCCCGCGATCGGCGTCATCCTCGACTCTTTTCACGCGCTGGCGCCGGGCTTCCCGACCCGCGCGATGGCTTCGATCCCCGGCGACAAGATCTTTCTGGTGCAACTCGCCGATGCGCCAAAGCTTGAGCTCGACATTCTGTCGTGGAGCCGGCACTTCCGCTCCTTCCCGGGCCAGGGCGATCTGCCGGTCGGCGAATTCATGCAGGCGATCGCTGCGACCGGCTACTCCGGACCGTGGTCGCTCGAAATCTTCAACGACCAATTCCGCGCCGGCTCGGCAGTGCAGACCGCGGTCGACGGCCTGCGCTCGCTGATCATGTTGCAGGACCACCTCGCCCCGGACTGGCCAAAGCTCGTCGGCGAACCCCTGGCGCCGAAGCCCAGGAGCAGCGGCACCGGCTTCATCGAATTCGCAGTCAACGAGACCAAGGCCGGCGAGCTCGCGCATCTGTTTTCGCAGCTCGGCTTCCGCAAGACGGGCAAGCATCGCAGCAAGGCGGTGGAACGCTGGTCGCAAGGCAAGGTCGAGCTCGTGATCAACTCCGAGACCGACGGCTTTGCGCATTCGCACTATGTCACCCACGGTCCCGGCGTCTGCGCCATCGCGCTCAATGTCGACAATGCCGGTCTTGCCATGCAGCGGGCCGAAACGCTGAAGGCGCGCACGTTCTACCAGCCGGTCGGACCTGGCGAGCTGGAGATCCCCGCGATCCACGGTGTCGGCGGCAGTCTTCTTTATTTCCTCGACCAGGCCGGCAAGAACTGGGACACGGATTTCGCGCCTGTCGCGAGCGATGCGAGCGCCGATGCCCTGATCGCAGTCGACCACATCGCACAGTCGATGCCCTATGACGAAATGCTGTCCTGGCTGCTGTTCTACACCGGTATCCTCGACCTGAAGCGGCTGCCGCAGATGGAGATCGCCGATCCCAGAGGCCTCGTGCAGAGCCAGGCCCTCATCAACGGCGACCAGAGCCTGCGCTTCGTCGTCAACGGCTCCTCCGCCAACCGTACGTTGCCCGCCCGCTTCATCTCGGAGTTTTTCGGCTCAGGCGTGCAGCACGTCGCCTTTGCGTGCGAGGACATCTTTGCGACCGTCGCCGCGATGCGCGCCCGCGGCGCCGGCTTCCTGGATATCCCTGACAACTACTACGACGACATCGAAGCCAAATACGACCTCGCCCCCGATGTCATGGCCAAGCTCCGCGCCAACCACATCCTCTACGACCGCGAGGGCGATGGCGAATTCTTCCAGGTCTACACCCACATTTTCGATGAGCGCTTCTTCTTCGAGATCATCGAGCGGCGGAGCTATCAGGGATTTGGTGCGCCCAACGCCGGCATCAGGCTCGCCGCGCAGGCGCGCGAGGTGCGGCCTGCGAGCATGCCGCGTGTGTGAGGCCTCTTACCCTCTCCCTTGCAGACTCTTCGCCTCTCCCCGCCTGCGGGGAGAGGCCGACGCTCGCCCGGCGATGCGAAGCATCGTCCGAAGCGCGGCGGGTGAGGGGGACTCTCCACGAGTCGTATGACAATCAGGAGGAACGCCTTCTCAACACGTCATTGCGAGCGCAGCGAAGCAATCCAGAATCCCTCCGCGGAAAGACTCTGGATTGCTTCGCTGCGCTCGCAATGACGGCGTGGGGATTATTGAAGAATTCGGCCAACTCCGCCCCCGCGGAGCCTCCCCTCACCCCCACCCTCTCCCCGCAAGCGGGGAGAGGGGGAGAACCCTTACTTCATCGGGCACTTGTCGTGGAAACGGTCCTGATCATTGGTGACGATGGTGGCGACGGTCTTCAGCGAAAGCTCACCGCCGGCGCCCTTCACCACGTCCTGCAGATAGAAGTTCTGGATCGGAATGTGGTTGTTGCCGTATTTGAACGCGCCGCGCAGCGACTTGAAGTCGGCCTTTTCCATTGCAGCCTTCATCGCATCCTTCTTGGACGTATCGCCGCCGACGGCGACCACCGCGCTGTTGATGAGCTGCGCCGCGTCATAGGCCTGCGCGCCGTAATAGGTCGGGCGGAGACCCGTGTACTTCTTGCGATAGTCGGCAACGAAGCGCTTGTTCTGCTCGTTGGGAAGATCGTTGACCCACTCCTGCGCGCCGGGAACGCCGAGCGCGTTCTCCTTCTGGAGCGGCAGCGACAACTCATCGATGGTGAAGGCGGTGTAGAGCGGCATCGTGCTCTTTAGGCCAGCCTGCGCATATTGATTGAGGAACTGCACGCCGGCGGCACCCGGATAGAACACGAAGATCGATTCGGCCCCGGAGGCGCGCGCCTTGGAGAGCTCGGCGGAGAAATCGAGCTGGCTCGGCCAGACCGTATATTCTTCGCCCTTGATCTCGCCCTTGAACGTGCTCTTCAGGCCCGCGAGCATATCCTTGCCGGCGGCGTAGTTCGGGCCGATCAGGAACACGCTCTTGACGGCGTTCGCGTTCATGTAGAGGCCGACGGCGGCCGGCGTCTGGTCGTTCTGCCAGGAGGTCGAGAACACGTAAGGGCTGCACAGCTCGCCCGCGAGCTGCGAGGGACCGGCATTGGCGGAGATCATGAAGGTCTGCGAGTCCACCGCGGTCTTGAGCGAGGCGAGCAGCACGTTCGACCAGATATAGCCGGCGAGGAAATCGACCTTGTCGGACTGCACCAGCTTCTCGGTCTTCTGCTTGCCGACATCAGGCTTCTGGCCGTCGTCCTCGTAGATCACCTCGACCGGCTTGCCGCCCATCTTGCGCCCGAGATGATCAAGCGCCAGCTCGAACGAATTGCGCATGTCGTTGCCGATCACGGCGGTCGGGCCGCTGAAGGTCGAGACGAAACCGATCTTGATGGTGTCGCCGGCCAATGCCGGATTTGCCAGAACCAGCGCCGCTGCGCCCGCCAGCCAGAATGCCGTCCTCATAACTCACTCCCCTCCTTAATTATTGATCCCGGAACGGGGTGATCGCCGCCTCGGGTCAGTCTCTATTGAACGCAAAATCCGTCGCGCCGCCAATGGCTCAGCGCCCGCTCCTGCACCATATTTCGCCCCAAATGGGGATGGCAAGAAATATAATTCTACTCACTTCGGCCGAGGCCGGTCCGAGGCTGCGGCGCTTTTTCGCGCGGAATATCGATACGCTTGGCCTATTCCATCATTGATGACGGCTATTGGACCACGGCACCCAATCGGCACTTAAATGAGTGAGAGCAGCAGCGAGATTCGAGGGTGCATCATGGCCGCAACTCCCCATCGCGTCGTCATCGTCGGGGCCGGCTTCGGCGGGCTGGAGACGACCTATCGGCTTGCCGGCGCGCCGGTGGAGATCACGCTGATCGACCGCCGCAACCATCATCTGTTTCAACCGCTACTCTATCAGGTCGCGACCGCCTCGCTCGCGACCAGCGAGATCGCCTGGCCGGTGCGGCACCTGATGCGCGACAGGCGCGAGGTGACGACACTGTTTGCGACGGTGAGCGGCGTCGATGCCGCGCGCCGATGTGTGTTGATCGACGACGGCAGCGAGGTGCCCTACGACACGCTGGTGCTCGCCACCGGCGCACGTCACGCCTATTTCGGCCATGACGAGTGGGAGACGTGGGCGCCCGGACTGAAGACGCTGGAGGACGCGACCACGTTGCGACGTCACATCCTCGTGGCGTTCGAGCGTGCCGAACGCGAGACGGATCCGGCGAAGCGCGCGGCGCGGCTCACTTTCGTCATCGTCGGCGCAGGTCCCACCGGCGTCGAGCTCGCCGGCACCATCGCCGAGATGGCACATCACACCCTGCCGGCAGATTTCCGCAACATCGACACCCACAAGGCGCGCGTCGTGCTGATCGAGGCGGGCCCGCGCGTGCTCGCGGGCTTTCCCGACGACCTCTCGGCCTATGCGCAGGCCTCGCTGGAAAAGATCGGTGTCGAAGTCGTGCTCGGGCAGGCCGTCACCGAGATCAACCGCGAAGGTGTGGTGTTCGGCGGCAAGCTGCTCGAGGCCAAGACACGAATCTGGGCCGCCGGAGTCCGTGCTTCGCCCGCCGCCGAATGGCTGGGCGCACCAAGCGATCGCGCCGGGCGGGTGCAAGTTGCTGACGATCTCACCATCCCCGGCCATCCCGAAATCTTCGCGATCGGTGACACCGTGAGCATCAACGCCTGGGACGGCAAGCCGGTGCCGGGCATCGCACCCGCCGCCAAGCAGCAGGGCCGCCATGTCGCGGAAACCATCAAGGCACGGTTGCGCGGCGAGACAAAGGGCGCGTTCCGTTACAAGCACGCCGGCAGTCTCGCCCAGATCGGCAAGCGGCTCGCGGTGATCGATTTCGGCAAGGTCAAGCTGCGCGGCACCATCGCGTGGTGGATCTGGGGCATCGCCCACATCTACTTCCTGATCGGCCTGCGCCACCGTCTCAGCGTGGCCCTGAGCTGGCTGTGGATCTATGCCCGTGACCAGCGCGCGGCGCGGTTGATCACGCAGGGCAGCAGCAAGGTGGTATAGGCCTCTTCTCCTCGTGGGACGAGACAAGAGGCACCGCCTCGATCGCGGCCCTGTGATGCGACCGTCAAGTGGTTAACGACGAAAAATATCCCCGACGCCAAGCAGTCAGTGGCCTTGAAAGCCGGGAGCGCTGTCACTTAATCCGCCGCTCAATAATTAACAGGAGGCATCCATGTTCATCATGGAGCTTGTCGCCACGCATCCTTATCTGACCATCATCGTTCTTGTAGTTCTCGCCTATTTGATCTTAAGCGTCCGCGTTGCCAACCAATACGAACGCAGCGTCGTGTTCCGGCTTGGTAAATTCAACCGCACAGCCGGCCCCGGCCTGTACCTGGTCTGGCAGTTCCTCGAATGGCAGACCAAGCTCGATTTGCGCACCATCACCGCGAATGTCGAGCAGCAGGAAGGCATCACACGCGACAACGTGCCGATCAAGGTCGACGCCGTGGTGTGGTATCGCATCGTTGATCCCGAGCTTGCGGTCATGGAAGTCAAGGCAGTCTCCAACGCGGTCGTGCAAGTCTCGCTCACGACGCTACGCGCGGTGCTTGGGCAGCATACGCTCGATGAAATCCTGAAAGCGCAGGACACCATCGCCGAGGTCATGCAGAAGGCAATCGATACGACCACTGAGCCCTGGGGCGTCAAGGTCGAGCTGGTACAGATGAAGAGTGTCGAGATTCCGCCAAGCATGCAGCGCGCGCTCGCCCAGGAGGCGGAGGCGCTCCGCGAAAAGCGCGCCCGCCTGATCAAGGCTGAGGCCGAGCTCGACGCCGCCGAGCAGCTGCGCCAGGCCGCCGAAGTGATCATGCAGAACCCCGCCGGCCTCGAGCTCCGCCGCATGCAGATGATCACCGAAGTCGGCGCCGAGCAGAACACCATGACGCTCGTGATGATGCCGAGCGAGTTCGTCTCGATGGCACGAGGGATTTCAGATGCAGCAAAAGCGATGGCCGCGAAAGGATGAGATTGCCGGCCGCCTCAGGCCGGCGTGACGGTCACAGGCAGGCTGTCGAGCCCGCGCAGCGTGTTGTTGAAGCGGCGCTTCGGCTCGCCCGTGATCTCGATGCTGGCGACCCGGCGAGCCAGCGCCGAGAGTATCGTCTCGCCCTCGAGCCGCGCCACGAGCTGGCCGACGCACATATGGATACCGGAGCCGTAGCCGACATGGCCGGAGGTGCGGCGGGTGATGTCGTAACTGTCAGGCTTGTCCCATCGGCGCGGATCGCGATTGGCGGCGGCAAGGAACATCAGCACCTTCTCGCCTTCGCCGATGGTCGCGCCGGACAGTTCGACCTCGCACGCGGTGGTGCGGAAGAAGGTCTGCACAGGGCTCTCGAACCGCACGGCCTCTTCGAACGCGTTGCGCGCCAGAGTCGTATCGCCGCGCAACCTGGCGAACTGGTCCGGAAACCGCGCCAGGCAATAGACCGCCGCACCGATGCCGTTGACGGTGGTATCGAGCCCCGCCGACAGCAGCGAACGCACGAGCAGCGGCGCCTCGGCGGCGGTGATCTCGCCAGCATCGGCGTGCGCATGAATACAGGCGCCGAAACCGCCCGGCGCAAGGTTCTCGCGCTGGCATTGCTCGGCGACATAGGCCTGATGCGGCGCCGAGCTCTCGAGCGCCTGCTGGCGCAACCTGTTCGGTGGGCCGAAAGCGTTGAACGCGACGCTCGCGTAGGGCAACAGATGCTCGCGACCTTCGGCCTTCAGGCCAAGCGCATCGGGAAAGATCGACAGAGGATAGGCCTCGGCAAGATCCGTGATGGCATCGAAGCTGCGCCGGTCGAGCAGAACGTCGACGCACGCTTCGGCGGCGGCAGCAAAGCGGTCACGGACCTGCTTCAAGGCGGTGGGCGACAGCACCTTCGACAGCACGGCTCGCGTGCGGGTGTGCGCGGGAGGATCGGCCTCCAGGATCAGGCTCGGCGACCGCCACGGTGCCTCCTTCTTGAAATCGGAGAGGCCGACCCCGCGGCTGGAGCAGAACGCCACGGGATCGTTCAGAACCGCATGAACCTCCGCGTAGCGCGCCACACCATAGACGTTCCACTTGTCGAGATAGACGACCGGGCCCGTCTCCCGCAGCAGCTCATGCGTGGGATAAGGGTCGGCGAAGAAGCTCATGCCGAAGGGATCGACGTCGAGATGCGGGACGCCAGATACGGTCGAGCCGGGTGCGCTCATGGAGATCCTCCCTCATTTTGATCTTGTGAAAGCCCGGCGCATGCCCTTAGGTCTTGGAACCCGTCGCGAGTCAGAATCCGGATATGCCTGCGCCTTCGACCAGATCCCGCCAAAAGCCTGCGTCCGCTGAGACCGGACCGACGCTCGATCTCGATCGCTACGTCCCGGCCTTCATCACCTTCATCGCCAACAAGCTCTCCAACAGCGCGAACGCGTTCTATCAGCGGCAATTCGGCGTCAACGTCACGGAATGGCGGATCATGTCGCTGCTGGCGATCGAGCCGGGCATTCCGGCCTCGCGCATCTGCCACGTCATCGGCTTCGACAAGGGCCCGGTGAGCCGGACGCTCGCCGGCCTCGAGAAACGCGGGCACGTGTCGATCCGCACCGATCCGAACGACGGCCGCACCCATTCGATCTCGCTGACGGCGAAGGGCCGCGCCACCCATGACAAGGTGATCGTCGCGGCGCTCGATCGCGAGCGGCGGCTGGTGTCGTGTCTGTCGAAGGATGAGCGCGAGATACTGATCGATTTGTTGCGCCGGCTGCACGAGAACCTCGGCGCGGTGACCGGTGGCGCAGATACCTGACGGGTCGCGCGCCGAGCGCGCGTGCCCGTCGTTTCCAGGTATGCGCCGGCATTTGCCCGCGACACCCATTCTGCCGCGCATCGTTTCCTCCGGTCCGACGCGGCGGTTTCTCCACCGTCATCCCCACCTGGAAACGGTTCGCACAAATTAGTTGCTTCGGCAACAAAATAATCGTGCAGAATCTTGCGGCAGAATGGCTGGCCTATTTGGGAGCTATTTCACTCGGCGACCTCGGGAAAGGCATACAGCAGCGTGGATTAGTTGCAGCCGATCCACTCGGTTGACGCATCATCATTCAGCCGCTCCACGGCGTCGGCGCGCCGCGTCAGCACCGCGCGCTGGTTGATATAGCCTTTGTCGGTGATCTCGCCGCCATCGACCGACGGCGGTTCGGCAAGCAGCAGGGCGCGCGTGGCGTGGCCCGACGAGTTGCCGGCCTGCTGCGCGAGCTTGGCGAGGCCCTGTGCGATCGCGGTCCTCACCTTGTCATGGGCCAGCACTTCGTCCGTAGCCGCCGTCTCGGGCAGACCGGCATGCATGCGGCACGCGGCGATGTTCGGGAACACCAGGAAGCGCACCTCGTCACCACCATGACCAGTGACGACGATATCCTGCGCAAGCGGCGCCAGCGCGGCGATGCCGGCGATGCGTAGCGTGCCGACGCTGACCCAGGTGCCGGAATTCAGCTTGAAATCTTCGGCGACGCGGCCATCGAAGAACAGGCCGCGCTCGGGCCGATTGACATCGGCAAGCTTCACCGCGTCGCCGATCAGATAGAATCCCTCCTCGTCAAAGGCCTGCTTCGTCAGTTCCGGCGCCTTCCAATAGCCCGGCGTGACATTCGGACCACGCACGCGCACCTCCAGCTTGTCGCCGGCGCTGACGAGCTTCAGCTCGGTTCCCGGGATCGGCACGCCGATATTGCCGGAGCGCTCGGCGAGGAAATGGCAGTCGGTCGCCAGCGGCGAGGTCTCGGTCGAGCCCCAGGCCGAGACCATCGGCAACGCATGGCCGACGGTTTCGATCGAGAGCTGCGCGAGCGCATCCCACAGATTCTGCGGCAAGGCTGCACCGGCGTAGAAGGCGAATTTCACCTCGCTGAAGAAGCGCCGGCGTAATTCCTCGTCGTCGCGGAGTGCCGCGATCAGCATGTCAAAGCCGCGCGGCACGTTGAAATAGACCGTCGGCATCACGCTTTTGAGATTGGCGAGCGAAGTCGCGAACAGGCCAGGCGCCGGCTTGCCGCCGTCGATATAGAGCGAGCCGCCGTTACGCAGCACGAGGTTGAAATTGTGGTTGGCGCCGAAGGTGTGGCTCCAGGGCAGCCAGTCGAGAATGACGAGATCGCTGCCGGCTTGTTCGAGGAAGGTCCAGGTCTGCGCCTTGGCCTGCTGGCTCGAGGTGAGCATGCGATGGGTGTTGATGACCGCCTTGGGCGTGCCGGTCGAGCCCGAGGTGAAGAGGAATTTTGCAATCGTATCCGGGGTCACCGCGGCGAAAGCCTTTGCGGTCCCGGACGTCTCCGGCGTCGTCGCAATGGCATCGAACGCGAGCGCATCGGCATCATCGGCATGGCCGCTGATGATCTGCGCCTGGTGCATCGGCTTGATCGCGGCTAGCGCTGCTGCAAACGGCTTTGTCGCGGAGACGTAGATCGCACCGGGCTGAAGCAGCGCGATCATGCTCTTGAGTTTTTCGAAATCCTTGGACATCAGCGAATAAGCAGGCGAGATCGCGGCAGAGGGCACGCCGACATGCTGCGCGGCAAGCGCGAGCAATGCATGATCGATGCTGTTGTCGGAGAGGATCGCGAGCGGACGCTCGATGCTCAGTCCCTGTGCCAGGATCCAGGACGCTGCGCCACGCACCTGCTGCAGCGCTTGCGCATAGGTCACCGTGGTCCAGGGCGCATCGGCGTTGGCGCGTTCGGCGAGGAAGACCGTGCCCGGCGTCCGCCGAGCCCATTGCTCCAGCCAGTCGCCGACGCAGCGCGCGCTCTCGCGAAGAGGCTCGGGCGAACGCAGCACGATGCTGCCATCGGCGCGACGTTCGACGACGGTCCTGGGTGTTGCAAACAGGCTTGCAGCATCACCGCGTGTGGCGGGTGTCATGTTTTCCTCCTCCGCCCGGAACCCGATCGGACGCAGCCTCGTTCTTGGGGCCGCCTTGGTCATAATGTTTGGCATGACGATTGTTGTCGTCAACAACAATCTTTCGCTTCGAACCTCGAGACGCTAAGGTCGCGGGGCAGGAGATAGGAATTTGACAGCGATCGCAGCCCGGACTTCCCCCCGCAAGCGAGCGAACAACGGCGCGACGCGGCAGATCGACGCGGACGAGATCAGCCTTGACGCTCTCGTCGGCCACGCCGGCTATGCGGTCCGTCGCTTCCAGATCTGGATCTTTCAGGACTTCATCCGGACGCTCGGCGCGGTCGGTATCAGGCCGACGCAATATTCGGTGCTGACCGTGATCGGCGCCAATCCGGGGCTCTCGCAGATGGCGGTGGCAAAACGCCTCGGCATCGAGCGCGCCCGGCTGGTGCATCTGCTCGACAGCCTTGAGCAGCGGAGGCTGGTGAAACGGATCAAGTCGAAGGCGGACCGGCGGTCCCACGCGCTTCACCTCACGACGCAAGGCGAGACGGCCCTGGCAAGATTCAAGCGCCTCGCGGCCGAGCACGAACGGCATGTCGAGGACAAGATCGGCAAGGCGAACCGGGAACGGCTGCTCCAGATACTTGCGGCCTTCACCTGATCAAGACTGCTCACGGTTTGGGCAAGTGCTCGGGGCGGGGCGCCGGCCCGGCCGCCCGCTCGCTGGTCAGTGCATCCCCCAAGGCACTGATCCTACGATAATATCCGCAGCATCGCGCCTGCCCGGATAATGTACACAATGGCACATCGCTTGCTTCAATCCGGGTGAGAGAAGTTGCCGGAGTTTTGCCACCATGGGGGCTGAGCAGCCTGAAACGATCGCCGCGATTGTGGCCGCGCATCGCGCGGGCACGATGACGCCGGCAGAGACGATCGCGCGCACCTATCAGCGCATCCGCGACCACAACGATCCCGCCGTCTTCATCAGCCTGCGCGACGAAAAGGACGCGATCGCGGAAGCTGAAAAGCTTGCCACGAAGGACGCCGCGAACCTGCCGCTCTATGGCGTGCCGGTAGCGGTGAAGGACAATATCGACGCGCTGGGCTTTCCGACCACGGCAGCCTGCCCGGCCTTCTCCTACACGCCAGCACATGACTCGACCGCGGTGGAACGCCTGCGTGCGGCTGGCGCCATCATCGTCGGCAAGACCAATCTCGACCAGTTCGCGACCGGCCTCGTAGGCGTGCGTTCGCCCTATGGCATCCCCCGCAACTCAATCCGGGAGGATCTCATTCCCGGCGGCTCGAGTTCGGGATCGGCGACCGCCGTCGGCGCTGGCCTGGTGCCGCTGTCGCTCGGCACCGACACGGCGGGCTCAGGCCGCGTGCCGGCGATGCTCAACAACATCGTCGGGCTGAAGCCGAGCCTCGGCATGATCTCGAGCGCGGGCCTCGTGCCGGCCTGCCGCACGCTCGACTGCATCTCGGTCTTTGCGCTGACGGTGGACGATGCCGCGCTCGCACTCTCCGTGATGACCGGCCCCGACCAGGCCGATCCGTTCTCGCGCGACCGGCCGCTTGGCGCGCTCACGCCACTCCCCGCCAGCCTGCGGCTCGGCGTGCCGCGCAACGGCCAGCTGATCTTCTTCGGCGACAAGAAGTCGGAAGCCGCTTACGCCGAAGCGCTGAGGCGCTGGTCCGCGCTCGGGGCCACGCTGGTCGAGTTTGACCTTGAACCGTTCTACGAGACGGCGCGGCTGCTCTACGAAGGTCCCTGGGTCGCCGAGCGCTATCTCGTGATCAAAAATCTGCTGGCGTCCGCGCCTGACTCGATCCATCCCGTGACGCGCGAGATCACCGCGGCCGGCGCACGGCTGACGGCGGCAGAAACCTTCTCCGCACTCTATCGCCTGCAGGGCCTGCGCAAGATCGCCGAGCGGACCTTCGCGAACATCGACGCGCTGGTGCTGCCGACGGCGCCGACCACCTATACGACCGCGCAGGTGCTCGCCAATCCGATCGAGCTCAACAGCCGGCTCGGCACCTACACCAACTTCGTCAATCTGCTGGACCTCTGCGGTCTCGCCGTGCCGGCGTCGATGCGTGCGGACGGCATCCCGTTCGGCATCACGCTGCTGGCGCCTGCGGGCCGCGATGCGATGCTCGCGAGTATCGGTCGCGTCTTCCATTCGGATACCAAGCTGACAATGGGGGCCAAGGGCGTGGCGCAGGAGCCACTTGCGGCGCTTCCGGCAAGCAGCGGCGACGAGATCCCGATCGCGGTGGTCGGCGCGCATCTCTCCGGCATGGCGCTGAACGGCGAACTGAAGGCGCTCAACGGAAAGCTGATCGAGGCGACAAGAACCGCACCGGACTACAAGCTCTATGCGCTCAAGACGGCGCCGCCGAAGCCGGGCCTGCTCCGCGTCGAAACCGGCAAGGGCGCATCGATCGAGCTCGAAATCTGGTCGCTGTCGTCGTCCGCCTTCGGCAAGTTCGTCAATGCCATTCCGGCGCCGATGGCGATTGGCACGGTCAGGCTTGCAGATGGCCGGAGCGTGAAGGGCTTTCTCGTCGAGCCGGAAGTGCTGGGCGAGGCGCGCGATATCACGAGCTATGGCGGCTGGCGCGCTTATATGAAGGAAGCTGCGACGACGTAAATCAACTCCGCCGTCGGCTACACCGACACCGCGTAGATCTCGTACTCCCCGCGCACCAGCTCGATATGGGCGCGCATGGCGGCGGCAGCGCCCTGCTTGTCGCCGCGCATGATGGCGACGACGACGCGGTCATGCTCGGCCTGCGACTTGGCAAGGCGGCCGAGATTGCGGAACTGGGCGCGACGGAAAGGCTGCACGCGCACGCGCGTCGCCAGCGTGATCTCGGCGATGTAGCCGTTCTGCGAGCCCGCATAGATCGCGTTGTGGAAGCGCTCGTTGACCTCATGGAAGCGATCGGGATTGCCGGCGTAGCTGAGAACGCGCAGCTCCTCATGAATGGCTTCCAGGCCATGACGCTCGGCGGCGGACATGCGCTCGGCGGCAAGGCCCGCGCACAGCGCCTCCAGCTCCGCCATCGCCTCGAACATGCTTTTCAGACGCTCGATCGAGGGCTGTGCGACGACCGCGCCGCGATGCGGCCGCGCTTCGACAAGGCCGCTCGCGACCAGCTGCCGCAGCGCTTCGCGCACCGGCGTGCGCGAGACGCTGAAGCGGCGCGCGATGTCGGTCTCGTCCAAGGGCGCGCCGGGAGCGAGAGCTCCGCGCACGATTTCGTCGGCGAGTTGAAGGCGAAGCTCCTCGGCGCGCGTGACCTTCTGTACCGATGGCGAGGCCCGGTCGACACGGGGCACCACCGGCTCTGTCGGCAACGTCCCGGGCGGAAAATCGTCAAGCGCCATACGGTCAGGTCTCTTTCGACTCGTCGATGATGCTGACATGGGCGGCGACGACGCGCCAGCCCTCCGGGAAGCGAATCCAGGTCTGCATCTGCCGGCCGACCTTGCCGGGAGCGGTGTCGCGATAGAACAAGGTGGAGGCGACGGCCGTGTCGCGGCCGTAGCTGGAGATCACGGTCCTGGCCGTGCGGCGGTTGAGGCCAACAGGCGAACGGCCGGCGCGGAAGCCGGAGATCGCCTCATAGCCGTAGAGATTCTCACCGATGCCGTAGCGCAGCGTGCGGGGATCGTTGCGGAACAGCTCGCCGAGCACGGCGACGTCGTTGCTGACGAGAGCCTGCTCGTAGCGCTCGAACGCGGCTTTGACTTCCGCGATCACGTCGGGGAGATCGATCTCCATCTCAAAATCCTCTTAAAGTCCCCTTGGGGCTGGCGCAGCGACCACGCCCATCTTTTCCAATGCGTAGGCGACGCGGAGCGCAATGTCCTCGCGCCAAGGCGCACAAATGATCTGCACGCCGATCGGCAGCGGATCGAGCGGCACCGGCACGGCGACCACCGGCAGGCCGATGAAGGAGATCGGCTGGGTGTGGATGCCGATATTGGCGCGAACCGGCAGTTCGACGCCGTCGAGGGTGAAGTTCACCTGCCCGAGCTTCGGTGCGGTACAGGGGGTCGCGGGCGCGAGCAGCACGTCGACGGATTTGAAGATCTCGGCGAGCTGTGCGCGATACCAGCGACGAAACTTTTGCGCGCGGTCGACCAGCGCCGCCGGCACCATCGCGCCGGCGATCAGCCGATCGCGCACGGCGGGATCGAAATCGTTCGGACGCTTGCGCAGGCGATCGAGATGCAGCGAGGCGCCTTCCGTGGTGGTGATCACGTAAGCCGCGGCGCGGGCGCGCGAGGCCTCGGGCACGTCCACGACCTTCGTCGCACCGAGTGCCTTGGCGACGCGGCTGACGGCTTCGACCGCCTCCGGAAACACGTTCTTCTGGAAATGGCCACCAGCGACCGCGATGCGCAGATCGGAGACCGGATTGGCGATGAGCGGCAACGTCGGCTCCAAGCCTCGCGTCGTGCAGGCAGCATCGTCGGCGTCCGGTCCCTGCATGGCGTCATAGGCGAGCGCGAGATCGGTGACGGAGCGCGCGAAGGGCCCGAGATGATCGAGGCTCGCGACGAACGGGAACGAGCGCGCCCGCGACAGCCGGCCATAGGTCGGCTTCAAGCCAAAGATGCCGCAGAAGGAGGACGGCACGCGGATCGAACCATTGGTGTCCGAGCCGAGCGCGATCGGCACCAGCCCGCCGCCAACGGCGCTCCCGGAACCGCCGGAGGACCCGCCGGTCATCCGCGTGGTGTCGTGCGGATTGCGCGAGGGACCGTCGTGGACGTTCTCGCCGGTGAAGTCGTAGGCGTATTCACCCATATTCAGCGCGCCGACCAGCACGGCACCGGCCGCCTCCATGCGCTCGATCAGCGTGGCATCGCGCTTCGAAGGCGCGAGGTCGCGGTTGATCTTCGAGCCGGCGCGTGTCGGCAGGCCGGCGACGTCGAACAGGTTCTTCACCGCGAAGGGCACGCCGGCGAGCGGACCGACGGCCTTGCCCGCGGCGATGTCCGCATCGATCGCGCGCGCCTTCGCGCGGGCGCGATCGGCGGTGACGTCGGTGAAGGAGTTGAGGATGCCGTCGTGCTGCTTGATTCGCGCAAGAGCCGCTTCAGTCGCCGCGAGTGCGGACAATTGGCCGCCAGTCACCGCCTTTGCGATGTCCGCAGCATTCATCTCTGGCTTGGCGGTCATGGCAGCAATCAGGCCGTGAAGATCGGCGCCGGCTCGGTCTCGTCCGGCAGCGCGAATTCGTCGACCAGGCGGCCAAGCCGCAGCGAGACGTCGAGATTGGCGCGGACCGCGGGCCGCCAGGCCTCCTCGACCGGCAGCGCCAGCGCTTTCGATACGGCGTCGATATAATCGTCCAGCGGCTCGGCCATCACTCTCTCAAGCTGATCTCAATGTACTCTTAGTGGACTTGCAACGGCGGATGCGGGATCGCCGTCAGCAGCTCCTTGGTGTAGTCGTCCTGCGGATCGCTCAGGACCTTCTCGGAAGTGCCCTCTTCGACGATCCGCCCCGTCCGCATCACAATGACACGATCGCACAACAAGCGCACTACATTCAAATCATGCGAGACGAACAGATAGCTCATACCTAGCCGCGCCTTGAGGTCCTGGAGCAGGTTCAGGACGACCGCCTGCACCGACACGTCGAGCGCCGCGGTCGGCTCGTCCAGGATGACGAGCTTCGGATGCAACGCGATGGCGCGGGCGATGCCGACACGGGCCTTCTGGCCACCGGACAATTGGTGCGGGAACCGGTCGAGCAGATTGTGCGGCAGGCCGACCATGGTGGCCAATTCCTCGCAGCGGGCGCGAAGGGCATCGCGGCCCTTGATATCGCCGAGCTGCAAAAGCGGATCGGCGATCGCGCGCGCGGCAGTGAAGCGGGGGTTGAGGCTGTCGGTCGGATCCTGGAACACCATCTGGATGCGGCTGCGCTGCGGCAGCCGGGCGAAATTGGCCGGAGCGATGCCGCCGATGTCCTCGCCGTCGAACTGGATCAGGCCTGAGGTCTGGTCCAGGAGGCGCATCACCATCATCGACGTGGTCGATTTGCCGCAGCCGGATTCGCCGACCAGGCCCACGCTCTCGCCATGGCCGATCGAGAAGCTGATGCCGTCGACGGCGCGGAACACGTCCGGCTCGACGGGCGGCTTGCGGCCGAACAGTTTTCCAAGCGTGGCGGTGGCGCCCTGGCGGGGATACTCTTTCACGAGCTTTTCGATGAGGAGGAGAGGCTTCTCCGCGCTTGCAGTCGGCGCCTGAGCGGCCTCCGCGGGGGCGGCGGGCGCACCGCCCTCCTCCTCCGGCAGCAGGTCGCGCAGGCTCACACCGAGCCGCGGAGTCGCGCGCATCAGCTTCCTGGTGTAGGGGTGCTGCGGGTTCGCGAAGATGTCGGCGGCCTTGGCGGTCTCGACGACGCGGCCCTTCTCCATCACGACGACGCGGTCGCAATAGGCAGCCGCCAGGCCGAGGTCGTGGGTGATCAGGATCGTTGACATCGCGCGGCGCCTGGTCAACTCGACGATCAGGTCCATCACTGCCTTTTGCGTGGTGACGTCGAGGCCCGTCGTCGGCTCGTCGGCGATCAAGAGTTGCGGATTGCAGGCGAGCGCGAGCGCGATGACGACGCGCTGGCACATGCCGCCCGAGAGCTCGAACGGATAGGCGTGGTAGCGCTCGCGCGGGCGGGCGATCTTGACCTGCTCCAGCGCCTCGATTGCCTTCTCGCCGTGATCTACGACCTGGGCCTGCTGCACGTGGGTGCGCAGCACGTCCTCGATCTGATCGCCGACCCTGCGGATCGGATTCAGCGCCGCGCGCGGGTTCTGGAAGATCATTGAGACTTCGCGGCCGCGCAGGTCGCGCATCTGGTCTTCGGTCGCCGCCTTGACGTCGATGCCGGAGAACATCACCGAGCCCTCGGCGATCTTGCCGGCGCGGTCGAGGATGCGCATCACCGCGTAGGACGTCACCGACTTGCCGGAGCCGGACTCGCCGACAATGGCCAGCGTCTCGCCCTTGGCGACGGAGATGTTGACGTGCTGCACGGCTTTGACGATGCCGCGGCGGGTGGTGAATTCGACGGTAAGGTCCTGGACGTCGAGCAGTGGTTGGGCGGTCACGAATGCCTCCGGTCGCTCAGACGATCGAAAACAACCCCATGCACAGTAGAAGCGCCACTGAAATCATTGGAGAATTTTTGCCAGATCATCACGTCCTCCGCTGCGGATCGACGATGTCGCGCAGGCCGTCGCCGAGGAGGTTGAAGCAGAACACGGCGATCATCAGCGCAAGGCCGGGGAAGAGCGCGATCCACCATTCGCCTGACACCATGAAGCCCGCGCCCTCGGCGACCATGATGCCCCATTCGGCCGTCGGCGGGCGGACGCCGAGGCCGATGAAGGACAGGCCCGCGGCATTGAGGATGGCGTAGCCCATGGTCAACGACATCTGCACGATCATGATCGGCATGATGTTGGGCAGGATGTGCACCAGCAGGATGCGGAATTCGCCGTTGCCGGCGAGGCGCGCGGCCTGCACGAAGCCGGCATTGCGGCGGACATTGGCCTCGGCGCGCGCGACACGGGCGTAGAGCGGAAAGTTCACGATGGCCGTGGCGAGAATGATGTTCTGCACGGTGTTGCCGAGCGCCGCGACGATGCCCATCGCCAGCACGAACAGCGGGAAGGCCATGATGGTATCGGCGATGCGGCCGACGATGCGGTCGGTCCAGCCGCCGAAATAGCCGGCGGCGAGGCCGGCGAGACCGCCCATCAGGAACACCAGCACGACCGAGGCGACCGCGATGAACGTATCGAGCCGCGTCGCCACCACGACGCGGCTGAAGATGTCGCGGCCCAATTGGTCAGTGCCGAACCAGTGCGCGGCCGACGGCGGCTTCAGCGCCGCGGCGGTGTCGGAGGCGAGCGGATCATAGGGCACCACATAGGGGCCAAAGATCGCGGCGGCGAGGATCAGGATCAGCAATGCGAAGGCAAAGCCGGTGACCTTGTTCTCGCTGAGAACGTAACGGGTCTGTTCGAGGATCGCAGACAGCCCCGAGGTTCGTGCGGGACCGACAGGCTCAACGGCTGGCGCAACGGAGCTCATGGTTCAGCCCTCCAACCGCACGCGCGGATCGATCACGCCGTACAAGATGTCGATCACGAGATTGAGCAGCACGTACATCACCGCCATGGTGAGGACAAAACCCTGCACCGGCGCGAAGTCCGACGAGATCAACGCTTCCACCGCGTAGGAGCCGATGCCCGGCCAGGCGAACACCTTTTCGACCAGCACGTTGGCACCCAGCAGGAACGAGAACACCATGCTGAGCGTGGTAATCACAGGCAGCATCGCGTTGCGGAACGCGTAGGTGACGATCACGGTCGTCGGCGACAGGCCGCTGGCGCGAGCGGTGCGGACGAATTCGGACGCCAGCACCGCCAGCATCGAGGCGCGGGTCATGCGCGCGATCGGCGCCAGCGAGAAGATCGCCAGCGTCGTCGCCGGCAGGATGAGCTGGCTCAGCGCCGAGCGGAACGCCTCGACATCCCGCGCGAGCAGCGTGTCAATCAGGTAGAAGCCCGTGACGGTCGGCGGCGCGCTGTAGAACACGTCGAGACGTCCGAGCGGCGCCGGAGACCAGCCGAGCTGGAAATAGAAGACATAGACCAGCACGAGGCCGGTGAAGAACACCGGCAGCGACACCCCGGCTGTCGTCGTGATCCGACATAGGTGGTCGATCCATGATCCTGGTCGCGTGGCGGCGAACACGCCGAGCGGAATGGCGATGACGATGGAAACGACCAGGCCGAGCAACGTCAGCTCGGCCGAGGCCGGCAGGCGGTTGCGGATTTCGGTCGCGACGGGCTGGCCCGTCGTCAGCGAGTTGCCGAAATCACCATGGGCGAGATCGTTGGTGTAGCGGAAGAACTGCTCGATCAGCGGCTTGTCGAGGCCGAGTTTTTTCCGGATCTGCTCGACGGCTTCCTTGGTCGCGGCGGGCCCGGCGAAGTACGCGGCAGGATCACCGGGCAACGCGCGCGTCAGCAGGAAGGTGACGATGACGACACCGATCAGCGAAGGAATCGCAAACATCAGGCGCTTGCCGATCATGGTGAGCATGATGACGTCCTCTCGCGCTTCGCTTCGAAATGAGATCGCGCAACACACTCGGCTGCGTTCCCTCCCCCCTTGTGGGGGAGGGTTAGGGAGAGGGGTGGCCCCGGGAGAGGTCTGAGTTCGTGGCTACCCCCCTCCCTGCCCCTCCCCCGCAAGGGGGGAGGGAATGAGAGAGCGGTGGCCACCTCACTCGACCAAGCAACACAGAGAGGCGCGGCTTTGTCGCGCGCGCTCATGCCCCTCACCCCTTCGCCATGGCGCGATAGTCGAGCCTGCGGTGGAACCAGTATTGATAGCCCGAGATGTTCTTCTGCATCGCGATGTTGACGTAGGGCTGGTACAGCGGGATGCGCGGGATGTCAGTGAAGGCGAGGTCGACGAAGCCCTTCACATCGGTCTCGTAAGCCGCGGTGTCGCCGGCCGCGGCCGCGGTGCGCGCGCCGTCGATAAGCTTGTCCATCTCCGCCGACTTGTAGCTCATGGTGTTGAAGACGGAATTGTTGCCGTGATAGCACCAGTAGAAGAAGTACTCGGGGTAATCGAGCCAGCCCGAGAACACGTTGGTGAAGAGCGGCATCTCCTTCTTGTTCAATTCGGTGCGCCAGTTGGCACCGGGCACCTTGTTGATGGTGGTCTTGATGCCGATCTGCGCGAGACTCTCCTGCACCAGCACGCAGAGCGGCTCGTTGACACCGGCGAAATTCAGGTCGAACGAGATCGTGGTCTCGAAGCCGCCTGCAACGCCCGCCTCCGCCATCAGCGCTTTGGCCTTCTCGATGTCGGTGTTGTATTTGTGCGGCTGCGGCCAGGCGACTTCGGTCGGCTTGTCCTTCGCTGCGCCGAACATCGGGTTGGCGAGGCCGAACATCACCGCGTCCATGATCTTCTGATAGGGCAGCGCATAGGCCACCGCCTGACGGACCTTCGGATTGTCGAAGGGCGGCTTGGTGACGTTCATCCCGATATACTGGATGCCGTTGGAGAACGGCAGCGACACCACGTTGAGCTTGCCGTTGGCCTTCATCTCCTGAAAATCCTTGTTCGGCAGCTCATAGGAGATGTCGGCGTCACCGCGTTCCAGCAGCGCACGGCGGTTGCCGGCCTGCGGCACCATGCGCCAGATCACGCGCTTGATCTGCGGCAAGGGACCGCCGACCCAATCATCGTTGCGCTCCATGATCACTTCGGTGCCGGCGGTCCATTTCGTCACCTTGTAGGCGCCGGAGCCCGCGGTCTGCTGTTTCGTGAACTCGAGACCCCAGGGATCCTTCTCGCTGGCGTTTTTCTTCACCAGCTCGGAGTTGACGATGCAGGGCACAATGACGGCGAGGTCGGGAATCGTCAGCCTGTCCTTCTTCAGGAAGTCGACGCGCACCGTATAGTCGTCGATCACGACGAACTGCTCGGGCTTGGTCAGCGAGCCCGCGCTCATCTGGAAGGTCGGGAAACCGCCGACGCTGACGGCGCGGTCGAGCGACCACTTCACGTCCTTGGCGGTGACCGGCGCCCCGTCGTGGAATTTGGCGTTCTTCTTCAACTTGAAGGTGACCGACATGTCGTCGATCCTGAACTCCTCGGCGAGCTCGCCCTTGAACTTGTCGCGGTCGTAATAGGGCACCCCACCGGGGCCGCTCTTCATCTCGTGGCTGATGAGCCGGTCGTAGCAATTCCACGACACCTCATAGCCGGGCACGTTGGTGCCGACGCCGTGGATGTCGAGATTGTTGGGGCCGCCTTCGGAGACGATCAGCAGCGTCTCGGAGCGGGCATCGGCATAGGCCGAGGAGATGACCTCCGGCATGGCCGGAAGCGCCGCGCCAGCGGCCAATCCGGAGACGGATTTGAGGAAATCGCGGCGCTTCATGGCGGGTGCTCCAACTCAGAAGTTTCTGGTTGGAACTGGATTCGCAAGGTTCGTGCCAAGGGTTAACGAGAGGTTGGCGACGCTTTAATCCATTGATATCGCGAATGGAATCCTTGAAAAATCAGTCATAGAGCGCCAATGCTCAGACACTGAGTATTGCATACAAAGCGAGGCATTTGCTCATTAATTAGACTGGCACCCGTTATAGCCCACAAAGTGTGCGAACCAATGTGCGAGAAGCGATGACCTCCGCAAGCGATGGGGAGGACGAAAGCTTGCGCGTCGAACTCGTCATTGCGAGCGAAGCGAAGCAATCCAGAGTCTTTCCTCCGAGGCAGTCTGGATTGCTTCGCTTCGCTCGCAATGACGGCTGATGGAGCCATCACTCCGCCCAGATCAGCTCCTGAAGCTCCACCAGATCGCTCGCCTTATCCTGCCAGCCCTCGATGCAGATGTGGCTGTTGAGATCGCTGGCGTGATGCAGCAGCATCAGGGCCATCAGGCGCCGCTTCAGCGCGTAATCTGGCTTCGCGTAGCCAAAACCTTCGAGCAGGTTGCGCACCCTGCCCGGCCGTCCCGCTGCCATGAAGGCGCTGGGGCCGAGCAGATCGTAATCGCGCCAGCCTGCGCGGACGTCGCCGAAATCGAACAGGCCCGCGAGCGACCATTGGTCGTCACGACGGGCGAGCAAAAAATTCTCCGGAATGTATTCGCCGATCAGGATCACCGGTGGCGCGTCCATCGGGATCAGCGTCGCGGCATCGCGCATGAGATCGTCGAGGCCTCTAAGGAATTTCGGCGCGAGGCCAAGACCCGCGTGCCGTGCCTTACAGCCCAGCATCTGCGCGCGCATGAACGCATCCCAGCGCGGCTCGATCTCCGCGAGCGGGCCGAGCGGCGCGCGCTGCACGGCGGCGATGGTCTCGCCGATCTGGCGCAGCACGCGCTCTTTCTGCGCTTCAGGCAATGACGGCCACACCTCCGAGCCGAGCGTGCCCGATAGAAGCGTGATGACCAGATAAGGCCAGCCGTCGCGCGCTCCCTCCGCGACGATCTCGGGGATCGGCAGATGCAGCCGGCCCGCAAGCTGCATCAGCGAGCCACGCTCGGAGACAAATTGCGCGCGCAGCAGCGGCGGGAAGATTTTCAGGATCAGCTTGTCGCCGAGCCCGACCACGAGATTGGTGCCGGTCGCGAACACGTGCGGCGAGCCGATACCGAGGCCGTGGCCGCGCGCGATGTCGAGCGCGATCGGCAGCCATTGCGCCGGATCAGCGCGAAAGGCGCGGAAGGCCTGAGTGTCGGTGAAAGCCGGCAGTTGCTGCGGTGGCACGATGGTCATTCGCAGCCGCTCGTGCAGGGCGCCCCTGTTCGATTTGATGCCAGCTCAGGAAACGGTGCACCTCTCCCGCCTACGGGAGAGGTCGGCACGTAGTGCCGGGTGAGGGCTTTCTCCTCTGGGGGATTGTCCCGTTGCGGAGAGACCCTCTCCCCAACCCTCCCCCGCAAGCGGGGGAGGGAGCGCACCGTGCTCGCGGCCACAGCTACGCTCATCCGCCCCTACCGGTCCGGACTTGCTCGCTCGAACTGGCGCAAGAGCTTGTTGCCGCGTTCGACTGCGGCATCGAGCGCGGCTTGCGCGCTCTTCCGGCCGGCGAAGGCCTGCTCCAGCTCGTCCTCGATCGCGCCCCGGATCAGCACGAAGGAGCCCAGCCTCATGCCTTTCGAATTCTCCGTCGGCGGATGCAGCGTGATCTGCTCGAACGAGATCGAGGAGCCCGGATCGCGCTCGTAGAATCCTTGCGCGCGCGTCAGCTCGAAGGCGGCGCGGGTGATCGGCAGGTAGCCGGTGTTCTGGTGCCAGGCGGCCTGCACGCCGGGTTGCGACAGATAGGCGAAGAACCGCGCCACGCCCTTGTATTCCTCGCGCGGCCGGTCGCGCAGCACCCACAGCGTGGCGCCGCCTATGATGGAATTCTGCGGCGCGCCCGCAACGTCAGGCCAGTACGGCATCATGCCGTAGCCGATCTCGAATTTCGAATTGGCCTTGATGTCGGCACGCGTCGCCGACGAGCCGATGAAGATGCCGCATTCGCCTTTCTGGAAACGCGGCTCGGCCGATTGTCCACGGCCGCTATAGTCGAACAGCTTTGTCTTCTGCCATTCGGCAAGCTGGGCGACGTGCTTGACCACGACCGGATTGTTGATGGTCAATTTCGCATCGAGTCCGGCAAAGCCGTTCGCGCGCGTGGCCAGCGGCAGATTGTGGAAGGCCGAGAAGTTTTCGACGTGGATCCACGAAGGCCATGACGTGGTGAAACCGCAAACTGCGCCGCGCTCGCGCAGGCGCTGTGCCGCGACGCCAAGCTCGGACCAGGTCTTCGGCGGCGTCTCGGGATCGAGGCCGGCATCGCGGAACATGGTCTTGTTGTAATAGAGGATCGGCGTCGACGAGTTGAACGGAAACGACAGCAAATTGCCCGAGGCGTCGGTGTAATAGCCCGAGACCGCCGGAAGGTAATCGTTGAGCGAGAACGGCTCGCCCATGTCGCGCATCATGCTGTAGACCGGATAGATCGCACCCTTGGCCGCCGTCATGGTGGCGGTGGCGACCTCGTTGACCTGGACGATCGCCGGCTGGCTGCGCGAGCGGAAGGCGAAGATCGCGGCCGTCACCGTCTCGGTGTAGTTGCCCTTGTAGGCAGGCACGATGCGGTAGTCGGACTGGGACGCGTTGAAGTCGGAGGCGAGCTTGTCGAGCTGCTTGCCAAGCTCTCCCGACATGGCGTGCCACAGCGCGATCTCGGTCGTCGCGCGGGCCTCGCAGCTCAAGGCGAGGACCAAGGCGGCGGCGACGACCTGCAATAGGCGCAATGCTGAAGTCACGATGGCCCGTCCCGGGTCAAGCGGCAAAAGGCGACGATACCCTGCTTAAGGCGCGGCACCAGCGCTTTCAACCGGGAATGAAGGCGGATGGCAGCGCACCATCGCCCCCCGGGAGCCAGGACAATCGTATACGGTTGCACGATGCGGCGGGATCGGCGCTGGGCCCCCTCTCCCGCTTGCGGGAGAGGGTTGGGGAGAGGGTGTCTCCGCAACGGGACAAACCCCAAGAGGAAAGAACCCTCACCCGCCACGCTCTGCGAGCGTGTCGGCCTCTCCCGCAAGCGGGAGAGGCCGAGCAAACCCCGCGGACAATCCTCGTGAAATCCATATGCAATTGCCCCACCCCGGGGGCCGGGATGGCCTTCCCTTTACCATCTGCTAGATTGCGTTGAACCTTTTGGTCCCGCCATAGACTCCATCACCGAGGGGTTGAGTGTGCCAGTGCTAAACCGTGCCGAACTCTCACGGACCGGGGTGATTTTCGTCGCGCTTCTGCTCGCCATCTGCGCGACGAGCGCCGCTGCGCGCGAATTCCGCGCCGCCGACACCCAGACCGAGGATTACCCGACCGTCCAGGCGTTGCGCTACATGGGCGCGCTGATCGCCGAGCGCACCAAGGGCCGGCACGAGATCAAGGTGTTTCACTCCCGCCAGCTCGGCGAGGAGAAGGAGACGATCGAGCAGACCCGCGCCGGAGCGATCGACCTCAACCGGACCAACGTCGCCCTGATCGGCAATTTCGTCCCGGCGATGAACGTGCTCGCCATGCCGTTCCTGTTCCGGTCCATCGAGCACATGCAGAAGGTGCTGGACGGGCCGATCGGCAAGGAAATCCTGAACAGTTTCGAGCCCTATGGCTTCGTCGGGCTCGCCTTCTACGATTCCGGGGCACGCTCGATCTACAATGCCGTCCGTCCGGTGAAGAGCCTTGCCGACCTCAAGGGATTGCGGATCCGGGTGCAGCAATCGGAGTTGATGAGCCAGATGATCCGCGCGCTCGGCGCAGAGCCGGTCGAATTGCCCTATGGGCAGGTGCTGACGGGGCTCGCGACCCATCTGATCGACGGCGCGGAAAACAACTGGCCATCCTTCGTGACCACGGACCATTACAAATATGCCGGCTACTACACCCTCACCGAGCACACGATGAGCCCGGAGGTGCTGGTGATCTCGCTCAAGGCCTGGCGCAGCCTGTCGGCCGAGGACCAGGCCATCTTCAAGGAGGCCGCGCAGCGCTCCTCCAGGTTCATGCGCGAAAAGTGGCGTGACCTCGAGGAGCAGTCGCAGCGCAAGGCGGAGGCCGCCGGCATCACCGTGACCAGGGATATCGACCGCAAGCCGTTCGAGGACGCGATGGCGCCGATCTACGCCAAGGCCGCGCAGGATCCCGCGGCTTCCGCGCTGATCGAACGCATTCGCAAGGTGGAGTGACGCTGCTTGATCGCGCCCGGCACCAGCGAGATCGCAGAGCGGCCGCCCGGCCCGATCGGGCGATTGCGCGCGCGGCTCGTCGGCGTGCTGCGCGCGGTGCCGATCCGCTGGCGCATCCTGTCGATCGCGGCGCTGAACTCGGCCGTGGTGATCGTGCTGGTGGCGATGATCTGGAACGGCGCGCAGGTGCTTGGCTCGGCCTGGGACGATGTGCGCCAGGTGCGCGAATCCGACCGGATCCTGGCGCTGCTCGAAAGCGAGACGGGACGGCTGCAGAACCTGATCCACCGCTACATCAACCAGCCGAGCCCGGACCTGTTCGCCGAGATCCTGCTGCTGCGCGAGGCCGTGCTGGGCACGCTGACCGACCGCGCCGCCAAGGACCCGATGCTGTCGGGCTCGGTCGAGGAGCTGGAGCGCACCACCGACCGCTTCCTCAACGGCTTTGGCGAGCTGCGCACCGTGCAGGCCACCATCGCCAAGACCTATGAGGAGCAGGTGCAGGGCCCGGCCAAGGACATGGCCGGCCTCTACTCCATCATCGAGGGCGCCACCGGCCATCGCGACGCGCTGATCTGGCCCTCGCTTGGCAAGTCGCGCGAGGCCTTCACCGCGATGCTGGTGGCGGCCAACTCCTATTACCTGTCGCTGTCACCAGGCGCCGCCGACGATGCCCGCCGCAACACCGAGACGATCGAAAAGACCATTCCGGTGATGATCGACCTCGCCGACAATGACCTGCAGAAGATGGCGCTGCAGAAGCTCGCCACCCGCACCATGGCGCTGCGCGAGGGCTTTGCAAGGCTCTCCGAGCAGTTGACGAACCGTACCGAGCTCTTGCGCAACACCATCGACGCCAGCCAGGCCGAGGCGATCGGCGCCATCGACGATCTCTCGACCAAGATGCGCCAGCGCGAGCAGAAGGCGCAGGAGACCTTCGATCGCACGCTCGCCGACATTTCACGGCGTGTTCTGTCGATCGCGGTGATCTTCCTCGGC
Organism: Bradyrhizobium sp. CCBAU 53340; assembly: GCF_015291645.1. Lineage (NCBI taxonomy): Bacteria > Pseudomonadati > Pseudomonadota > Alphaproteobacteria > Hyphomicrobiales > Nitrobacteraceae > Bradyrhizobium > Bradyrhizobium sp. CCBAU 53340. The sequence goes on from NZ_CP030055.1 coordinate 7,544,533, forward strand.
ATCATCCTCACCGCCGGCGTGCTGATCGCGCTGTCGATCCGCCTGCCGCTGCAACAGATCATGGCCGCGATGCGCGCGATCACGCTCGGCGATCTCGGCCGCGAGGTGCAGGGCACGCACGCACGCGACGAGGTCGGGGCGATGGCGCGCGCGGTGGAGGTGTTCCGCGAGAATGCGATCGCCAAGCGCCAGACCGAGGACGAGCTGCGCGCCTCCAAGGAAAAGGCCGAGAGCGCGCTGCTCGAGCTCAACACCGCGCAGCAGAATCTGATCGACGCCGAGAGGCTCGCCGCGCTCGGCGGCCTCGTCGCCGGCGTCGCGCATGAGGTCAACAACCCGATCGGGATCAGCCTGACGGTGGCCTCGAGCTTTGCCCGCCGCAGCGAGATCTTCGAGGCCCAGCTGAGGGGCGACGGGGGCTTGCGCCGCTCGCAGCTCGAGGAGTTCGTGCAGTCCTCGCGCGACGCCTCGCAGCAGCTGGTCGCCAACCTCCAGCGCGCCGGCGAGCTGATCCAGTCGTTCAAGCAGGTCGCGGTCGACCGCTCGCATGCCGAGCGGCGGCAGTTCTCGCTCAGCGAAGCGACCGACCAGATCATTGCGAGCCTGCGGCCCGTGCTGAAGCGCTCGCCGATCACGCTCGAGGTCGACGTGCCGGAGGGCCTGCTGCTGGACGGCTACCCTGGCTCCTATGGCCAGATCCTGACCAACCTCTTCCTCAACGCCGCCAACCACGCCTTCGCCGGCGGCCGGGCCGGCACCATCACCATCGCAGCCAAACCGCGCGGCAGCGACGATATCGAGGTCATCTTCGCCGATGACGGGGCCGGCATGACCCCTGATGTGCAACGCCAGGCCTTTGACCCCTTCTTTACCACAAGGCGCAATGAAGGCGGCACGGGACTGGGCTTGCATATCGTCTATAACCTTGTCACCCAGCAGCTCGGCGGGCGGATGATGCTGGAATCCAAGCTGGGACAAGGCACGACTTTTCGGATTATCATGCCGCGGATCGCCAAGGGCGGTGCGCAAAGCACAGAAAGTGACGGGACCTCTCAATGGCCGAACAGGACGATGTCCTCCACCTGATCGACGACACCGGTACCGCGTCGGAGGATATGGACGCCCGGAAATGGAAGATCGCCGTCATCGACGACGATCCGGCCGTGCATGACGGCACCCGCTTTGCGCTGTCCGACTACACGCTGAACGGCCAGGGCCTGGAGATCCTCTCCGCCCATTCCGCGGCGGAAGGCCGCAAGCTGATGGCCGAGCACAGCGACATCGCAGCGGTGCTGCTCGACGTCATCATGGAGACCGACGTCGCCGGCCTCGAGCTGGTCGAATACATCCGCAACGTGCTCAAGAACGAGACCGTACGCATCATCCTGCGCACCGGCCAGCCCGGCCAGGCGCCGGAGCGGCGCGTCATCGTGCAGTACGACATCAACGACTACAAGGCCAAGACCGAGCTCACCGCCGACAAGCTGTTCACCTCGCTGACCGCGGCGCTGCGCTCCTACCAGCAGCTCGAACGCATGGTGCAGACGCGGCGCGGGCTGGAGATCATCATCGATGCGGCCTCGACGCTGTATGACTTCAAGTCGATGCAGCGGCTCGCCGAGGGCGTCTTGACCCAGCTCGCCTCGCTGCTCAACGCGGATTGCGCCGGCATATTGGTGCTGCGCGACAATGGCGGCGTCGACCCCGAGCTTTCGGTGCTGGCCGGCAGCGGCTGCTACAGCCGTTTCATCGGCACGACCTCGTCGAAGGCGCTCGACCCCGACCTGCGCGCGATGGTGGAAGCCGCCTTCCAGGGCCGCAAGAACGAGTTCGCGGACCATCGCAGCGTGATCTATTTGCGCACCGGGTCGGGCCGCGAGGTGGTGGTGCTGCTGCAGGCCGAGCGCGAGCTCTCCGAGACCGACCGTTCGCTGGTCGAGATCTTCTCGAGCCGGCTCTCGATCGCCTTCGACAACGTCATCCTCTATCAGCAGCTGCAGGACGCCAACACCCAGCTGGAAGACCGCGTCACCCAGCGCACCCGCGCGCTGATGCAGGCCAACCGCCGCCTGTCGGCGCAATGGCTGCGACTGCAGCGCGCCAACGGCTTCAAGAACGAGATTCTGGGTACCGTCGCGCACGATCTGAAGAACCCGCTCGGCGTCATCCTCGGCCGCACCGAGATGCTGAAGGAGCTGATCTCGACCGGCGCCTCGACCAATGGCGTGGTCGCCCAGGTCGATCATATCAGAGACGCCACCAAACGTCTGACCACGATGGTCGATCATCTGATCTCGGACGCGATGGCCGATGCCTTCGACATCACCATCCGGCGCGAGCCGGTCGACGTCGCAGCCCTGGTCAAGGAGGTTGCCGAGGCCAACCAGCCGCTCGCGGTCAACAAGCAGCAGTCGATCAGCGTCAGCGCGCCCAGCAATATCGTGACCATGTGCGATACCGACCGCATCCGCGAGGCGATCGACAATCTGATCAGCAACGCCATCAAATACTCGCCGATCGCAGGCAAGATCACCGTCGCGGTCACCCACGAGGGCAACGACACCATCATCCGCGTCAGCGACGAGGGCGCCGGCCTGTCGCCGGAGGATCTCGGCCGCCTGTTCGGCCGGTTCCAGCGGCTATCGGCAAAGCCGACGGCGGGTGAGAGCTCGACGGGGCTTGGGTTGTCCATCGTCAAGCGTATTATCGACATGCATGGCGGCGAGGTGACCGCCGACAGCGACGGCCCGGGCAAGGGCTCGACCTTCACTATCACCCTGCCCGCGACCGAGATGCCATGATTTGAGTCCTGAGATCTGAGTGACATGACACAAAGCCAGCACATCATGATCGTCGACGACGAGGCCCCGGCCCGGGAGATGGTCGGCGATTACCTCAAGATGCACGGCTTCACCGTGACGCTGTGCGACGGCGGAAAGAGCCTGCGTGCCGCGATCGACGGCAGCATGCCCGATCTCGTCGTGCTCGACCTCAACATGCCCGAGGAAGACGGCCTGTCGATCATCCGCGACCTCAAGAGCCGCATCAACGTGCCCGTGATCATGCTGACGGCGACGGCGAGCCCGATCGACCGCGTCGTCGGCCTCGAGCTCGGCGCCGACGATTACGTGGCAAAACCCTGCGAGCTGCGCGAGCTGATGGCGCGCATCCGCTCGGTGCTGCGGCGGAGCACGCCGGCGAAATCAGCAGGCAGCGACGCGGCGCCGGCGAAATCGGACAAGGATCAATTGGTGCGCTTCGGCACCAAATGGCTCGACCTCGAAGCCCAGGCGCTGCGCGACGACGAAGGCAACGAGCATCCGCTGACTGCGTCCGAGTTCGGGCTGCTCAAAGTATTCGCGGCCAATCCGAAGCGCGTGCTGTCGCGCGAGCGGCTGCTCGAGCTTGCCAATGCGCGCGACGCCGAAGCCTTCGACCGCGCCGTCGACCTGCGCATCATGCGCATCCGCCGCAAGATCGAGCCCGACCCGACCAAGCCCGCCGTGATCCGCACCATCCGCGGCGGCGGCTATTTGTTCTCGCCCCAGGGCGAGAAGGCGTAGGGGCAACCTCGTCAGGTGCCGCAGGGTGGGCAAAGCGGAGCGTGCCCACCATTCTCGCAGCATTTCTAAAAGATCGTGGGCACGGCGCGAAGTGCGCCTTGGCCCACCTACGGCACTGTGTTTGGAGCCGGAGCTGCGTCGCGGCGACGCCGATGGGTGTAACGCGACCAAACGCAAGGCCCGGAAATTCGTTCCTCCCAGTCCAATTCCGCAGTACCGTATTTTCCAAGCCTTGAAATTCCACGATTTTTTGCCGCGAATGTTTCGTGGCGATTTGTGCGACGAAACAATTTAGCGGCGCACGAAACCATTTTCCCCTTTTCGTGCAGACGTCCCGAAACGTTGGCTCATTAACACTTTGGTCCAAGGAAACGCCGCTCGGTTGCGGCGCACCGGGGAGCCAAGTCAATGCGGAACGTCATCGCCATCAACGCCCAGGCCAGTCAGGGCATCATTGCCGCTCAGGCGACTTCGGACGACATGCTTCTGGAAAGCATTGCCGACGGCAACCGGACGTCGATGCACATCCTCTATTGCCGGCACAATGTGCGGGTCTACCGTTTCATCCTGCGCATCGTGCGCGATGCCACCACCGCGGAAGACCTCGTCAGCCAGGTGTTTCTGGACGTGTGGCGGACCGCCGGCCAGTTTCAGGGCCGCTCGCAGGTCTCGACCTGGCTGCTCTCGATCGCCCGCTTCAAGGCGTTGACCGCGATGCGCCAGCGCCGCTTCGAGGACATCGACCAGGAAGACGTGCGCCAGATCCCGGACAGCTGCGACACGCCCGAGACCTCGCTCGACCGCAGCGACACCAGCGCCATCCTGCGCGCCTGCGTCGCCAAGCTGTCGCCCGCCCACCGCGAGATCATCACCCTCGTCTACTACCACGAGAAGTCGGTGGAGGAGGTCGGGCAGATCATCGGCATCCCCCAGAGCACGGTGAAGACCCGCATGTTCTATGCCCGCAAGCAGCTCGCCGATCTGCTTAAGACTTGCGGCGTCGACCGGTTCGCCGCCTAAGTCGAACGATTTCAAAGGGATAGAGCCGCACTTCCGGCCCTATCCCGGGACACGAAAGCGTTACCGCCGACGAAACAAATGAAACAAAGCACAACATCAGGCGGAAAAACTTCCTTCCTATAAAGCTCCCATACGGTTTTGCTTAAACCTCCCAAGGACCTCCAACGACCCGGACGGGATGCCCCCCTCCGGGTCGTTTTGTATTTGCGGCGGGTGGGGGCGGCCGCAACGTCACGAGCGCGTGACGGCGCGTAACGATCCGCATCCCCATCGCGAACTGCCCTCGTTACCTCCCTCACGGGTGCCCCATGCTTGAACTTGTCTTTGCTCTCCTCGCCGGCATCCTCACCATCGCCGCGCCCTGCACGTTGCCGATGCTGCCGATTCTGCTCGGGGCTTCGATCGGCCACCGCTCGCAGCTGCGCCCCGCGATGATCGCGCTCGGCTTCGTGATCTCCTTCTCCGCGGTGGCGCTGCTGCTGGGTGCGCTGACCCGGGCCTTCGATTTCGATCCGAATGTGCTGCGCGAGGTGGCGGCGATCCTGCTGCTCGGCTTTGGCCTGTTGATGCTGTGGCCGGCGCCATTCGAATGGCTGTCGATCCGGCTCAATGGCTGGCTGAGCCTGGGCGCGTCCGGCGGCGCACAGCGCGAGGGCGCACTCGGTGGTCTCGTGCTCGGCACCACGCTCGGCCTGGTCTGGACGCCCTGCGCCGGCCCCGTGCTCGGCTCGATCCTGACGCTGGTCGCGACGTCCAAGAATCTGGCTTGGGCCGGCACGCTGCTGATCGCCTACGCGATCGGGGCGGCGATTCCGATGCTGGCGATCGCCTATGGCGGACAGGCCGCGACCACGCGCGTGCGCAGCCTTTCGCGCATTTCGCCGCACCTGCAACAGGGCTTTGGCGTGGTCGTGATCGCCTTCGCGCTCGCCGCCTATTTCCAATACGACACGCTGATCGTGGCGTGGCTCACCGGCTTCTATCCCACCGGCCAGATCGGCCTGTGATCGCCTCAGCTCTCAAACGGAGAACATGCCCATGACCTTCAAACTGCTCGCCGTCTCAGCCGCATTGATCGGCATCGCCGTCACCGGCGCCGTGATTCCCGGCATTTGCGACGAGGCGACGCCCGCAGCGCCGGTCAAGGTCGCAGCCGTAACCCAGGCGGCGACCGCGCCCGACTTCGCCGGCATCAGCAACTGGTTCAACTCCAAGCCGCTCAACATCGCCGACCTCCGCGGCAAGGTCGTGCTGGTCGACTTCTGGACCTATGGCTGCGTCAACTGCGTCAACACGCTGCCGCACGTCACCGACCTCTACGCCAAGTACAAGGACAAGGGCCTCGTCGTGGTCGGCGTGCACACGCCGGAATTCCCGTTCGAGCGTTCGGCGTCCAACGTCCAGGCCGCGCTGAAGCGTCACGGCATCACCTATCCGGTGGCGCAGGACAATGACTCCAGGACCTGGAACGCCTACAGCAACCAGTATTGGCCGGCGCAGTACGTCATCGACCAGAGCGGCAAGATCGTGTTCCAGCATGCCGGCGAGGGCAGCTACGACGAGATCGACCGCACCGTTGCCAAGCTGCTGAACGCCAATAGTTGATCCGCCGCACGCAGCGGCTGCGCCTTGTTGCTTGACTCCACGGACCCGTCCGTGGAGTTTCGCGCGCGACGCAATCAGCTGCCGCAATGAACGACGCGACCACCAGCAACGACATCCGCCTTCGCGAGGGCTCCTCGATCGCGCAGCGGCTGGTCGTGGCCGGGTCTGCGGCGGCCGTCGCGCTCTGCTTCACGCCGGGCCTGTTTACGCACGACATCCTCGAAGTGATCATCTCGGTGGTCGCGCTGCTGGCGGGGGCCGCCTTCGTCGGCGTGGTCATGCTGACGCCGGCCGTGGTGTGGATCATCACGCCGGATGAAATCCTGATCGGGTGGCAGCGTCCGTTCGGAAAGCTCCAGACCCGCATCGTCACGAAGCACGAAATCACAGCGCTCCAGGTTCCCGGCAGCAAAACCGCAAAAACCCGCTTCCAGCTGGCCTTCACGTTGACCTCGGGCGAACGCCTGATCTCCCCGCCGCTCTCCGACGTCACCCATGTTCATGAGACCGTGACGCGAATCGCAGAGCAGTTCGACGTCCCTGACGTCGAGGCGCCCGTCAACCCGCTCGATGCCAGCAATCCCGAGATGCGTCTTGGCGATCCGCTCGAGCCGTTTTCGCAGCGAGACGTCAGGATCGCGGCCCTGATTGCCGTCGCCCTGAGTGCCGCACCCTATGCTTACCGGCTGTGGCGCGGCCTGCCGCCCCAATGGATCGACTACACGCTGCTGCCGCTTGGCGTGATCGCAGCGTTCGGCGTCTACCGGTTCGCCAATCTCGTGACCGGCGCGTTCTGGATCATTCGCGAGGGCGACATTCGCGTCGAACGCCTGTGGGGCAATGGCCAGCCGCGCGTGGATCAGATCGAAGGGCACGACGTCAAAGCGATCACTGTCGATCGCCGCGGCCGCTCCGAGGACGAGCATTGCATCGTCACGATCCGAACGCAGTCAGGACGGCGGTTTCGTAGCCCCCGCATCGGCTCGCGGAGCGAAGCACGGGCGGTGGGTGTCGAGATCGTCCGGCGGCTTGGGATCGCGGCGGAGGCGAATGAGATTTAGGGCACGCTTGTGCCGAGAACTCGCTCTGTGCCTCTCCCGCTTGCGGGAGAGGTCGCCGCGCCCGGGCGATGCGAAGCATCGTCCCGCGCGGCGGGTGAGGGTTCTCTCCTCTTGGGGAGTCTCCCCGGAGGAGACACCCTCTCCCCGACCCTCCCCCGCAAGCGCCCGCAAGCGGGGGAAGGGGCGCATCGAGCCTAGCCCACTGCTTTTCGCGCCATCCCCCATTCATGGCATTGTCAGGCCGCGTCAAAAAACCAAAGCATTCTCGTGACATACCAATCGGGCGCGCCTTGAACTTGCCACGAAGCTGCCCCTGAGTTCAGATGGTTCGGAACGATTTGCGCTATGGCAGCGGGGAGAACTTGAAATGACGGATTTTCGTCGCCTGACGGGGACATTGCTGGCTGCGATGGGCCTAATCCTGTCCGCGCCGCATGCTTTCGCCCAGCAGCCCGACCGCGGCGACGAGCCCGGCCTGATCGCCGATGACAGCTACGAGCTCGATCCGGAATGGCAGAAGCAGGTCGTGTACTACCGCACCACCGAAGCGCCGGGCACCATCATCATCTCGACCGCCGAGCGTCATCTTTATCTGGTGCAGCCCGGCGGGCGCGCGATCCGCTATGGCATCGGCGTCGGCCGCGACGGCTTCCAGTGGCAGGGGCTGGTCAACATCACCAACAAGAAGGAGTGGCCGGACTGGACGCCGCCGCCGGAAATGATCCAGCGCCAGCCCTATCTGCCGCGCTTCATGGCCGGCGGCCCCGGCAATCCGTTGGGGGCCCGCGCCATGTATCTGGGCACGACCGTCTACCGCATCCACGGCACCAACCGTCCCGACACGATTGGCACCAAGGTGTCCTCGGGCTGCTTCCGTCTGGTCAACAACGACGTCGCCGATCTCTACGATCGCGTTCCTGTTGGCACCAAGGTGGTCATCCGCCAGAAGCCAGAACTGTAAGACTTCTCGCTTGAGCATGATCCCTGCGGATCATGCTCTGCGCCCTCCTCCAAATTCCTTTTCCCGATTTTTCGAGAGAGCAACATGATGCGCACATTTCGAGGCGGCCTGCTGATCGGGCTCGCGGTCGCCGTGCTGGTCGCCGCCCTGGCCATCACCTACGAGTTCTACGACACCCGCACCTTGAAGCGCACCGTGCGCCGCGGCGAAGTGCTGTGCGGCGTCAACAAGGGCCTGCCGGGCTTCTCGATCCCCGACGACAAGGGCAACTGGACCGGCTTCGACGTCGATTTCTGCCGCGCTGTTGCGGCCGCGATCTTCGACGATCCGAGCAAGGCGAAGTTCGTGCCGCTCGACGCCAGCGAGCGTTTCAAGGAATTGCAGAGCCGCAAGGTCGACATCCTCTCGCGCAACTCCACCTGGAGCATGTCGCGCGAGCTCGACTACGATCTCTATTTCCCGGCTGTCGCCTATTACGACGGCGAAGGCTTCATGGTGCCGCGCTCCCGCAACAAGGAGACCTCGCTGGACCTCGCCGACAGCAAGGTCTGCGTGCAATCAGGCACCACCACGCTGCTCAACCTCGCCGACTACTTCAAAGCCAACAACATGAAGTATGAGCTGATGAAGTTCGACAAGCTGGAAGACGTGGTGAAGGCCTACGACACCGGCAAGTGCGACACGCTGACCGCCGACGTCTCCCAGCTCTATGCGCTCCGGCTGAACCTGTCCAAGCCCGGCGACCACATGATCCTGCCCGACATGATCTCGAAGGAGCCGCTCGCCCCCGTGGTGCGCCAGCGTGACGACGACTGGATGATGATCGTGAAGTGGACGCTCTACGCGATGATCAATGCCGAAGAGCTCGGCGTCACCTCGCAGAATATCGACGAGGCCCTGAAGTCGAAGAAGCCGGAAGTCATGCGCCTCGTCGGCACCGAGGGCAATTACGGCGAGCAGCTCGGCCTCACCAAGGACTGGGCCGTGCGCATCATCCGCCGCGTCGGCAATTACGGCGAGATGTACGAGCGCAACATCGGCGAGAAGTCGCAGCTGAAGATCCCGCGCGGCATGAACCAGCTGTGGAACGCCGGTGGCGTGCAGTACGCGCCGCCGATGCGGTGAGACGGTCTAACCACCGTCGGCCACACCATCCATCGTCATGCCCGGGCTTGGCAGGCGCCTACCACACACTCAACTGTCATCGCCCGGCTTGACCGGGCGATCCAGTACTCCGAGACGTCAGTTGTAGACGGATAAGCCGCGGCGTACTGGATCGCCCGCCTTCGCGGGCGATGACAGCGATTATGACGTGACGGCCCGACCTCAATACCCCCGCGCCAGCGCCAGCTGCTCGGTGTGGTAGTTCGCATCGCCGAACAGCTCCTCGCACACCCGCGCGCGCTTCATGAAGAAGCCGATGTCGAACTGGTCGGTCATGCCCATGCCGCCGTGCATCTGCACGCCTTCCTGCACCGCACGGGTGGCGGTGGTGCCGGCGCGGGCCTTGGCCACGGCGACGGCTGACGCAGCCTTGGCGACATCCGCATCCAGTGCCTGCAGCGCCTTCATGGTGGCGGCGCGGGTGATCTCGATGTCGACATAGAGCTCGGCGGCACGGTGCTGCAGCGCCTGGAATTCGCCGATCAGCTTGCCGAACTGCTTTCTGTTCTTGAGATACTCGACGGTGCGATTGAAGACCTCGTCGCTGAGGCCGACCATTTCGGCAGCGACCGCGCCGCGGCCGATGTCGAGCACACCATCGAGCAAGCTTGCTGCCTGATCGACTTCGCCGAGCACGCTGTCGGCGTTGACCTCGACATTGCTAAGCTCGATCCGCGCCGCGTTGTGCGCGTCCACCATGATGGTGCGCTCGATCGACACGCCCTTGGCCTTGGGGTTGACCAGGAACAGCGTCAGGCCGTCGCGCTCGCCGGCGCTACCTGCTGTACGTGCCGCGACAATAAGGAGATCGGAGACGTGACCGTCGACCACCAGCGCCTTGGCGCCGGAGAGCTTGAAACCATTGCCGGCACGCACGGCCTGCAAGGCGGTCTGGAGCGGGCGGTGCTTGGCGCCCTCGTCGATCGCGAGCGTCGCCAGCAGCGAGCCGCTCGCAATCTTCGGCAGATATTCCGACTTCTGCGCGGCATTGCCGCCGCGGTTCAGCGCGGAGGCCGCGACCACGGAGGTGGCGAGGAAGGGCGACGGCATCAAGGTGCGGCCGATCTCCTCCATGACGACACCGGCCTCCATGAAGCCGAGGCCGCTGCCGCCGAATTCTTCCGGCACCAGGAGACCGGCAAAGCCCATCTCGGCGAAGGCGTGCCACAGCTCCTTGGAGAAGCCGGTGGGGTCCTTGCTGTCGCGCAAGGCGCGCAGATGCGACACCGGCGCCTTGTCGCTGATCAGCCCGCGTGCGGAGTCGCGGAGCATTGATTGTTCTTCGGTGAGGACGAGGGCCATGTGCAAAGTCTCTAACGTCTTGGATGTTGATGTCATTCCGGGGCGCGCGACAGCGCGAACCCGGAATCTCGAGGTTCCGGGTTCGGTCCTGCGGACCGCCCCGGAACGACGGCGGAGTTAAGCCCCCGGCAGATCAAGGATGCGCTTGGCGACGATGCCGAGCATGACTTCGGACGTGCCGCCCTCGATCGAGTTGGCCTTGGTGCGCAGCCAGGCGCGCGGACGGGCGCCTTGGCGCGAACGCTCGCTCTCCCATTCCAGCGCATCGACGCCGCCCGCCGACATCAGGATTTCGTAGCGACGCTTGTTGAGCTCGGTGCCGTAGAATTTCATCGCCGACGAGAACGCCGGATGGGCCTGCCCGGCCTTGGCAAGATCGACGGCGCGCTCGGCGCAAGCCGCAAGGGCCGCTTCATCGACGTCGAATTTCGCGATCTGGCCACGCAGCATCGAATCATCGAGCTTGCCTTGCGCATCCGAGCCGACGGAATCGGCCGCGATCTGGCCGAGCGGACGGCCGACGCCGCGCTCGCCCATCCCTGAGATCATCGCACGCTCATGCTGCAGCAGGTATTTCGCGACGTCCCAGCCGCGATTGACGGTGCCGACCACATGCGATTTCGGCACGCGGACGCCGTCGAAGAAGGTTTCGCAGAACGGCGAGTAGCCGGAGATGAGCAGGATCGGCTTGGTGGTCACGCCCTTCGACGTCATGTCGAACAGGATGAAGCTGATGCCGTCGTGCTTCTTGGCCGTCGGATCGGTGCGGACCAGGCAGAAGATCCAGTCGGCGTAATTCGCGTAGGAGGTCCAGATCTTCGAACCCGTGATGACGAAATCGTCGCCGTCGCTCTCGGCGCGGGTCTGCAGCGAAGCGAGATCGGAGCCCGCGTTCGGCTCGGAATAGCCCTGGCACCAGCGGATCAGGCCCGCCGCGATCTTCGGCAGATGCTCTTTCTTCTGCGCCTCGTTGCCGTATTTCAGCAGCGCCGGTCCGAGCATCCAGATGCCGAAGCTCGACAGCGGCGGGCGGGCGCCCATCTTGGCCATCTCGGCGCGCAGCACCTTGTGCTCGGCCGCGCTGAGGCCACCGCCGCCATACTCCTTCGGCCAGTCAGGCACGGTCCAGCCCTTGTCGCGCATGCGTTCGAACCAGACGCGCTGCGGCTCGGAGGAGAACTTTGCGTTACGTCCGCCCCAGAACACGTCGGTGTCGGCAGTCGCGGGCTTGCGCATCTCCGGCGGGCAGTTGGCTTCCAGCCAGGCGCGCGTCTCGGCGCGAAATTGTTCGAGTTCGGCGGTTTCAGTCTCGCTCATGGTCGTTTCCATAATCACGTCAAAATTGTTGAGCGCGACTCTGGGCCATCGCACCGCGGAATTCAACCACTTCCGCAGGCCGTTGTCGGCTATAGTCCTGGCGCGATGGTGCTTGAAAACAAAGAGGAAACGAGAATGCGCCTAAAGCTTCTTTCGCCTGACGGAATGAACGAGAGCCAGCGGCAGACCTATGACGAGTCGATTGCCGGCAAGCGCGGCAAGCCGCCGGCGCCGATGATGGCCTGGCTCAACAGCCCTGATATGGCCCGTCACGCCACGCGGCTTGGCGAAGTCCTGCGCTACGACACGATCTTCCCGGCAAAGCTTTCGGAGATCGCGATCCTGGTGACGGCGCGGCACTGGACCGCGCAGTACGAATGGTATGCGCATAAGCGGCTCGCGCTGGCGGGCGGCATGAAGCCCGAGATCATCGATGCGATCCGTGATCGCCGCACGCCCGAATTCGACGATCCCAAGGGGAAGATGATCTATGACCTCGCGAAGTCACTGCACGAGGGCCACGGCGTCGAGAGGGGCCTCTATGACGAGGCGGTGAAGCTGCTCAGCGAGCGCGGCGTGGTCGAGGTGATCGGGCTGTGCGGCTATTACACGATGGTATCGATGACGCTGAACACGTTCGAGTTCGAGCTGCCCGAGGGCGAGGTGCCCGAGCTGTCATAGTTTCGCATTCGGAAACGATGGGTTTCGCGATCAGCCAGTGGCGCTATGCCGAACCCCGGCTTAAGTGAGGTTTAGACCAGGGAGTAGCCACATGTCGCAGACATCACCCGTCGCCGCCGGCACCAGGATCGGCCACGTCCACCTCAAGGTCGCCGACCTCGATCGCGCGCTCGGCTTCTATTGCGGCGTGCTCGGCTTCGAGCTGATGCAGCGCATGGGCTCGGGCGCGGCCTTCATCTCGGCCGGCGGCTATCATCATCACATCGGGCTCAACACCTGGGAAAGCAAGGGCGGCTCACCGCCGCCGCCCGGCACGACCGGGCTATTTCACACGGCGATCCTCTATCCGACGCGGCCGGCGCTGGCGGATGCGCTGCATCGGGTGCTGACGGCAGGCATTGCACTAGATGGTGCCAGCGATCATGGCGTGTCCGAGGCGCTTTACTTGCGCGATCCCGACGAGAACGGCGTGGAGCTGTATTGGGACAAGCCGCGGGAGCAATGGCCGACAGGGCCGGACGGGAAGCTCGCGATGTTTACGAAACGGCTGGATGTGGAAGGGTTGCTCAAGCAGCGGGAGGCATAACAGCGGCTCTCTTCCCGTCATTGCGAGGAGCCCTTGCGACGAAGCAATCCAGAACTGTCTCTGCGGACAGACTCTGGATTGCTTCGCTACGCTCGCAATGACGGAGTATGTGGGGAGGGCCGGCGCGCCCCTATGCAGTGTCGTAGGGTGGGCAAGGCGACTTGTCCGCCGTAGCTCGAAGAGCGAAGGCGGAAGCGTGCCCACGACCTCTTGCCGACTCATTCAGAGAGCGTGGGCACGGCGCTTCGCGCCTTTGCCCACCCTACGAGAGCTTCGCCTTGGGCGCCCCCCGCACCATGATCAGCGCCGCCGCCATCACCTCCAGCGCGATGCAGAGATAGAACGGCAGCGAATAGCCGCCGGACCAATCGCGCAATACCCCGACCACGCCGGGGCCGAACGCATACGTTACCTGGTTGATCGCGGTGTTGAGGCTGATCAGCACGCCGAACGCGGCGCTGTCGAACTCCTGCTGCACGATCAGCGACGGCAGGGTGATGAGATTGCCGACCGAGAAGCCGAACACCGCGCAGGCCGCGATCAGCACATAATCATTGTGCATGACGATCACGACGCACAATGCCGCCGCCTGGCTGAGAAACGACATCGCCGAGGCCAGCCGCTGGTTGAGGCGGTCGATCACCATCGAGAACAGGACGCGGCCGACCACCGCCATCGCGGTGAGCACCGCGACCGCCACGGCGGCACGTTCGCGTCCGATCACGGGATCGAGGAACGAGATCAGGTGCACGATGAAGCCGACCTGCGCGAACAGCACCAGCGCGAACGCGATCGTCACCGTGAGGAAGCCGACATCGCGCAACGCCTGCCTGCGGATTTGCGTCGACGATTGCGGCTTCGTCTTCGCCGCCCGCTGCCAGCCGTGGAGATCGGGCGGCCGGCCGACAACGACGAGGATGACCGGCACAAGCAGCACCAGCATGGCGCCCGATGTCGCGAACATGGCGTTCGCAAATCCGATATGGCTGATCATCACGACCAGCAGCGGCACGCCGACGATGCCGCCAAAGCTGGCGCCGTTGAGCGCGAGGCTGATCGCCATGCCGCGCTTGTGGTCGAACCAGAGGCTGATCGTGTTGGTGATCATGGCCAGACTCGTGCCGGCCCAGCCAAAGGCGAGCACGGCGTCCGCGAGATAGAGCTGCCAGGGCTCGCGCACCGCGCCGATCGCGACGCTAGCTGCCGCCATCGCCAGCGTGCCTGCTATCAGGCAGATCCGCGGGCCATGTTTTCGCACGGCTTCGCCGACGAAGACGACCAGCAGCGCGCCGAACAAATAGAAGAACGTGGTGCCGGACGAAATCAGCGAGGCCGGCCAGCCCCGCGCGCGCTGCAATTCGGCGACATAGACGCTCTGGCCGTAGAAGCCGAGCCCCCAGCCGAAGGTCGCGAGCAGGAAGCAGACGGCGACGATACGCCAGCCTTCGTAGCGGAGCGAGGTTTCGTCGATCGGGTCGATGTCGCGAGGATTGTCGAGCATTTGCGCTTTTCCTTCGCATTCCCCGCACTGTGATTTTCTGTCCATGACGACCATCATGTATCGATGTGGAAGCAGAAAATCACTTCGAGCTGGATCGAAGTATCGACGTTGCTGACAAGCTCCTGCCATTTATCTTGCGCATGATCTTGTCGGAAAACCGTGCACACTTTTCCGGATCATGCGTCAGATCGCGTCCGGGAACTCGCCCATGGCAGCCTCGAGCCGCGCCTTGCGGCGGCGGGCCCAGGACGCCAGCGAGAGCGCGACGAGGCCGATCGCGACAGGCGGGAACACCACCATGTTCACCGCGGACCAGCCGTAATTGGCCAGCAATTGCCCCGAGGAGAACGAGCCGACCGCCATCATCCCGAACACCAGGAAATCGTTGAAGGCCTGAACCTTGTTGCGCTCCTGCGGCCGGTGGGTCTCCAGCACCAGGGCGGAGGCGCCGATGAAGGAGAAGTTCCAGCCGACACCGAGCACGATCAGCGTGGCCCAGAAATGCATCGCGGTGATGCCTGATAGACCGATGGTGGCCGCGCCGGCTTCCAGCAGCAGGCCCGCAGCAACAACCTTCGGTGCGCCGAACCGGGCGATCAGGGCGCCGGTGAAGAAGCTCGGCCCGTACATGGCGACGATGTGCCATTGAATGCCGAAATTGGAGTCGCTGAGGCTGAGGCCGCACATCTTCATGGCCAAGGGCGCCGAGGTCATCACCAGGTTCATCATGGGATAGGCAATGACGCCGCACAGAGCGGCTGCGATGAAGCGCGGCTGGGTCACGATGGTGAGCAGCGGCCGTCCGCCATGCAGATCAGCCGGTGCGGGCTTGGGCATATCGACGCCGGCGACGATGCCCATCGCAACAAGCGCAACGGCGGCCTGCACCAGGAAGCTGAAGGCGAACAGATAGGGCGACCAAACGTCCATGGTCCATTGCACGAGCTGCGGACCGAGCACGCCGGCGAACACGCCGCCCGCCATCACCCACGAGACAGCCTTGGGCCGATAGGCCGCGCTGGCGCCGTCGGCGGCGGCGAAGCGATAGGATTGCGCCACCGAGCCGTAAAGGCCGCCGAGAAAGGTCGCGAGACAAAACAGTACGAACGAGCCGTGCAGGATCGCGAATGAGCCGAGCAAACCCGTGAGCGTGCCGCAGCCGGTGCCGATCACAAAAGCCCAGCGACGGCCGAAGCGGCGCGAGATCGACCCTGTCGGCAGCGTGCCGGCGGCGAGCCCGACGACGTACATCGACAGCGGCACGGTCGCGAGCGACATGTCCGGTGCAAGCGTGGCACCGACGATCGAGCCAGTAGCAAAGATCACCGCCGAGTTGGCGCCGGTCAGCGCCTGCGCCGCGGCAAGGCGCACCACATTGCCACGCACGCGGCTATCGTTGGCAATCTCGTTGGCTGAAGTCACGTCTAGCATCGGCGTTTGCGCCCGGAAAACTCGTTGATTCCTGGCACTATGGAGCGACTGGAAGGGCTGGGCAACCGGCGCAAACGGGCGCAGGCCATGCCTCTGACGCAATCAAATTAATGATACCGGCTCTCGCTCTTGACGGCTTGCGCTCGATCAAATCCTATCCGCCGCGATTTTCTGGGAGTTTCGTTCATGTCCACCAGTGACCGGCCCACGCTCAGCGCTCCCGACGACGATCCCTGGCTCTGGCTGGAGGAGATCGAGGGCGCCCGCGCTCTCGATTTCGTCGAGCGGCAGAATCAACTGACGCTGCAAGAATTCGGCGGCGCCGCGTTCGACCGCGACCGCGATATCCTGGCGGCGATCTACGACCGATCCGACAACATCCCCTATGTCAGTCGTCGCGACGGCTTTCTCTACAATCTCTGGAAGGACGCGGCGAACCCGCGCGGCCTGTGGCGGCGAACGACGCTTGCCGAGTTTCGCAAGACCGAGCCGGCCTGGGAGATCTTGCTCGATATCGATCAGCTCGCCGCGACTGAAGGCGCGGACTGGCTTTTCGGCGGGGCATCCACGCGGGCCGGAAGTACGCGCGTCATCCTGAGTTTGTCGCGCGGCGGCAGCGACGCCGTCACCTTGCGCGAGTTCGATATCGCGACGAAGCAATTCGTCGCGGATGGTTTCGTCCTGCCGGAAGCCAAGAGCAGCGTCGATTGGGTCGATGCCGACACGCTGCTGCTGTCGAGCGCCCTTGGCGAGGGCATGGCGACGACGTCCGGTTACGCGAGAACCGTGCGGCTGTGGCGGCGCGGGACCGGTGTCGAGCAGGCCGCCGTGATCGTCGAGACGACCGCCGACCATATGCGGGTGTACAGCTATGTCGACGACACGGTGGCACCACAGCGCGTCTGGTTCATCGACCAGTCGGACTTCTTCAATTTCAGCTCCTCGCTCGGCACCGCATCCGGCGCAACCACGAAGCTCGACCTGCCCAGCAACGTCTGGATGCAGGTCCATGGCGACTGGCTCTCGGTCAAGCCACGCAAGGCCTGGTCGGTCGCGGGACATACCTACACTGCCGACGCGATGCTCGGCATGTCTCTCTCCGCGTTCCTGGCAGGACGTCGCGATTTCACGGTGCTGTTCGAACCGGGGCCGCGGCGGGCGTTGCAGGGCTTCTTCTGGACCGGCGGCAAGCTTGTGCTTTCGATCCTCGACGAGCTACGGCCGGTGTTCGAGATCTGCACGCCATCGGCATCAGACTGGAGCAAGCATCGGCTGCAAGGGCTTCCCGAGATCGGCGTGGTCGATGTCTGGAGCCTCGACCGCCACGAATCCCAAAGCAATGGCGACCTGCTCGCCAATGTGCAGGACCCGCTGACGCCGCCGTCGCTGATGCTGATCGAACGCGATATCGAAAGCCCTGTTGTCCTGAAGCAGGAGCCGAAGACGTTCGATGCCGACGGTCTCGTGGTGACGCAGCACGAGGCAATCTCTGTCGACGGCGAGCGGATTCCCTATGTGCAGACTGGCCCTGCCGGCGTGTCAGGCGATGCGCCGGTCTATATGACCGCCTATGGCGGCTTCGGCCTCGCCGTGAAGCCGGAGTACAATTCATCGCTCGGCAAGCTCTGGCTGGAGCGCGGCGGCACCATTGTGCAGGCGAATTTGCGCGGCGGCGGCGAGTTCGGCACGCGCTGGCACGATGCCGGCCGCTACGCCGGCAAGAAGCTATCGCATGACGATTTCGCAGCCGTCGCCGCCGATCTCGTCCGCCGCGGCGTGACGAGCGCAAGCCGCATCGCGGCCCAGGGCGGATCGAACGGCGGCATCCTCATCACCAACATGCTGGTGCGCTATCCCGAACGGTTCGGCGCGCTGTTCTGCACCATCCCGCTGATCGATATGCGCCGCTACACCAAGCTGCTCGCGGGCGCGAGCTGGATCGCCGAATATGGCGACCCCGACAAGCCGGACGAGTGGGAATGGCTGAAGACCTACTCGGCCTATCACAACGCAAAGCCCGGCCAGTCTTATCCGCCGATCCTGATCGCCACGACACGGCGCGACGACCGCGTCCATCCCGGCCACGCGCGCAAGATGGCGGCCAAGCTCCAGGCGATGGGCTATGAGGCCTGGTTCTATGAGCCAGCCGCCGGCGGCCACGGCTATGGCAAGGACAACAAGGAGCGCGCCAGCTTCCAGGTGCTCGGCTTTCAGTTCCTGAAGGAGAAGATCGGGTGGGTCGATGAAAGCTAGCGCCTTGTGGCGCTGACGCTTCCACTTCGTCATGGCCGGGCTTGTCCCGGCCATCCACGTCTTACCTTGCCGCACGAAGAACGTGGATGCCCGGGACAAGCCCGGGCATGACGACCTACCCGCGCGCAAACGCCAGCGTCAGATTGTTCGCTGGCATCTCGATCGTATCGATCAGGCGGAGGCCGACACCGCGCGCGAGCGTCTCGACATCGCCGAGGTCACGCACGCCCCATTCGGGATTGCCCTCGCGCAAGGAGGTGTCGAACACCGCGTTGCTCAGCGCGGTGTGCTTGCCGTCGCGCTTGAACGGGCCGTAGAGGAACAATTCGCCGTCGGACCGCAAATAGCGGCCCGCCCCGGCGAACAGGCCCTCGGCCACAGCCCACGGCGCAATGTGAATGACATTGGCGCAGAACACGGCCGCAAGATCCTTCGGCCCCTGTCCATTCGTCATCTCCGGGCACCAGTCGGGATCGGACAGATCGATTCGCAAGGGGCTGCGGATGTTTGTCAGGCCCGAATGCACGCGCCAGGCCTCGATGCTCTTCACGTGGCGCTGGTTGAGATCGCTCGGCCACCAGACGAGATCGGGGGTGTGGCGGGCGAAATGGACCACGTGCTGGCCGGTTCCACTACCGACCTCGACCACGTCGCCCAATCGTCCCATGAGATGCTTTGCAAGCGCGCCCCACAGCGGTTCGTGATTGCGATGGAAGGCAGGCGCATCGAGCCGGCCGTCAGGCTCGACCCTCCCGCCGTCCCTGCCGAATTCAACGACATATTCAGCCAATTGATGTCCCCGAAAAACCAGAAAGCAGACGAAAACCCGAACAAGGACCAAACGTCCCGAACAAAGTCAGCTTGATGAACGATCATTCTCTTCAGTTGCAATGCGGAAGATATTAACGCCATTTTGCGCCCTGCATAGTCTTGATTGTCAGGGCATGTCCTTTGTGCTTTGAGCACCTATATTTCTGCGAACGAGATCCCAGATATAACGCCTCGGAACGTCGTCTTGACCGCTTTTCCTAGCAAGCCCGCCCTGCTCCTCGCGCTGGTCGCCCTCGCCGGCCTTGCCGGCCTTGCCGCGCGTCCGGCATGGGCGCAATCGACTGTTGCCGAGGGCCAGAAGCTCGCCTTCGACCGCGGCAAGGGCAATTGCCTGACCTGCCATGTCATCAAGGGTGGCGATTTGCCTGGAACGATCGGGCCCGAGCTGAAGGACCTCAAGGCAAAATACCCCGACCGCAGCGAGCTGGCCGCGATCCTGTTCGACGAGACCAAACGCAATCCGCAGACCATGATGCCGCCATTCGGCCGCAACCGAATCCTGACTGAGCAGGAGATCAACGCGATCGTTGATTTCCTGCAGACGCTGTAGCGGCGGGCCCGGGAAAACCAAGATGAGACCTTCGATGACCACGACCACCGCCATTCATCCGACCCGGCGCCTGATCCTTCAGGGTGCCGTCTCGGTCGCGCTGATCGGCCTCGGCAATTTGCCGTTCGCACCGGCGCGCGCCGCAGCCAACGACAAATATCCGGAAGAAGCGTTCAAGCTGAAGAACGAGGCGGATGCGATCAAGGCGCTCTACGGCAAGCCCGCCGAGCCTTCCGACAAGGTCAAGCTCGACGCGCCGGAAATCGCCGAGAACGGCGCGGTGGTGCCGGTGTCGGTGACGACGACGCTGGACAAGGTCACCTCGATCTCGTTCTTCGTCGCCGAGAACCCGTTCGCGCTCGCGGCGTCCTACAAATTTCCCGACGGTGCGATTCCCGCTGTCGCCAACCGCCTGAAGATGGCGAAGACCAGCAACGTGACCGCGATCGTGGAAGCCGACGGCAAGCTCTACAGCGCAACCAAGGAAGTGAAGGTCACCGTCGGCGGCTGCGGCGGCTAAGCGCGAAGGAGAACAATCATGGCATCCAGCATTCGCGTCCGCGCAACATCCAACGGCGACGTCACCGAAGTGCAGACGTTGATCCAGCACCCCATGGATACCGGCCTCATCAAGGACGCCAAGGGCGAGCTGATCCCTGCGCATTACATCCAGGAGCTGAAGTTCGAATGTAACGGCAGGGAGGTCTTCAGCGCCAATTGGGGCACCGCGATTTCCAAGGACCCCTATGTCAAATTCAGCTTCAAGGGCGCCAAGAAGGGCGACGATCTCAAGATCTCCTGGACCGACAACAAGGGTGCGTCCGACGAGACCACCGCGAAGATCGCGTGATGAAGCCGCGCATCCTTCTCCTGCTCGGCTCGGCGTGCGTCGCGCTGGCGCTTGCCACTCCGCGCGTGATCGCAGCCGACAAGGTCGATCCCGTCGCTGACGCCAAGGCGTTCCAGAACTTCTTCTTCCAGAAGTTTCCTGACGTGAAGCACGAGGATTTCGTCAACGGTCCTTATTCCATGAACGAGGACATGAAACGGCAGTGGCAGGAGAAGGAAGAATTCCCGCCTTACGAATTCTCGCTCGACGCCGGCAAGGAGATGTTTGCGACGCCGTTCAAGAACGGCAAGACCTATGCCGACTGCTTCCCGAACGGCGGCATCGGCATTCGCCAGAACTATCCTTATTTTGATACCAAGGAAGGCAAGGTCGTCACGCTGGAGCTCGCGCTCAACCGCTGCCGCCAGGCCAATGGCGAAGCGCCCTATTCCTACGTCAAGGACGAGATGGCCTCGCTGACGGCCTACATGGCCTTCACCTCGCGCGGCAAGCCGATGGACATCAAGATCCCCGATGATCCGCGCGCGCTCGAGGCGTTCGAGAACGGCAAGCGCTATTTCTACACCCGCCGCGGCCAGTTGAACTTCTCCTGCGCGAGCTGCCATGTGCAGAGCCCGGGCCAGCGCATCCGCGCCGAAATCCTGGCACCGGCGCTCGGCATCCTGAATGCGATGCCGATCTACCGCTCCGAATGGAACGGCATGGGGACCACCACCCGGCGCTTGATGACCTGCAACAGCCAGACCCGTGCGGTTCCGCTGGAGCCGCAGGCGGACGAATATCGCGACGTCGAGTATTTCCTGTCCTACGTCGCCAACGGTCTGCCGATCTCGGGACCGGGAGCCCGGCCATGAAGCAGTCACTGACCCTGGCCATGTTGCTGGTCATGAGCCTCGCGCCGGCGGCGCACGCGGCAAATGAAGCGGACTACAAGGCGGCCTATGCCGCCGCGGAAGCTGCGACCAGGGAGGCCACCGGCATGCGCAACCAGTGGACCACGACCATCTCGGCGCTGGCTGCCGCCAAGAAGGCGGGCGATGGCGGCGATTTCGACCGCGCCGTGACCGCCGCCAGGGAGGCCGAAGCGTTGGCGAAGGCGTCGATTGTCCAGGCGACGTCCGAAAAAGAAGCCTGGAAGGCGATGGAAATCCGCTAAGCTGAAGCGCCATGGAACCGTCGAGCTGCCGTTGAGAGGCGCGGAGAAATTTGGATGGCGATCCGCCGCCGCGATTTCCTGAAGAGCACAGCCGCTGTCGCCACCTCGCTCAGCCTGCCGCGACTTGCGCGCGGTGCCGAGACCGCGAGCATCTACGATATCGAGCGCTTCGGTAACGCGCGGATCCTGCACACCACCGACACGCATGCGCAGCTCAACCCCGTCTATTTTCGCGAGCCCGGCGTCAATATCGGCGTCGGCGAGATGGCAGGACGGCCGCCACATCTGGTTGGCCGCGCCTTCCTGGAGCACTTCGGCATCCGGCCCGACAGCGCCGATGCCTATGCTTTCACCTGTGTCGAGTTCGAGAAATCCGCCGGCCGCTTTGGCAAGCTCGGCGGCTTCGCGCATCTGAAGACGTTGATCGATCGCTTGCGCGCGGATGTCAGCGCGAAGCATGCCATGTTGGTCGACGGCGGCGACCTGTGGCAGGGCACGGGCCTCGCCAACCTCATGCAGGGCCGCGACATGGTGGAGGTCGCCAATCTGCTCGGCATCGAGGCGATGACCGGACATTGGGAATTCACCTATGGCGAGCAGGCGCTCCGCGACAATCTCGGCCACTTCAAGGGCGAGTTCCTGGCGCAGAACGTCTTCCTGACCGAGGAAGCGGCATTCAACGACGCGCCTGCCTTCGACAAGACGACGGGACGCGTGTTCAAGCCATCTATCATCAAGGAGCTCGGCGGCCACCGTGTCGCGATCATCGGCCAGGCCTTTCCTTACGTGCCGATCGCACATCCCAAGCGGTTCACGCCGAACTGGACGTTTGGCATCCGCGAGGAAGAGCTGCAAAAGCATGTCGATGCCTTGCGCGGCAACGACAAGGTCGATGCGGTGATCCTGCTGTCGCACAACGGCATGGATGTCGACCTCAAGCTCGCAAGCCGCGTCACCGGCATCGACGTCATTCTCGGCGGCCATACCCATGACGCCGTGCCGCAGCCCATTCCCGTGAAGAACGCGGCTGGTACGACGCTCGTCACCAACGCCGGCTCAAACGGTAAATTCCTGGCCGTGCTCGATCTCGCGCTCGACAAGGGCAAGGTCGGCGACATCAGATACCATCTGCTGCCTGTCTATTCCGAGCTGCTGAAGCCTGATCCTGTCATGGCCGAGCTGATCGGAAGGCTGCGCGCGCCTGTTGTGACCGACTGGTCGGAGAAGATCGCAACGCCCGATCGCCTGCTCTACCGCCGCGACAATTTCGCCGGCCCCATCGATGATTTGATCTGCACGGCGCTGCGTACCGAGCTCAACGCCGAGATCGCGCTGTCGCCCGGCTTCCGCTGGGGCCTCACCGCTCTGTCCGGCCAGCCGCTGACCATGGAGGATTTGCTCGCCGAGACCGCGATCACCTATCCCGAGACCTATGTGCAGGAGATGACCGGCGCAGAGATCAAGGACGTGCTGGAAGACGTCTGCGACAATCTGTTCAATGCCGATCCCTATCACCAGCAAGGCGGCGACATGGTGCGCGCCGGCGGGCTCAGCTATGTCTGCAGCCCGACCAATGCGATCGGCAGCCGCATCTCCGAGCTCAAGCTCGACAACGGCAAGGCGCTCGGCGCCAGCAGGCACTACAAGGTCGCAGGCTGGGCCTCGGTCAACGGCCAGCACGGCGCGCCGGTATGGGACGTGCTGGCCAAATATCTGCGCTCGGGTCGGATGCTTCCGGAGCGGCTCGGCAGCGGCGTCACGCTGAAAGGCGTCGACGGCAATCCGGGCATTGCAGGATAGGGATGATGCGGCCGCAAATTTTTCGCGCGATGCTGCTGACGCTGCTTGCATGGGCGGCGATGCCGCTCGCTCTTGCGCAGCAAGCGCCGCTCCAGGACAAGCCGTTCGCCGAGCACAAGGTCGTGCTGCAGCTGTCCGACGGCGATGCGAAGAAGCAGGCGCTGGTGCTGAGCGTCGCCAACAACCTGCTGAAGGCCTACGACCCCGACAAGATCGCCGTGGAGGTCGTCGCCTTCGGTCCCGGCATCGAGCTGCTGCTGTCAGCCAGCGAGCGCCGCAAGCAGGTCGAGAGCCTGATCGCGCAGGGCGTGCGCTTCGACATCTGCCTCAACACCGTCGACACGATCGAGCGCGAGACCGGCAAGCGCCCGGAGTTCATCCCGGCGGCGACTCCGGTGCAGGTGGGTGTGGGACAGATCCTGTTTCTGGCGGAGAATGGGTACACATTGGTGAGGCCGTAAGCCTCACCACAACTTCGCTGTCATCCCGGGCAAGCGAAGCGCAGACCCGGGATCCATACGCCCAAGGCGGGGTGGCCACGCAACCTGACACCCACGAGTCTTCGCCAAACCACGTCCTGTGGTTATGGGTCCCCGCCTGCGCGGGGACGACACTGAATTTGTGGAACGGGCACCGGCCCAACCACACTCCGGACACCTGACTCCACACAACAAAAATCTTCTAAATCTTCTCCTCCACGCAGTGAATTACTTCTCTTCCCACCCCCCGGCGTAGTAGAATCCTCGAAACCAGTCTACGCCGGGTTCCTGCCATGATCTTCCGCCAGCTCTTCGACAGTGTTTCGGGCACCTATAGCTACGTCCTCGCCAGCCGCGCCGGCGGCGAGGCGCTGATCCTCGATCCCGTGCTGGAGAAGGTCGACCGCTACTGCCAGCTGCTGCGAGAGCTCGACCTCAAGCTGGTCAAGGCGGTCGACACCCATCTGCATGCCGACCACGTCACCGGGCTCGGCGAGCTGCGCGACCGCACCCATTGCATGACCGTGATGGGCGACCAGACCAAGGCCGACGTGGTGGCCATGCGCGTCGCCGACGGCGACAAGGTGACGATCGAGGGCCTGTCGCTCGACGTGATGTATACGCCGGGGCATACCGACGATTCCTATTCCTATCTGATGGGCGACCGCGTCTTCACCGGCGATACGCTTCTGATCCGCGGCACCGGCCGCACCGATTTCCAGAATGGCTCGTCGCGCGCGCAATATGATTCGATCTTCAATCGCCTCTTGAAGCTGCCGGACGAGACGATGGTGTTCCCGGCGCATGACTACAAAGGCGACACCGTCTCCACCATCGGCGAGGAGAAGCGCTACAATCCGCGGCTCCAGGTGCGCTCGGTCGACGAATATATCGAGCTGATGGCGAACCTGAAGCTGCCCAACCCGAAGATGATGGACGTCGCGGTACCGGCCAACATGCGGGTCGGCCTGCATCAGGAAGAGCTGGAGAAGGAAGGCCGCGCGCTCAGCGCGGTCGAAGCGATCCGCTCGCTGCACCGGCCCGACATCCTCTTGGTCGATCTGCGCGAGAGCAACGAGCGGATGAAGCACGGCATGCTCGAAGGCGCGCTGCACACGCCCTATCCGTCAGTCGAGGAGAGTCTCAAGCCCGGCGGCATGCTGCGCGAGGTCGCTGCCGCAACGGGGCGCCGCGTCGTGTTCTTCTGCGCCTTCGGCGAGCGCTCAGCGATGGCGGTTGCGGCGGCCAAGGAAGCCGGCCTTTCCAACACCGCTCATATCGCCGGCGGCATCGATGCCTGGAAGAAGGCAGGCGGGCCGGTGGTACACTGACCGCTTCGTGGCGGCCTTGAGATGGGTCACGAACCGCATAGATTTTGTGAGTAGAAGCGGATGATGCATCACCATCCGGGACAGCCATGATCAAAATCGGGAACAAGACTGCCAACCCGAGCGAGCCGCCGAAGGCGGTGGATGACAAGGCCAAGAGGCCCGAGCCGCCACGCGACACCGACGAGGACTACGAGGACGGCGACATCGCCACGCCGAAGCGGGATCGTTACGGGAATGATGACGAGCCGCTGTGAGGGACGGCTAGCCACGCACACCGCCGTCATAACCCCAGGTCGCAATTTGGCGAAGGCTCGACGCTCGGAATGACGACCTATCACAATCGAGGGATCACGCGGTATGGGCCCCGGCCTACGCCGGGACGACGATGTGGAAGCATCGTGACGCCCTCACTCCTACTCGCGCCCCACCCGCGTTACCTGCCATGCGCCTGCGTTCATGGACAAACAACCTGACACCCCGATATTTTGCACCTCTCTTGGGACGCAAAACGGAACTGCGATGGCCGACGTTCTCGCCGCACCGCAACAAGGCAAGGCGGACAGCGCGCTGCGCACGCTGACCGGGATCTCGATCGCGCATTGGGTCAGCCATTTCCATCTGCTGGTCCTGCCGATGCTGTTTCCATTCCTGAAGGTTCAGCTCGGCGTCGGCTATGTCGAGCTCGGCTTCGCGCTGACCGTATCGGCTGTCGTCTCCGGTCTGACGCAGGCGCCGACCGGCTATCTCGTCGACCATTTTGGCGCGCGCAAGATCCTGCTCGGCGGCCTCGTGCTCGGCGGGCTCGCGCTTGTCATGCTCGGCCTGCATCTGAGCTACGCCTCGCTGATCGCCTGCGCCGTGCTGCTTGGCCTCGCCAACAGCGTCTATCATCCCGCCGATTACGCCATCCTCGCCGAGCACATGGACGAGGCGCGCATGGGCCGCGCCTTCTCTGTCCACACCTTCGCCGGCTTTCTCGGTGGCGCCGTGGCACCGGCGATCGTGGCCGCACTCGTGACCGTCTCCGGTGGCACAGGCGCACTGATCGCGTCCGGCGCGATCGGCGTGCTGGTCGCGCTGCTGCTGATTGTCATGAGCATTCCCGATGCCGGTGCTCACAAGGCCAAGCCCGGCGCTGAGAACGCACCGAAGCAGGCCGTCATCACGCCGGCCCTGATCGCACTCACCGTGCTGTTCATGCTGCTCAGCCTGTCGGTCGCGGGCATCAACAATTTCGGCGTGGTCGCGCTGATGAGCGGCTACGGCGCCTCCTATTCCTCGGCCAACGTCATGCTGACCGCGTTTCTCGGCTCCAGCGCCGCGGGCGTGCTCGCGGGCGGCTTCCTCGCCGACCACACCGAGCGCCATGGCTATGTTGCCGCCGCCTGCTTTGCCGCGAATGCCGCCATCGTCCTGCTGATCGCGCTGGTGACGCTGCCCGGCTGGGCGCTCACCGCCACGATGGCGACCGCGGGCTTTCTCTCCGGCGTGATCGCGCCGTCGCGGGACATGCTGGTGCGCAACGCGGCGCCTGCCGGCGCTGCAGGACGTGCCTTCGGCATCGTCTCCACCGGCTTCAATCTCGGCGGCATCGTCTCGCCGCTGCTGTTCGGCTGGATCATGGATCAAAGCGCGCCGCACTGGGTGTTCGGAGCGTCGGTGATCTTCATGGTCGCCACGGTCGTGCTGTCGCCGTTCACGGAACGGAAGACGCAAGCCAAGGCGTAGCTACGAGTTCTACTGTCGTCCCGGCGAAGGCCGGGACCTATAACCACAGGGAGAAGTTGCGGCTCGAAGCTGGTCACTCCGAGTCTTCGCCAAACTTCGCCCTATGGTTATGGGTCCCGGATCTGCGCGCGCTTAAGGGCGCGCTTGTCCGGTACGACGAGCCGATAAAGTCAGAGCACAACAACAAACAAACCAAACCGGGAAGAAACGCATGAACACCCCTGATCTCGTGATCCGCGGCGGCACCGTCGCGGACGGCCATGGCGGCGAGCTGTTCGAGGCTGACGTCGCCATCACCGGCGGCCAGATCAGCGAGGTCGGCAAGGTCGCCGCCAAGGGTCGCGAGGAGATCGATGCGCGCGGCAAGCTGGTAACGCCGGGCTTCGTCGACGTTCATACTCACTACGACGGGCAGGTCACCTGGAGCCGGGACATCACACCGTCCTCGCAGAACGGCGTCACCACCGCGATCATGGGCAATTGCGGTGTCGGCTTTGCGCCGTGCAGGCCTGCTGACCACATCAGGTTGATCCAGCTGATGGAGGGCGTCGAGGACATTCCCGAGCCTGTCCTGAGCGCCGGCATCCCCTGGGCGTGGGAGAGCTTTCCTGACTACATGGACTGGCTGAGCAAGCGCGATTTCGACATCGATGTCGGTGCGCAACTGCCGCACGCGGCGCTGCGGGTCTATGTCATGGGCGAACGCGGCGCGCGCCGCGATCCCTCCACCGCCGAAGACAATGCGGCGATGGCAAAGCTTGCGGCAGACGCCGTGCGCTCCGGCGCGCTCGGCTTCTCGACCTCGCGCACGCTCAACCACCGCACCTCCACAGGCGATTTCACGCCGACCTTGAAGGCGGGCGAGGACGAGCTCACCGCGATTGCCGGCGCGATGCACCGCCAGGGCCGCAGCGTGCTGCAATTCGTGCTGGATCTCTCCACCATCCACGAAGATCTGCCGATGATGCTGAGGGTGGCCGACCAGACGAAATGCCCGATCTCGTTCTCGATCACCCAGAACGACAGATCGCCCAACCGCTGGCGCCAGACGCTGGACGAGATCAATGCAGCCGCCAAGCGCGGCCTCTCCATCACCGCGCAGATCGCGGCGCGCCCGGTCGGCCTCCTGCTTGGGCTCGAATTGTCGCGCAACCCGTTCCAGACCCATCCGAGCTACAAGGCGATCGCGCATCTCCCATTGCCGGAGCGGCTGGCGCGGCTGCGTCAGAGCGAGGTGCGCAAGGCGATCCTGGGCGAGACGGCAACGTCGACCGACGATCCGCTGTTTTTCCGCCCGAACTACGACAAGATGTTTCTGCTCGGCGATCCCCCCGACTACGAGCAGCCGCCGGAGAACGCGTTGGGTCCGCAGGCGCGCAAGCAGGGGCGTCAGCCTGAGGAGCTGGCTTACGATGTGACGCTGTCGGACGAGGGCCGCGGCATGCTCTACGTGCCGTTCCTCAACTATTCCGACGGCAATCTGGATGCGACGCGCGAGATGCTGATGGATCCGCAATCGGTGCCCGGCCTGTCCGACGGCGGCGCGCATTGCTGCATCATCTGCGATGCCAGCTTCCCGACCTATCTGCTGACGCACTGGACGCGCGACCGTACGCGCGGCGAGAAACTATCGATCCCCTTCGTGGTCGCGGCGCAGTCGCGCAAGACCGCGCTGTCGGTGGGACTGACCGATCGCGGATTGATCGCGCCGGGCTACAAGGCCGACGTCAACGTCATCGACTACGACCGCCTGCACCTGCATCCGCCCAAGGTGCATTACGACCTGCCGGTCGGCGGTCGCAGGCTGTTGCAGGATGTCGACGGCTATGAGGCCACGATCGTCTCGGGCGTGGTGACGCGGCGGCACGGCGAGGCGACGGGACGAAGGCCGGGGAAGTTGATCCGGGGTGCGCAGGGGGTGAATTAAACTAGGCGCGTGAGACGCGAGAGCTACTCAACGCACTCAGTGTCGTCCCGGCGCAGGCCGGGACCCATACGCCGCAGCAGCAGTTTTGTGAAAACTCGAAGTTGCCAGCTTCGCCTCAAACCACTCCCTGTGGTTATGGGTCCCGGCCTTCGCCGGGACGACACGTGTGATTGAGGTTGGCGGCCCGCCTTACGTCGGCGAAACCGCGCGCTTCAGCCTGGCTTCCGCCGGCATCGTGCGGCGGGTCAGCCTGGCCCTCTCCGTGTTCGGCCAGAGCAGCAGCAGGCCGATGACGCCGGAGCCAACCAGGATCACCGCGTTGATGGTGAATCCGGTCATGTAGCCGTCGATCATGCTGCCGGCGCGCTCGATCACCTTGCCCATCACGTAGGGCGCGATGATGCCCGAGAGCGTGTAGAGCGCGCCGTAGATCGCGAGGATGGCGCCGCGCTGCGAGGCCGGGGTGAACTCGCCGAGCATCGGCGGGCAGACCACGTAGATCGCGCCGCAGAGGCCCGCGCCGACCACGAGCAGCGCGATCTGAAGACCTGCACCCGCGACATGCGGCATCGATGCCAGGATCAGGCCGCCAATGATCAGCGGCACGGAGCCCAGCACGCCACGCGACATGCGCGTGGTGTAGCCGCGCACCATCATCACCTGCGAGATCCAACCCGTCAGAATCACGGTGGTGGCGCCGAACACCCAGGGCAGGATCGAGATCCAGCCGGCATCGCTCTGCGAGAAGCCAAGTCCCTTGACGATGAAGGACGTAAACCACGTCAGGCCAAGCGACAGCGCCCAATAGGCGCCGAAGGTCGCGATCACGCAGCCGAGGAAGGTGCGCGAGGTCAAAAGCCGGATGTAGGGGATCTTCGGCTCACTGACGGCGAGCGTCTGCGTGTCCTCGAGCGGACCTTCCTTGCCCAGCGTCAGCCAGGCGCAGACCCAGATCAGGCCGACCACGCCAAGCGCACCAAAAGCATAGTGCCAGGAGTGATTGACGATGACCCAGTTCAGTGCCGGCACGGCCAGGATGACGCCGAAAGCCGAGCCTTGCGTCAGGACCGCGGTCGGCAGCGTGCGCTTCTCGTCCGGGAACCATTTATAGATGGCGTGCATCGCCACCGAGGCGGCCGGACCCTCGCCGGCACCGAGCACGATGCGGCAGATCAACAACGTGGTGAAGCTGACGGTGCCGACCATCGGAAACTGCGCCAGCGCCCAGATCACAGCGAGCGTCAGCAGCACCCAGCGCGTCGCCACCTTGTTGACGAGAAAGCCGACCACGATGGCCGAGATCGAAAACAGGAAGAAGAACGCGGAGCCAAGCAGGCCGAACTGCGCTGGCTCGAGCTTCATGTCGGTCATGATCGGCACGCCGGCGAGGCCGACGACGATCTTGTCCGCGAAGTTCACCACCATCAAGAGAAAGAGGAGCAAAACGACGGTCCAGGCGCCCTTCGGCGTAGCCTTGGACGTCCCTGCCGTCTTGACTGCCGCGGACGGCGTTGCCTGAGCGCTCATCATTCTCCCCGTATGTCTTTTTGTCGGCACTTATTGATTTGGCCGTCTTGCGAGCTAACAACGGCTTGAACGGCAACGCAACCCCGGCATTTCCGCGACAAGTGTGCTACGCAGCATTGAGCTAATTCCGTCCGGCGAATTGATCTTGCTGAGCATCCGAAATCTTTCAAAGACCTTCTCCTCGGCCGGCGAGCCGGTGCATGTGCTGCGCGGCGTCGACCTCGACCTCGCCGCGGGCGAGCGCGTCGCGCTGACAGGCGAATCCGGCAGCGGCAAGAGCACGCTGCTGCACCTCATCGCGGGGCTGGATGCTGCCGATGGCGGCTCTATCCGGCTGGAAGATACCGAGATCACCGAGCTTGCCGATGCCGGCCGCGCCGAATTGCGCCGCGACCGGATCGGCCTGGTGTTCCAGCAGTTCAATCTGATCCCGAGCCTGTCGGTCGCCGACAACCTCGCCTTCCAGGCGCGGATCGCCGGCCGGCATGACGCGGCCTGGACGAAAGAGCTGGTGGAGCGGCTTGGGCTCGGCGGCCTGCTCAAGCGTTATCCCGAGCAATTGTCGGGCGGCCAGCAACAGCGGGTCGCAATCGGCCGGGCGCTGGCGACCAAGCCGTCGCTGCTGCTCGCGGACGAGCCGACGGGCAATCTGGACGAGGCCACCGCCGACGACGTGCTGGCGCTGACGCGCGACCTCGTTGCGCGCACCGGTTGCGGCTTCCTGATGGTGACGCACAGCTTGCATCTGGCCGGCACGCTCGACCGCCACATCGTGCTCCATGCGGGGCGGATCGCATGAAGCGCGCGCTGTGGGTGCTGGCGGTTCTGCTCAGCCATTGGCGACGGCACGGGATGCAGTTCGCGACACTTCTGATCGGACTGATCGCAGCGACCGCGCTGTGGAGCGGCGTGCAGGCGATCAACCAGCAGGCCCGCACCGCCTATGACCGCGCGGCGGCGACGTTTGGCGGCGTCCGCACGGCCACGCTGGTCGCGCCCGACGCGGCAACCTTCCCGCAAGACCTGTTCATCAGACTTCGCCGCGCAGGCTGGCCGGTCTCGCCGGTGCTGGAAGGCCGGGTCCAGATCAACGGACGCTCGATCCGGCTGCTCGGCATCGAGCCGGTGACGCTGCCTGTTGATGTCGGCAATGCGCCGCGCCTCGGTGCCGCCGATTTGAGCAGCTTCGTCGCCGCGCCCGGGCAGACGCTGGTGGCGCAGGAGACGCTCGGAGATTTGCACGAGGGCGAAGGTGGGATGCCGTCGATCAGCAGCGGCGCAAAGCTGCCGCCGCTGCATGTGCAGCCCCAGCTCGTGCCCGATGTGCTGGTGGTCGATATCGGCGTGGCGCAGCTTCTGCTCAACAAGCCGGATCAGGTCTCGCGCCTCTTGATCGGCAAGGCGAAGGGCAAGCCCGCGCCACTGCAAGGCGTCGTCGGTGAGCGATTAAAACGGATAGAGCCGACCGCGGAAACGGAGCTGGAACGGCTGACCGACAGTTTCCATCTCAACCTCACCGCCTTCGGCCTGCTGTCGTTCTTTGTCGGCCTCTTCATCGTCAACTCGGCCGTCGGCCTCGCCTTCGAGCAGCGACTGCCGATGCTGCGCACCTTGCGCGCCTGCGGCGCCTCGGCGCGGCTGGTCAACAGCGTGCTGGTGGTCGAGCTGGTCGCGCTGGCGCTGGTCGCCGGCCTGATCGGGCTCGTCTGTGGCTACTTCATCGCCGGTGCGCTGCTGCCCGACGTCGCGGCGTCGCTGCGCGGGCTCTATGGCGCGCAGATTCCGGGACAGCTTAGCCTGCGGCCTGAATGGTGGCTTGCCGGCATCGGCATCAGCGTTCTAGGCGCGATCGTGGCGGCCGCGACCAGCCTGATCAAGGCGATACGCATGCCGGTGCTGGCGACCGCGCAGCCGCGCGCCTGGCAGCAGCGGCAGCTTCGCTGGCTGGTGCTGCAAAGCGGAGCTGCCTGCGCCGTGCTCGCGGTCGCGCTTCTGCTGCTTCACTACGGGCAATCGCTGATCGCGGGATTTGGCGTGCTGGCGGCGCTGATGCTCGGCGCGGCGCTGATCCTGCCGGCGTTCCTCGAAATTCTTCTTCTCACAGGCCAACGACTTGCGCGCGGTCCGCTGGCACTGTGGTTCTGGGCCGACAGCCGACAGCAATTGTCAGGATTGTCGCTGGCCCTGATGGCGCTGCTGCTTGCACTTGCTGTCAATGTCGGCGTGTCCACCATGGTGGAAACCTTCAGCCGCACCTTTGTCGGCTGGCTCGATGGACGGCTCGCCGCCGACGTCTATATCAGCGCCGCCGACAATGCGCAGGCGATCGCGATCCGCAGCTGGCTGAAGGATCGCAGCGAAGTTCAGGCAATCCTGTCGGGCGGGCGCGCAGAGACCCAGGTTGAGGGCCAGCCGGTGGAATTGCTCGGCCTGCCCGACCACGCGCTCTATCGCGAGCGCTGGCCGCTGCTGGAGACCGCACCGCGTGCCTGGACCCAGCTCGCACCCGGCAATGCCGCCTTCATCAGCGAGCAGCTCAGCCGCCGGCTCAACGTCCGCGTCGGCGACGTCATCGAAGTTCCGGCGCCGGGCGGGACCTGGGAGCTCGACATCGTCGGCATCTATGCCGATTATGGCAATCCCAAGGGCCAGCTCGCGGTCAATGTCGCGGCGCTGATCCGGCAGTTTCCGCAAACACCGCAGACACGGATCGGGCTGATTGTTTCACGGGACAAGATTCCCGGCCTGATCGCGGCCCTGCAGAAACAATTCGCGCTCGACGATCGCGCCGTGGCCGACCAGGCGACGGTGAAGGCGGAATCGATCCGCATCTTCAATCGCACCTTTGCGGTGACTTCGGCGCTGAACGCCTTCACGCTCGGCGTCGCCGGCATCGCGCTGCTGACCAGCCTCTTGACGCTGGCGAATTCGCGCCTGCCGCAGCTCGCGCCGCTCTGGGCGATCGGCATCACCCGGCCGCGCCTTGCCGCGATCGAATTGACCAAGACGCTGTCGGTGGCGCTGTTCACCTCGCTACTGGCCGTGCCGCTCGGGCTATTAGTGGCGTGGTGTCTGATTACGATCGTCAACGTGAAGGCGTTCGGCTGGCGATTGCCGTTCCACGTGTTTCCGCTGCAACTGGTCGAGCTGGTCGCCGTCACATTGGTCGCCTCGTTGCTCGCCGCGCTGCTGCCGGTGCTGCGGCTGGCGCGGATGCAGCCGGCAAGCCTCGTCAAGGTGTTTGCCAATGAGCGCTGACAAACTCTCGCGGCGCGCCTTTGCCGGCGGTATCGCCTCTCTTGCTTTCGCGCGCCGCGCCGGCGCGCAGGGCTATGCCGGACTCGGCGAGAGCGCCGACGGCTTTGCGAAGGTCACGCCTGGAAAGGCATTTACCTTTCCAACCGATCATGGGCCGCATCCGGAGTTTCGCATCGAATGGTGGTATCTGACGGCGAACCTCGTCGACGGCAGTGGCGCCGCTTGCGGGCTGCAGTGGACGCTATTCCGCCAAGCCGCAAAGCCGGGGCCGCAAGGCGACGGCTGGGCCAATCAGCAGATCTGGATGGCGCACGCCGCGGTGACGCGCGCCGACACCCATCGCTTCAACGAGCTGTTTTCACGCGGCGGCATCGGTCAGGCCAATGTCGAGGCAAAACCATTTTCGGCGTGGATCGACGATTGGGAGATGAAGGGGTCCGAGCGCACCGACGATCGGACCTTGTCGCCCCTGACGTTGAAGGCTTCAGGTACGGATTTCAGCTACGCACTGACGCTCGAGGCCGATCGCCCGGTGGTGTTGCAGGGCGACGGAGGCTACAGCCGCAAATCCGAGCGCGGGCAGGCGTCGTACTATTACAGTCAGCCATTCTACCGCGCGCGCGGCACGCTCAACATCGGCGACATCAAGGTCGAGGTCTCAGGCCAGGCCTGGATGGACAGGGAATGGAGCAGCCAGCCGCTCGACACTGATCAAACCGGCTGGGACTGGCTGTCGCTGCATCTGTCCTCCGGCGACAAGCTGATGCTGTACCGACTGCGCCAGAAGGACGGCAAGAATTATCCGTTCGGCAACTGGATCAGCGCCAGCGGCGAGACGCAGATGATCGCGGGCGGCGATATCCGGATGAGTCCGAAGGCGACAGCCGAGGTCGCGGGCCGCAAGCTGCCGGTGGAATGGCAGATCGCAATCCCCTCGCGCTCGTTCTCGATTGCCTGCAAGCCGCTCAATCCGAAGGCCTGGATGGGGACCGGCTTCTCCTATTGGGAAGGGCCGATCAGCTTTACGGGCACGCACGACGGCGTTGGCTATCTCGAGCTGACCGGCTATTGAAGCGCGGTCCGTTTGAAGGGATTTTTCGCGATGTATCATCTCACCGCCCTCGTTACGCTGCTGGCGATTGCATTCTATTTCTTCACCTGCATCAACGTCTCACGCTCGCGCGCCAGGACCGACGTCAAGGTGCCGGCGATGTCGGGGCATCCGGATTTCGAACGCGCCTTCCGCATCCAGATGAACACGCTGGAATGGATGCCGATCTTCCTGCCGGCGCTCTGGCTGTTCGCGATCTATGTCAGCAACGCCGGCGCGGCAGCGATGGGCGCAGTCTGGATCGTCGGCCGCATCGTCTACTTCATCGGCTATTCGCAAGCCGCCGCCAAGCGCGGCCCGGGCTTTGCGATCCAGGGCATCGCCGCGATTGCGCTGTGGGCGGGGGCGCTGGGGGCGGTGGTGCTGAAGTTGGTGTGAGGCAACGGCGGCGTCATACATTCCGCTGTCGTCCCGGACAAGCGCAGCGAAGCGGAGCGCCGATCCGGGACCCATAACCACCGGGAGTGGTTTGGCGAAGTCTCGGAGTTACCAGCTCGCGCCGCGACTTCTCCCTGGGGTTATGGATCCCTGCGTTCGCGGGGACGACACCGAGAGTGGAGCGCCGGCGCTGGCTCGCCCAGCTACTTCGTCAGCGGGCAGCCGCTGTCCTTGGCGGTGAAGAAGGCCTGGTCGCCGGGGACCACGGCGAGCTGCTTGTAATAGTCCCACGGCTTCTTCGACTCGGACGGCTTCTTGACCTCGAACAGATACATGTCGTGGACCATGCGGCCGTTCTCGAGCACCTTGCCCTTGGCGAAGGCGTCGTCGACCGGCAGCTCCTTCAGCTTCTTGGCGACCGCGTCCGTATCCTTGGTGCCGGCGGCCTTAACCGCCTTCAGATAGCTCAGCGTCGCCGAATAAGTGCCCGCGTGGATCATGCTCGGCATTCGCCCGGTGCGCTTGAAGAAGCGTTCGGAGAAGGCGCGCGTGGTGTCGTCATGATCCCAGTAGAAACCTTCGGTCAGCACCAGGCCTTGCGCCGCCTGCAAGCCGAGACCATGCACCTCGGCGAGCGTCATCAAGAGGCCAGCGAGCTTCTGCCCGCCGGAGACGATGCCGAATTCGGCCGCTTGCTTGATCGAGTTGGTGGTGTCCTGGCCGGCATTGGCGAGGCCAACGATCTTC
The DNA here is from genome assembly GCF_015291645.1 of Bradyrhizobium sp. CCBAU 53340. Taxonomy (NCBI): domain Bacteria; kingdom Pseudomonadati; phylum Pseudomonadota; class Alphaproteobacteria; order Hyphomicrobiales; family Nitrobacteraceae; genus Bradyrhizobium; species Bradyrhizobium sp. CCBAU 53340. The sequence continues at coordinate 7,580,651 of NZ_CP030055.1, forward strand.
GCCTTCGAGCTCTGCGCCTGTAGCAGGAACGAGGAGAAGTCCGAGGAATTGAGCGGCACGCGAACCGAGCCCAGCACCTTACCGCCATTGGCGGTGACGATTTCGCTGGTGTCCTTTTCCAGCGCGTAGCCGAAGGCGTAATCGGCGGTGAGGAAGAACCAGCTGTCTCCGCCTGCTTTCGTCAGCGCGCCGCCGGTGCCGACCGCGAGCGCGTGGGTGTCGAACGCCCAGTGGAAGCCGTAAGGCGAGCACGCAGAGCCGGTGATGCTCGACGTGGCTGCGCCGACCACGATGTCGATCTTCTTTTTTTCCTTCGACAGGTCCTGCACGGCGAGTGCCACCGACGACGTCGTCAGCTCGGTGATCATGTCGACATTGTCTGCGTCATACCAGCGGCGCGCGATGGAGGTGGCGAGATCGGGCTTGTTCTGGTGATCGGCGGTGACCATCTCGATCTTCTGGCCGAGCACCTCGCCGCCAAAATCCTCGATCGCCATCTTGGCCGCTTCGACCGAGTACTTGCCGCCGTAATCGGCGTAGACGCCGGACTGATCGTTGAGAATGCCGATCTTGACGCCTTGCGCAGAGGCCGGCGCGGCCAACAACAGAGCCGACGTCGCGACAGCGGCCAAAAGTGCTGATTTCATCTTTTATCTCCCAGCAGTGTTCTGTTTTGAAATCGCGCGGAGTGTAGTGAAGAACCCCGGCGATGCCCATCCATTTCGTGTTGGCCGTTGGTATGGAGGCGTCGCGGCAAAACGAGCTGTCGTCCCGGGGCGCGCGTAGCGCGAGCCCGCGACCCATAACCACAGGGAGCGGCTTGGCGAAGACTCGGAGTTAACAGTGTCGCGCCACACTCCTCCCTAGGGGTATGGATCCCCCCGCCTTCGCGGGGATGACACCGAGGGCATGGAAACAGAGGTGACCACAGCAATCAGCCCGCCACCCCCGCCCCCTTCTCGTTCCGCCCTTCCGACAGGTTCCGCACCACCACATAGAATATCGGCGTGAACATCAGGCCGAACAGCGTGACGCCGATCATGCCGAAGAACACGGCGACGCCGACGGCCTGACGCATCTCCGAGCCTGAGCCGGACGAGATCACCAGCGGCAACACGCCGAGGATGAAGGCGAAGGACGTCATCAGGATCGGTCGCAGCCGCAGGCGGCAGGCCTCGATCACCGCCTCCAGCCGCGGCTTGCCCTCCTTCTCGATGTCGCGCGCGAATTCGACGATCAGGATCGCGTTCTTCGCCGCCAATCCCACCAGCACGACGAAGCCGATCTGGGTGAGAATGTTGACGTCCTGCCCCATGATGCGCACGCCGATGGTGGCAGCTAACAGGCACATCGGCACGATCAGGATCACCGCGAACGGCAAGGTCCAGCTGCCATATTGCGCGGCGAGCACGAGATAGACGAACAGCACGCAGATCGGGAACACGTAGAGGCCGGCATTGCCGCCGTTGATCTGCTGATAGGACAGATCGGTCCACTCGAAGGTGAAGCCGCTCGGCAAGGTGTCGTCGGCGAGTTTCTTGATGGCGTTGAGCGCGGTCGTCGAGCTCGTGCCCGGCGCCGGCTCGCCCTGGAGTTCGGACGCCGCGTAGAGATTGTAGCGAGCGACGCGGTCGGGGCCCGAGACGTCCCTGAAGTCGACCACGCTGCCCAGCATCACCATGTCGCCGGAGGCGTTGCGCGTGCGTAGGCGCGCAAGATCGGCAGGCTCTTTCCGGAACGGGAAATCAGCCTGCGCGGTGACGTGATAGGTACGGCCGAACAGGTTGAAGTCGTTGACATAGGTCGATCCGAAATAGGTCTGGATCGTGTCGTTGATGTTCGAGATCGGCACGCCAAGTTTCTGTGCCTTGGTGCGGTCGATGTCGACGAACATCTGCGGCGTATTGGCCGAGAACGGCGAGAACACCGTGGGGGCAAGGAGCGCGGGCGATTTGCGCGCGGCGGCGACGAGTTCGTCGGTTGCCGACGCCAGCAGCTCCGGCCCGCGGCCCTGCCGGTCCTGGATGCGAATGGTGAAGCCACCGCCGGTGCCGATGCCGGGCACGGCCGGCGGCGGAATCACGATGATGAACGCGCCCTGGATCGCGGCAAGGCGTTTTCGTAGTTCGCCGGTGATAGCGTTTGCGGTCAGGCCCTTCTTCAGACGGACCTCGGGCTCGTCGAATACCGGGAACAGCGCGGCAGCATTCCCCGCCTGCGTGCGCGTGGCGCCCGAGAAGCCGGCGAAGGCGGCGACGCGGATGATGCCGGGCGTATCGAGCGAGATCCGCTCGATTTCCCGCACGATCTCGGTGGTTCGCGCCAGCGACGCCGCACCCGGCAACTGCACCGAAATGATGACGTAACCGCGGTCCTGCGCGGGGATGAAGCCCTGCGACGTCGTCCCGATCAGCCAGCCTGCGCTGCCGATGAGCACGACATAGATCAGCAGCATCACCACCGAGTGCCGGATCACGAAGTTCGCGACGCCGGCATAGCCATGCGAGAGGCGCTCGAAGACGCGGTTGAAGGCGCCCGTGAAGGCGCCCCAGCCGCGCGCGAGCAGATTCCAGGCAGCGGGCGGCCGCTTCTCCTCATGCGTCTTGAGAATCTGCGAGGCCAGGGCCGGCGATAGCGTCAGCGAGCAGAAGCAGGAAATCGCGGTCGCAACCGCGATGGTCACAGCAAACTGCTGGAAGAACTGACCGGATATGCCGCCGAGGAACGCCGTCGGCACGAACACCGCGCAGAGCACCAGCGCAATCGAGACCAGCGCGCCGCCGACTTCCTCCATGGTCTTCAGCGCCGCGTCGCGTCGACTAAGGCCGTGCTCGAGGTGTCGCTCGACATTCTCGACCACGACGATGGCGTCGTCGACCACGATCCCGACAGCGAGCACGAGCCCGAACAGCGTGAGATTGTTGATGGAGAAGCCGAGCGCCGCCATCACCGCGAAGGTGCCGACCAGCGACACGGGAATCGCGATGATCGGGATGATCGCCGGCCGCCAGCCCTGCAGGAACACCAGCACGACGACCACCACGAGCAGCATGGCCTCGTAGATGGTCTTGATCAGCTCGTGGACGGACTGCGCGATGAACTCGGTGGGGTTATAGCCGATGTTGTAGTCGAGGCCCTTCGGGAAGCTCTCCTTGAGCTTCGTCATGGTGTCGGAGATGTGCTTGGCCGTTGCGAGCGCGTTCGAACCCGGCCGCTGCGTCACCAGCATGGCGACTGCGGATTTGCGCAGCAGGAAGCTGTTGGTCGAATAGGCGAGCGCGCCGAGCTCGATACGGGCGACGTCGCGCAGGCGCACCGTGCGGCCGTCAGAGCCGGCCTTGATCAGGATGTCCTCGAACTGTTTCTGATCTTTCAACCGTCCCGTGAAAACCAGATTCGGCTGGAATGCGCGGTCGGCGATCGGCGGCTCTGCGATCTGGCCGCCGGCAATCTGCACGTTCTGGGCACGGATCGCGGCCAGCACCTCGGTCGAGGTCAGGCCGAGATTGGCGATGCGATCGGGATCGAGCCACAGCCGCATCGAATAGTCGCGCGCTCCGAAGATCTGGATGTCGCCGACGCCGTCGATGCGCAGCAGCTGGTCCCGAACCTGGAGCAGCGCATAGTTGGAGATATAGAGCTGGTCGAAGGTGTCGTCCGGCGACAGCATGAACACGACCATCAGGATGTCGGGCGAGTTCTTGCGGGTGACGACGCCATTGCGCTGCACCTCGTCCGGCAGCTGCGGCTGCGCGATAGCGACGCGGTTCTGCACCAGCACCTGGGCCTTGTCGAGGTCGGTGCCGAGCTTGAAAGTGACGGTGATGGTGAGCTGGCCGTTCGAGGTCGCCTGGCTGTACAGATACAGCATGTCTTCGACGCCGTTGATCTGCTGCTCGATCGGAGCGGCAACGGTGTCGGACACGGTTTGCGCCGAGGCGCCCGGATATTGCGTGGTGACGACGACGGTCGGCGGCACCACTTGCGGATATTCGGAGATCGGCAGCGTCGAATAAGCGAGCGCACCGACGATCAGGAGCACGATCGACAGCACCATCGCCAGGATGGGCTGGTTGATGGAGAGACGACCAAGGTTCATGGCTTGTCACCAGCCTTGCCACCGGCCGGCGCTTGAGCGGTTTGCGGGGTGACCTTGGCACCGACGCGGGCGCGCTGGATGCCGTTGACGATGACGCGGTCCTCGGCCTTCAGCCCTTCGCGGATCACGCGCAGGCCGTCCTCGAGCGGCCCGAGCACCACGGGCCGCGCCTCGACCGTATCGTCGGGCTTCACCACGAACACAATCTTGCGCGACTGGTCGGTTGCAACAGCGGCATCTGGAACCAGCAGCGCCTCGTAAGGCGCGCTGCCGATCAACCTGACACGGCCGAACTGGCCGGGCAGAATCGACAGATCGGTGTTCTTGACCACCGCGCGGCTGCGCAGCGTGCCGGTGGAGACATCGAGGCGGTTGTCGAGGAAGTTGACCGAGCCCTCATGCGAAGGCTTGGTTTCGCCGGCGAGCGTCACCTGTACGGGGTTTGCGGTGTCGCGTGAGCTCGGGCGCTTACCCTCGAACCAGAGCTTGCTGTATTTGATGAAGGTGGTCTCATCCATGTCGAAATAGATGTAGATCGGGTCCATCGTCACGATCGACGTCAGCAAGGTCGAGGAGGCGTTATCGCTACCCTGCACGAGATTGCCGGGACTGACGAGGTGGCGGCTGACGCGGCCGGTGATCGGCGCGGTGACATGGGTGAACTCGATGTTGAGCCGGGCGGCCTTCAATGCACCTTCGGCCTGGGTCTCGGCGGCGTGCGCGGCCTGCAAGGCCTGGCGGCGCTGGTCGACGGCCTGCTCGGAGACGGCGCTGGTCTGCACCAGGTTCAGGCCGCGATCGAGCTCGCGCTTGGCAAGTTCCACCTTGGCGCGCGCGTCGGAGAGCTGGCCGTCGGCCTGCTCGGCTACTGCCTCGAACGGGCGCGGGTCGATGACGTAGAGCAGATCGCCCTGATGCACGATCGCGCCGTCCTGGAACTCGACCGAGTTGACGAAGCCGCCGACACGGGGGCGCACCTGCACCTCTTCGACCGCCTCGAAGCGTCCGGTGTACTCGTCCCAATCGGTGACGGTGCGCTTGACCGGCTGGGCCACGGTCACCGGCGGGGGCGCCGGCGCGGCCGCTTGCGAGGTCGGCTGGCCGCAACCGCTGAGCGCGAAGGCCGCGGCGAGAAGGCCGGCCAAGGCGTAAGGCTTGGCATAGGGTTTGGCATGAAGCTTGGGCCAAACGAAATCGTGCGTCTTGGCAAATTGCTCGCTTCCATCCGGTCCGCTCATCCCAGGCCCTCGCATCAAACCCGCAGAAAGCACAGGGTACGCCTTTACCTGCGGGCGCCACAAGATGGGTGGCAATGATGAACTCTTCAAGACCAATACGTGGGCAATGCTCCGGAGACGCCCTGGTCTGATGGCGGGTTGACATGGAGAGATAGGTGCCGACGGCAATCGGTCAGCGTCAGGTTGGCAATGGTGCAACGGCATCCATCACCCTCCCCTGGAGGGGGAGGGTCGCAACGCATGGAGCGAAGCGGAATGCGATGCGGGGTGGGGTGATCTCTCCACACGGGCACTGTTGGACGTAGAGAGACCGTCACCCCACCCCGCTCGCGCTGCGCGCGATCGACCCTCCGCCTCCAGGAGAGGGTAAGAAAGCGCCAGCGTCTTCGCACATGACGGGCTCTGTGGGCTCGGCTAGATTACTCCTTGCAAAACAAGACGAATTGTCCGGGGAGGACAGGCGTGCATCAGGGACGTGTCGTTTACGGCGCGATCGAGGAGGTCGTGTTCGGCCATCCGGCGACTGAGGCGATCGTCGCCCAAATGGACCGGCTAGGCACAAGCCGCGCCTTCCTGATGGTCTCGGGCACGCTGAACCGTCAGACCGACGAAATCTCAAAAATCGTCCAGGCGCTCGGCCCGCGCTGCGCCGGGCTGTTCGATGCGATGCCGGCGCACACGCCGCGCGAGGCGGTGATCGCGGCCACCAATGCCGCGCGCGCCGTCGACGCCGACCTGATCGTCACAGTCGGCGGCGGCTCGATCACCGACGGGGCCAAGGCGGTGCAGCTCTGTCTTGCCAACGGCATCGACGCGATCGAGGGGATCGACCGCATCCGCGTGCACAAGGGCGTCGCCCCCGAGATGACCGCGCCAACAGTGCGCCAGATCAGCGTGCCGACCACCATTGCCGGCGGCGAGTTCTCGTCGATTGCCGGCGTGACCGACCGCAGCACGCATGTGAAGCAGATGCTGCGCCACCCGCTCACGGTGCCGCGCGCGACCATCCTCGACCCCGCCATCACCGTGCACACGCCGGAATGGCTGTTCCTCTCCACCGGTGTCCGCGCCATCGACCATTGCGTCGAGGCGATCTGCTCGCACGAGACGCATCCTTACGCCGACGCACAATCGGTGAAGGGTCTCGCCATGCTCGCCGACGCGCTCCCGCGGGTGAAGGCCGACCCCAAAGATCTCGACGCGCGGATGGACGCGCAGATCGGCACCTGGCTGTCGATGGGCGCGCTCGCAGCCGGCGTGCCGATGGGGGCGAGCCACGGCATCGGCTATGTGCTGGGCGCGGCGTTCGACGTGCCGCACGGACACACCTCCTGCGTCATGCTGCCGGCGGTGATGCGCTGGAACGCGAGTGCCAATGCCGAACAGCAGATGATCGTCGCCGCTGCAATGGGCTTTCCCGGCCACAACGCCGCCGACGTGCTCGATGCCTTCATCCGCTCGCTCGGCATGCCGCGTCGTCTTGCCGATGTCCGCGTCTCGCCCGAGCATTTCGATGGCATTGCCGAACAGGCGATGCGCACCAACTGGATCCCCCGCAATCCGCGCAAGATCGAGAACCCTGCGCAGATTCGCGAAATCCTTGATCTCGCCGCATGACATTTCGCCCGGAGGACTGATGTACCCAGGTCTGCATGCCCGCCTGCGCCCGCTTCAGCCTGCCTTCATCATGGCGTCGACTGGCGAGGCCGTCACCTATCGCGAGCTGGACGCGCGCAGCAATCGCCTCGCGCATCTGTTTCGCCAGCACGGATTGAAGCGGCTCGATCACTACTCGATCTTCATGGAGAACAATTCCAGATATCTCGAAGCCTGCTGCGCGGGCGAGCGCTCCGGCCTCTATTACACCTGCATCAACTCGTTCCTCACCGCGGGCGAGCTCTCCTATCTCCTGACCAACAGCCAGTCGAAAATCCTGATCACATCGGTGGCAAAGCTCGGCATCGCGCGCGATGCGATTCAGGCCTGCCCCGACGTCAAGCTCTGCATCGTCGCCGACGGCCCCGGCGAGAGCGACCGCATCGTGGGCCTTGCCGACGTCACCGCGGATCTGCCGAAGACGCCGGTTGCGGACGAGTGGCTCGGCACCGCGATGCTGTATTCCTCCGGCACGACGGGACGACCGAAGGGAATCCTGCGGCCACTGCCGGAGGAGCCGCCCAGGCACAATCTGCCGCTGTTCGATTTCCTGATAAAACTCTGGCACTACCGCGAGGGCATGGTCTACCTGTCGCCGGCGCCGCTCTACCACTCGGCACCGCAGGCCGCGGTCAATCTCACGATCCGCATGGGCGGCACCGCGGTGATCATGGAACATTTCGATCCCGAGCGTTACCTCCAGCTGGTGCAACAATGGGGCATCACCCATACCCAGCTGGTGCCGACGATGTTCTCGCGGATGCTGAAGCTGCCGGAAGAGGTGCGCAAGCGCTACGATTTGTCGTCACTCGAGATCGCGATCCACGCCGCGGCGCCCTGCCCGGCGCTGGTCAAGGACGACATCATCAAATGGTGGGGCCCTATCGTCCACGAATATTACGGCGCCACCGAAGGCCTCGGCTTTACTGCCTGCAACAGCGAGGAATGGCTTAGCCATCGCGGCACCGTCGGCAAGGTGCTGCTCGGCGATCTCCACATTCTCGACGAGAACATGCAGCCATGCCCGACCGGCACGCCCGGCCAGGTCTGGTTCAAGACGGCATCGCCATTCGAATATTTCAACGATCCGGAAAAGACCAGGGAAGCGCGCTCGGCCGACGGCAGCATGAGCACGGTCGGCGACGTCGGCTATGTCGACGAGGACCGCTTCCTTTATCTCACCGACCGCGCCACCTTCATGATCATCTCGGGCGGAGTGAACATCTATCCGCAGGAATGCGAGAATTTGCTGATCACCCACCCGAAGGTCGCGGACGCCGCGGTGTTCGGCGTGCCCAATGCCGATCTCGGCGAGGAGGTGAAGGCCGTGGTGCAGCCGATGCCCGGCGTGATGCCGGGGCCCGCGCTTGCCGAGGAGCTGATCGCCTTCTGCGGGCAGTCGCTGTCGCGGCAGAAGGTGCCGCGTTCGGTGGATTTCGAGAAGGAATTGCCGCGGCTCCCGACGGGGAAGCTGTACAAGCGGCTGCTGAGGGACCGGTACTGGGGGAACAAGACGTCACGGATCGTGTGAGGGTGAGCCTGCAAACTCCACTGTCATCCCGGACAAGCGCGCCTTGAGCGCGCGCCGGTCCGGGATCCATAACCACGGGCCGCGGCTGTCGCACGAGTTCGCAGCTCCGAATCTTCGCCAAATTCCTCCCCGTGGCTATGGGTCCCGGATCGGCGCTTCGCTTGTCCGGGACGACGGCGGAGGCTGTTGAGCTAGCAACGCACAACATCGCGCAGGAACCATCCGTTCGCACCTGCACTCTCACATTGTGAAAGTGTGAAACGCCCTGCGGCCTTCTGTCATCCGAATTGTCGAGACAGCGCGAGTCCTTGCCGGTTGCTTCCCTCCACGCGCCTCGGCTATCGTCCTGACAAACAGGCCAGAAAAGGCCCAAGAGACTAATGTCCAGGGAGGACCGAGGATGCGGAGCGTGTGGGCGCTCGCCGCGACGGCGGCGCTGTCTTGGCTGGCGTTTTCGACTACGACATTCGCTGGCGAGCCCAAGCAGGGCGGAATCCTGCGGATGTATCACCGTGACAGCCCGGCCAATGCCTCCATCCTCGAGGCCGCGACCTATTCGGTCAATGTGCCGTTCATGGGGGTGTTCAACAATCTCGTCATCTACGATCAGCACATCGCGCAGAACAGCCCGGATACACTCAGGCCTGAGCTCGCCGAGAGCTGGTCCTGGAGCAGTGACAACAAGAAACTGACGTTCAAGCTCCGCCAGGGCGTCAAATGGCACGACGGCAAGCCGTTCACGTCGGCCGACGTCAAATGCACGTTCGATCTCCTGATGGGCAAGTCGCAGCAGAAGCTGCGGCAGAACCCGCGCAAGGCCTGGTACAGCGAGGTCGACGACGTCTCGCCAAGCGGCGACTTCGAGGTCACCTTCGATCTGAAGCGGCCGCAGCCCTCGCTGCTGGCGATGCTGGCGTCCGGCTATACGCCGATCTACCCCTGTCACGTCTCGCCGGCGGACATGCGCACCCATCCGATCGGGACCGGCCCGTACAAATTCGTCGAGTTCAAGGCCAATGAATCGATCAAGCTGACACGCAATCCGGACTATTGGAAGAAGGGCCTGCCCTATCTCGACGGCATCGAATACACCATCATCCCGAACCGCTCGACCGCGATTCTCGCCTTCGTCGCCGGCAAGTTCGACATGACGTTCCCGACGCATATCACCATCCCGCTGCTGAAGGACATCAAGTCGCAGGCGCCGAACGCGGTCTGCGTCGTCGAGCCGACCAACGTCTCGACCAACATCATCGTCAATTCGAGCTCTCCGCCGTTCGACAACATCGATATCCGCCGTGCGATGTCGCTCGCGCTCGATCGCAAGGCCTTCATCGACATCCTGTTCGAAGGCCAGGCCGACATCGGCGGCACCATGCTGCCGCCGCCGCAAGGCATCTGGGGCATGCCCAAGGACAAGCTCGAGACCATTCCGGGTTACGGTAAGGACGTGAACGCAAACCGCGAGGAAGCCAAGAAGCTGATGCAGAAGGCGGGTTACGGCCCCGACAAGCACCTCGCGGTGAAGGTTTCGACGCGCAACCTCGCCGAATATCGCGATCCCGCGGTGATCCTGATCGACCAGCTCAAGAGCATCTATATCGATGGCGAACTCGATGTCGTGGAGACCGCCAACTGGTTCCCGAAGGTTGCGCGCAAGGACTACATGCTCGGCCTCAATTTGACCGGCAATTCCGTCGACGATCCCGACCAGTCCTTCTACGAGAACTATTCCTGCGGTTCGGAGCGGAACTACACCAACTATTGCAACAAGGAGATCGAGAAGCTGTTCGACGTACAGTCGCAGGAGATCGACATCTCCAAGCGCAAGCCGCTGGTCTGGGACATCGACAAGAAGCTGCAGGAGGACGTCGCCCGTCCGATCATCTTCCATGCGCGGGCCGGCACCTGCTGGCAGCCCTATGTCAAGGGCATCACGATCATGTCGAACAGCTCCTATAACGGATTTCGCTACGAGGATGTGTGGCTGGACAAATAGTGCGGCAGGCTGAAAACTAGGAGCGCGGAGGGCGAAGGATGTTTGCCTATCTGGTGCGGCGCCTGTTCCTGATGCTCGTGACCCTGTTGGGGATCTCGGTCGTCATCTTCGTCCTGCTGCGCATCGTGCCCGGCAACATCGTCGACATCCTGTTCGCCGCGGCCGGCTATGTCGATCCCGCCGACAAGGTCGATTTGGAGAAACAGCTCGGCATCGATCAGCCGCTGGTGGTGCAATATCTGCACTGGATCGGCGGCCTGCTGCACGGCGATCTCGGCTATTCCTATGTCTCGGAGAAGCCCGCGCTTCAGGAGATCCTGCCGCGGATCCCGATTACCGCGCGGCTCGCCGGCCTGGCGCTGCTGTTCTCGGCCTCGATCGGCATTCCGCTTGGCGTCATCAGCGCGGTCAAGCAGGGCTCGCGGATCGACTACGCCTTGCGCGTGGTGAGCCTCAGCGGATTGTCGTTGCCCTCTTTCTGGCTCGGCCTGCTGGTTCTGACCGCGTCCGTCGCCATGTTTGGGCAGATGCCGATCTTCAATCCCAATCCGCAGAGTATCGGCGAGGCCTTCGCGACCTACTGCATTCCGGCGATGGTGGTCGGTTTCCGCAGTTCGGCACTGACCATGCGCATCACGCGGTCCTCGATGCTGGAGGTGCTACGGCAGGACTATATCCGCACCGCGCGCGCCAAGGGCGCGTCTGACGCTGCGGTGAACTATCACCACGCGCTGAAGAACGCGATCCTGCCCGTGATCACCGTGATCGGCATCGAGGCGGCGTTCCTGATCGGCGGCCTCATCGTCACCGAGACCGTGTTCAACATCCCCGGCGTCGCCCGCTTCCTGGTCGAGGCGATCCGGTGGCGCGACTATCCGATCGTGCAGAACCTCGTGATGTTCATCGCGGTGGTGGTGGTCAGCGCAAACTTCATCGTCGACATGCTCTATGCGGTGTTCGACCCGCGCATCAGGTACACGGATTAGGAGATCAGCTTGGCCGCGATCGACTTCGACGTTGAACTGAGGCGGGCGGGCGCGCATGCCACCGGCGGCTGGCGGCGCGTGCTGTTCCTGGCGCAGCGGCATGTGCTGGGCGCGGCCGGGCTCACCATCATGACGGTGTTCGTGCTCACCGCAATCTTCGCCGATTTCATCGCGCGCTATGATCCCCTGACGGTCGATGCCGCGCACGCATTGGCGCGCCCGAGCTGGGCGCACTGGATGGGGACTGATTCGTTCGGCCGTGACGTGTTCAGCCGCATCATCCATGGCGCGCGGATCTCGCTCGCGGTCGGCCTCGGCTCGACCGCGCTCGGCGGTTCGATCGGCGTGATCGTGGGGCTGACCTCCGGCTATCTCTCCGGCTGGGTCGATCTTCTGTTCCAGCGCGTCTCCGACATCCTCCAGGCGCTGCCGCTGCTGGTGCTGGCACTGGTGATGACCGCCGCGCTCGGCCCGTCGCTGCCGAATGTCATCCTTGCCATCGCCATTCCGCTGATCCCGACGGTGGCGCGCGTCACCCGCGCCAACACGCTGGCGCTGCGCGAGCAGCCATTCGTCGAGGCCGCCAAATCGATCGGCATGAGCGAGGTGCGCATCGCGCTCCGCCACGTGCTGCCGAACACGCTGGCGCCGCTGATCGTGCTGGCGACCGCCCAGCTCGGCTCGACCATCCTCACTGAAGCTTCGCTCTCCTTCCTGGGCCTCGGCATCCCCGAGCCTTATCCGTCCTGGGGCCGCATGCTCTCGGAATCCGCCGCCGAATATGTCCGCACCGCGCCATGGCTGGTGATCTTCCCGGGCATCGCCATCAGCCTCGCCGTATTCGGTGCAAATCTGTTCGGTGACGCCCTGCGCGACATCCTCGATCCTCGGCAGCGCGGCTGATGGCACAAAGATCCGATCTCGTGCTCGACGTGAAGAACCTGAAGACGGTGTTCTTCACCAACTCCGGCCTGTTCAAGGCCGTGGACGACATCTCCTTCACCGTCAAGCGCGGCGAGACGCTCGCGATCGTCGGCGAATCCGGCTGCGGCAAGAGCGTCACCGCGCTGTCCTTGATGCGGCTGGTGCCGGATCCGCCCGGCCGCATCGTCGGCGGCTCGGTCTCGCTGGAAGGTACCGACCTGCTGGCGCTGGATGAAGCGGAGATGCGCAAGATCCGCGGCAACCGCATCTCCATGATCTTCCAGGAGCCGATGACCTCGCTCAATCCCGTGATGCGGATCGGCGACCAGATTGTCGAGGCGGTGCGGCTGCACCGGAATTTGTCGACCAAGGAAGCGCGCAATATCGCGGTCGAGATGCTGCGGCTGGTGCGCATCCCCGAGCCGGCGCGGCGGGCGAAGGAATATCCACATCAGCTCTCCGGCGGCATGCGCCAGCGCGCGATGATCGCGATGGCGCTGGCCTGCCGGCCGGCGCTGCTGATTGCGGACGAACCGACCACCGCGCTCGACGTCACCATCCAGGCGCAGATCCTGGCGCTGATCCTCGATCTGCAGAAGGAGCTCGGCACCGGTCTCGTGCTGATCACGCACGATCTCGGCGTCGTCGCACAGACCGCACAGCGCGTCATCGTGATGTATGCGGGGCGGAAGGTGGAGGAAGCCGGTGTCGAGGCGCTGTTTGCCGCGCCGAAGCATCCCTATACGCGCGGATTGATGGCCTCGATCCCGGCGGTGCCGGCGGCGGGCGTCGCCGCACCGGCGCGGCTCAACGAGATTCCCGGCACCGTACCGTCGCTGGTACGGCTGCCGAAGGGCTGCGCCTTCGCACCGCGCTGCCCGCTCGCCATCAAACGCTGCGAGGCCGAATATCCGCCGCTGATGGATTGGGGCGGTGGCCATCTCGCGGCCTGCTGGCGCGCGGCTGAAGTGGCGGAGGTGGCATGAGCAAGGTGCTGCTCGAAGTGACCGAGCTGAAGAAGCACTATCCGGTGCGCGCCGGTGTATTGCGCCGGCAAGTCGGCACTGTCCATTCAGTCGATGACGTCTCGTTCTCCCTTGGTGCCGGCGAGACGCTCGGCCTCGTCGGCGAGTCCGGCTGCGGCAAGTCGACGGTGGCGCGCAGCGTGCTGCGGCTGGTCGAGCCGACGTCAGGCCAGATCCGCCTCGACGGTGAGGACATCACGCATCTGTCCAAGACAGAGCTGCGCCCGCATCGGCGGGCGATGCAGATCGTGTTCCAGGATCCATTCGCCTCGCTCAATCCGCGCATGACCGCGGGCGACATCGTCGGCGAGCCGCTTGCCGTCCACGGGATTGCGACCGGCCAGGCGCTGGAGGCGCGCGTTGCAAAATTGTTCGAGCAGGTCGGCTTGCGGCCTGACCAGATGCGCAACTTTCCGCATCAATTCTCCGGTGGCCAACGCCAGCGCATCTGTATCGCGCGGGCGTTGGCACTGGAGCCGCGCCTGATCGTCTGCGACGAGCCGGTCTCGGCGCTCGACGTCTCGATCCAGGCGCAGGTGATCAATCTCTTGGTCGACCTGCAAAAGCAGCACGGCTTTTCCTACCTCTTCATCGCGCATGACCTCGCCGTGGTCGCCCATATCAGCCACCGCGTCGCAGTGATGTATCTCGGCCGCATCGTCGAGATCGCCGACAAGGACGAGCTGTTCCGCAATCCCCGCCATCCCTACACCCAGGCCCTGCTCGCCTCGGTGCCGATCGCCAATCCGCTCGCAAAGAAGCTCGCGCCGCTGGTCGACGGCGACGTACCGAGCCCGGTCAATCCGCCGTCCGGCTGCGCGTTTCACACGCGCTGCCGGTTTGCGATGGAGCGTTGCAAGATCGAGCGCCCGGTGCTGATGAATGCAGGCGACGGGCATCAGGTGGCGTGCCTGCTCAATGAGGGAACGGGGCGAGGTCAGTAGGCCGCAACGCCCGGATTACCGGCCAGGCCGCGAGCGCTGCGGCCAGATGCTTGAGCGTGTGACCCGAGACGAGGTGCCCGGTCGCTTCGAAGATGGTCACATCGCCCAGCTCGAACAGCTTTGCCAGCACGTAGAAGACAATCACGCCGCCGAGCGGCACACCGATCGCGCCGGGCCGCGGCCGCGTCAACGCCAGCCCCAAGGCCAGCGCCATGCCGCCGTACTGCACGACCACCCATGGCGTAAGATTCTCACGCGCGACCCAGGCCGCGAGCAGGCCGGCGACCATCATCAGCACCAGCACCGCCTCGCCTGCACGCACGCTGATGCGCTCGCTGGCCGCGATGCCGAGAATGCCCGCGAAGGCCACCGCCATGCCGAGACGATCGGCCACGAGCCGCTGCGGCAGGTCGGGGTCGAGGTGATAGAAGCCTGACCCCAGGCACGTGAGGATCAATCCCACGAATAACCAGCTTGCACCCACCGGCGCATCTGGACGGGCACGCAATCGCTCGGAGCCCCAAACGCCCATTGCGAGAAAGGCGAGATTGCTCAGCACGTCGCCGGCGTTGGGGATGCCGAGCCAGGGGCGCGTGTCGACGAAATGCGGGATGTGCCAGCCGGCCGCCGGCAGCGCGGGACCGAAGAGAGCCGCGAGCGCCAGTACGACGAGCGCCCCCGTCAGATATTTTTCGCGGGCTTGCAGGGCAGCGAGCGAGAGGCGGCGGGACGCCGATGGGAGTACGGCAGCGGTCACTTGGGCGGAATCATCTGCGCGCGACATGCGGCCCTCTGAAAATTGAACATAGTTCATTATTTGTAGATGTGGAATGAACAAAGTTCAACCTGGGTCGCGCATAAGATTTTCAAGCCAGGCAATTTCGTGAAATCATTTAATTTTATCCGTCGCGGCGGAGGAAGATGCCGGAGGGTCGGCAAAGCGGAGCGTGCTCACGATCCCTCAATCATGAAAAGGAGGTGGGCACGGCGCTTTGCGCCTTTGCCCACCCTACGAGACCGCACCTGCGGCTCTACCCCGCCCCGATCTCTGCCACGATCCTGCCCGTCGTCACCTGCTCGCCCTCGACGACGTCGATCGCGGCAACCACGCCGTCGATCCCGGCCTTGTGGACGTGCTCCATCTTCATCGCTTCCAGCGTCAGCACCGGCTGGCCTGATGTGACGCGGTCGCCCGGCTTGACCAGGACGGTCACGACGCGGCCGTTCATGGCGGCGCGGACCTTGCCGTCGCCGCCGTTGACTACAGCAGCCTTCGGCGCAGCGAGCGTGAGATCTGTGACCGCGAGCGGGATGCCGCGGTGCTGAACGTACAGCCGATCGCTGTCCCGCAGGAATTTTGCGCTGTCCATCACGCTGTCGTGGCGGAAGCGGATGGCGTCCATATCGAGCTGGTCGATCTCGAATTTGTCGCGGCGGCCGTTGGTGGCGGCAGTGTAACTGCCGTCGCGCTCGCGGGTGAGCTCGAGCTCAAGCGTGCGGCCGGCAATCTCGATCTTCGCAGGTCGCGGGAACGTCGCCGCCAGACTCCGGCCGATCCGCCATGTCGGCGCGCGCGGATTGGTGACGTAGAGCAATAGGCCCGCGAGTGCCGCGTCGAATGCGGCATTGGCCGAGGGCGCCAGCAGTTCGTCGCGATGCGCACCGATGAAGGCCGTCGTCGCCTCGCCTTTGGCAAAGGTAGGATGACGCAGGCACGACATCAGGAACGCCTGGTTGGTGGTTACACCAAGCGCAGTCAGTTGCTCCAGTCCGACGATCAACCGCCCCCTCGCCTCTTCGCGCGTGGCACCATGGCTGATCAGCTTGGCGATCATGGAATCGTAGAACGGCGCGATCTCCACGCCCGATTGCAGCGCGTGCTCGACGCGAATGCCTTCAGGCACCTGCCAGCGCGCCATGCGGCCGGACTGCGGCATGAAGTCCTGCGCGGCGTCTTCCGAGCACAGCCGCACCTCGATTGCGTGGCCGGAAAATTTGATGTCCTGCTGCTTCACCGGCAGTGGCTCGCCACGCGCGACCCGCAGCTGCAGTTCGACAAGGTCGAGACCGGTGATCGCCTCGGTCACGGGATGCTCGACCTGGAGACGCGTATTCATCTCCATGAAGTAGAATTCGCCGCCGGCATCGAGCAGGAATTCCAGCGTGCCGGCGCCCTCATAGCGTAGCGCCTTCACGGCTGATACCGCGACCTCGCCCATCTTCGCGCGCAGCTCCGGCGTCACCGCAGGCGAAGGCGCCTCCTCGACCAGCTTCTGATGCCGCCGCTGCACCGAGCAATCGCGCTCGCCGAGATGGATGGCGTTGCCATGGCTGTCGCCGAACACCTGGATCTCGATGTGACGCGGATTCTGGATGGCGCGTTCGAGAATGACGGTGGGATCGCCGAATGCGGCCTTGGCCTCCGACCGCGCGCTGCGGAGCGCATCGGGAAACGATGCCGCGTCGGCGACGAGCCGCATGCCGCGTCCACCGCCACCGGCGACTGCCTTGATCATCACGGGGAAGCCGATCTTCCCGGCCTCCGCGAGCATGACCTCGTCGCTTTGGTCGGCGCCCTGATAGCCGGGCACGATAGGCACGCCGGCCTTCTTCATGATCTCCTTGGCGCCGGCCTTGTTGCCCATCGCCTCGATCGCCTGCGGCGATGGGCCGATGAAGACGAGACCGGCATCCTTGCAGCCTCTCGCAAACTCCTCGTTCTCGGCGAGGAAGCCGTAGCCGGGATGCACGGCATCCGCGCCGCTCGCCTTGGCGGCTGCAATGATCGCGGGGATGTTGAGATAGGATTGCGCCGGCAAGGCCTCGCCGATCCGCACGGCTTGATCGGCCTGCTTGACATGAAGCGCATCGCGATCCGCATCCGAATAGACCGCGACAACGCCCAAGCCCAGCCGCCGCGCGCTGCGCATCACGCGTAGTGCGATCTCACCGCGATTGGCGATCAAGACCCTGAAGAACGGCCTGTGCTGCGCTGATCCGTTCCTCATGGGCGGGCCACCGAGAACTGCATGCGCTGGGGTGTGCGTGCATCGCCCTCGCGGCAGATCGCAAGCACTTCGGACAAGACCGCGCGGGTGTCGCGCGGATCGATCACGCCGTCGTCGAGCACGCGGGCGCTGGTTGCGAACACGTCCATCTGGCCGTCGAACACTCCGACGATCTGCGCTTTCATGGCCTCCAGCTTGTCCTTCTCGATCGGCTTGCCGCGGCGCGCGGCAGCGGCTTCGGTGACGATCGCCATGGTCTCGGCGGCCTGCTCGCCGCCCATCACGGCCGTCTTGGCGTTCGGCCAGGAGAAGCAGAAGCGCGGATGGAAGCCGCGGCCGCACATGCCGTAATTGCCGGCACCGAACGAGGCGCCGCAATAGATCGTGATCTGCGGCACGGTTGCTGACGTCACCGCCTGGATCATCTTGGAGCCGTGCTTGATCATGCCGGCTTCTTCGTAAGATTTGCCGACCATGTAGCCGGTGGTGTTGTTGAGGTAGAGGATCGGCGTGCGGGTCTGGCAGCAGGCCTGGATGAAATGCGTCGCCTTGTTGGCGCCGGCAGGATCGAGCGGACCATTGTTGGTGATGATGCCAATGGCCTGGCCCTCGATGCGGGCATGGCCGCAAACGGTGGCCGGACCGTAATTCGGCGCCATCTCGGTGAAATCGGAATCGTCGATGATGCGCGCGATCACCTGCTTCATATCGACGGTGCGCTTGTGGTCCATCGGCATGATGCCGAGCAGCTCGTCCTGATCGTAGCGTGGCGGCTTGAACTCCGGCGCCGCCCGGCCCGGTCTCTCCCACTGCAGCGCCGCCATAATCTCGCGCGCGATCCGCAGCGCGTCGCGGTCGTCCTCGGCGAGATAGTCGCCGAGGCCGGAGATTTCGGTGTGCATCTCGGCCCCGCCGAGCTCCTCCTCGGTCGCGATCTCACCGGTCGCGGCCTTCAGCAGCGGCGGCCCTGCGAGGAACGCGCGGGTGCGGCCGCGGACCATGACGATGTAGTCGGACAGACCGGTCTGGTAGGCGCCGCCTGCGGTCGAAGAACCATGCGTGACGGTGACGACCGGCAGACCCGCCGCAGAGAGGCGCGCCAGATTGCGAAAGATGTTGCCGCCGCGGACAAAATCCTCGACGCGGTAACGCAGCAGATTGGCGCCCGCGCTTTCGACCAGTTGCACGTAAGGCAGCTTGTTCTCCAGCGCCAGCTCCTGCACCCGCAACGTCTTGTCGAGGCCGAAAGGCTGCAGCGCGCCGGCATCGATGCCGGAATCACTGGCGCTGACCATGCAGCGGATGCCCGAGACGAAGCCGATGCCGGCGATGACGCCGCCGCCGGGCACGCTCTTGTCCGCATCCGGCACGTCGAACATGTAGCCGGCGAGCGTCGACAGCTCGATGAAGGGCGCGCCGGGATCGAGCACCAGCGCGACGCGCTCGCGCGGCAGCAGCTGGCCGCGCTTGTGGAAGCGATCCTTTGCAGCGGCGGATGCGGCGCGCGTGCGTTCTTCCAGCGCACGCATGCGATCGATCAGGCCGAGCATGCCTTTGCGGTTGGCGTGGTAGGCAGCGCTGCCGGGGGAGACGGTGTTTTCGAGAATGGACATAATTCTATCCTGCTCGTCATTGCGAAGAGCGAAGCGACGAAACAATCCAGACTGCCTCAGCGGAAGGATTCTGGATTGCTTCGCTGCGCTCGCAATGACGGGTGAGGCGACAGCTCAGCGATTCGTCCCAAAGATCTTCCGCGCCTCGGCGGGGCTGGCGATCTCGCGGCCCGCACGTCTTGCGCAGGCAGCGATGGCCTCGATCAGCTGGCCGTTCGACGTCACCTTCTTGCCGTCGGCGAGATAGAAAGCGTCCTCGAGGCCCGTGCGCAGGTGGCCGCCGAGCTCGGCGCAGCGCTGGTGCAGCGGCCAGATCTCTTCGCGGCCGATGGCCGTGACCTGCCAATGCGCCTCGGGGCGCTTCAGCTTGAGCAGGATCGGCAGCAGCTCCGGATCCGAGGGCATGCCAGAGGCGACGCCCATCACGAAGTTGTATTCGAGCGGGCCCTTATACATGCCGACCTGGTGGTACATGCCGACACAACGCACGATGCCGACGTCGAAGCATTCGAACTCTGGAATGGTACCGACCGCATTCATGACGTCGAGATAGTCCTTCACCTTCTCGACGGCGTTGTCGAACATCATCGGCGGCCAGGCCCAGGTGTTGTCGGCCTTCACCTTGAGATAATTCAGCGAGCCGGCGTTGCAGGCGGCGATCTCGGGCCTGGTCTCGCGGATGCAGTCGAGCGCGCCGGAATAGTTCGGCCCTGAGACGCCTGAGGTATGGTTGATGATGACGCCGGGGCAGGCTTCGCGGATCGCCTGCTGGATTTCCTTGCTGACGCTGACCTCCCAGGACGGCAGATGGCCCTTGCCCGGCGCCTGCTGGCGCAGATGGATATGCATGATGGACGCGCCCGCGTCGAACGCAGCCTTGGCCTCGCGCGCCATCTGCTCCGGCGTGACAGGGACGTTGTGCTGCTTCGGGTCGGTGAGCACGCCATTCAGCGCGCAGGTGATGACGGCCTTGTCGCTCATGCCACAGATGTCTCGCAACGCTAGGAATTCAACGCTTGCGATCATGTGATGCGGGGCATGCGGCTTCTTGCGCGGAGAAGCTGCCTACAGACGAGCTATCGTAGGGTGGGCAAAGCGAAGCGTGCCCACCATCTTTGCCCGTTGCAGAAAGGTGGTGGGCACGGCGCAAGAGCGCCTTTGCCCACCCTACGAAAGCTGCCTAGCTCGCCTCCGCGAGCCGCACGGTCTCGCTGCTGCGATAGATCGCAAGATCCCGCGAACCGACGAAGATCGCGCGCGGCTTGAGGCCATAGAAGCGGCGGATCGAGTGGCTGAAATGGGTGCTATCGGGATAGCCGATGTCCTGCGCGAGATGGGCGAGATTGAGGTCCTGGTTGGCGAAATGCAGCAGGTGGCGTGCGCGCTTCCAGGCGCGGAAGGAGCGGAACGAAATGCCGGTCTCTTCCTTGAACAGATGCAGGAAGCGCGAGGCGGAGAGGCCCGCTTCGGCCGCGCAGGTATCCGCCGTCACCGGCTCGCCGGAAAAACGCTCGATGCGGGCGACCGCGCGCGTGACGCGCGGATCGAGCACGCGGCGCGGCAGCGCCTCGCCAAAGCACATCTCGTCGAATTCGGCAGTGGTGATATCGCCATAGCGGCGCTGTCGTAGCAGCGCATAGGCCGTGAGGATCTTGCGGGCGTAGGCGGCCCGGTCAGGCCCCATCAGCCGCTGGGCCAGATCTTCCAGCACACCGTCCGGCATGCTTTCGGGCTCGAGCGTGACGCTGATTGCGGTGCGGTAGTCGCTGGCGATGGAATGCCGCTGGTTCGGCAGGGTGACGAACAACTCGGCAGAGGCGAGAACGTCGTCGATGGTCAGATGCAGGCTGCCCTTCACCGCGACATAGACGTGACAGCAACCTGGGGTCCGCTTGCGGGGCCTGCCGAGCAAACCGGCATAGAAGACCCGCTCCGGCGTGATCAGCATCAAATGGTCGGATTCGCGACCTTTGTCTTCCATTGGGTATCCTCCTCGCGCGGCTCTTCGGCCGCTGCGGACGGAGCTCACCTTAGCGGAAATTTGGGCGCTGTCACGACGGGATAGCGCTGTCACGAGGCGCAAAAGATTACCATTCCGGGACGACAATCAGTCGCGCCGGAACCGTAATGAGACCTCAGTCCCATCCTGCGGAATGTTTACGCCCTCACACGCGGCGCAACATTCTGTTCAACGCCGGCCTTCTGCTCCGCAGCAACCGCACGCTTGAAGCCGTCACGTTGCTGCAGGCGCGCCCAATAGGCTGCGACATTCGGGCCGAAATCCTTGGCGAGACCGATACTGCCGGCCAGGCGGAGCGCGTAACCGATGACAATGTCAGCGGCGGTGAAGCGATCGGCGCACAAGGTTTCCGCATTCGCTGTCGCGGCCTCGACGGCCCGCAGGCGCCCCAAGAACCATTTGGCATAGTCGGTGGCGACCTGCGGATTGCGACGCTCCTCCGGCTCGAGCTGGGTGTAGCGGAGCACCAGCGTTTGCGGGAAGGTTAACGTCGCGTCGCTGAAATACATCCAGTTCAGGAAGGCGCCATAGGCTGGATCCTCGGGACCGACCATCAGCGGCGTCGGTCCGTATTTGACCCCGAGATAGTGGCAGATGCCTGACGACTCCGTCATCCTGGTCTCGCCGTCGACCATGAAGGGAATCGTGCCGAGCGGATTGAGCGCGAGATACTCCTTGGCGAAGACGCGCGGCGGGAATGGCAGCATCTTCAGCTCATAGGGGAGCCCCATCTCCTCCAGCATCCAGAGCGGACGGAACGAGCGCGCGGCGTCGCAATGATAGAGCGTGATCATCGGGAATTTCCTTTGCTGCCGGGCAGCGTACCCATCATCTTGCACAGGACCATCAGCATGACCTCGTCGGCGCCGCCGCCGATCGAGGTCAGGCGGCTGTCGCGATAGGCGCGGCTGACCGGCGTCTCGTTGGTAAAGCCCATTCCGCCCCAATATTGCAAGCAGGCGTCGGTGAGCTCGCGGCCGAGACGGCCGGCCTTGAGCTTGGCCATGGTAGCAAGCCTTGTGACATCCTCGCCGGCGACGAGCTGCTCGGCGGCGCGATAGATCAGCGCGCGCAGCAGTTCGACCTCGGTCTGCATCTCCGCAAGCTTGAA
Source organism: Bradyrhizobium sp. CCBAU 53340 (assembly GCF_015291645.1). Lineage (NCBI taxonomy): Bacteria > Pseudomonadati > Pseudomonadota > Alphaproteobacteria > Hyphomicrobiales > Nitrobacteraceae > Bradyrhizobium > Bradyrhizobium sp. CCBAU 53340. Next base: position 7,602,805 of record NZ_CP030055.1, read on the forward strand.
GTGCACGACCTGATTGTCGAGAATGCTCTGGCCAAAGGCTTTGCGGTTGCGGGTGTATTCGATGGTCTGATCGATGATGTATTCGTGCGCCTTGAGGCAGGCGGCCGCGCCCCAGAGCCGCTCCTCCTGAAACTGGATCATCTGGTAGGTGAAGCCCTTGCCTTCCTCGCCGATCCGGTTGCGCTTGGGCACGCGAACATTGTCGAAGAATATCTGCGCGGTATCCGATGAACGCATGCCCATCTTGTCGAGTTTTCGCGCGACGGTGACGCCCTTGCTCTTCATGGGCACGCAAATCAGCGATTTGTTGCGGTGAACGGGACCATCGCCGGTGTTGGCGAGCAGGCAGATCCAGTCGGCCTGGGTGCCATTGGTGATCCACATCTTGCCGCCAGTGATGAGGTAGTCGTCGCCGTCGGAGCGTGCGCTGGTCTTGATCGAGGCGACGTCCGAGCCTGCGCCAGGCTCGGAGACGCCGATACAGGCGACATAGTCGCCGGAGATCGACGGGCTGAGGAATTCGCGGCGCACCTCATCCGAGCCGAACCGCGCCAGCGCCGGCGTTGCCATGTCGGTCTGCACCCCGATCGCCATCGGCACGCCGCCGCAGGTGATGGCGCCGAGTTCCTCCGCCATCATCAGGGCATAGGAATAATCGAGACCGGAACCGCCGAACTCGACCGGCTTGTTCAACCCGAGAAAGCCAAGGCTGCCCATCTTCTTGAACAGCTCATGCGCCGGGAAGATGTCGGCCTTCTCCCAGTCATCGACATGAGGATTGATCTCGTTGGCGATGAACTTTTGTAAGGAGCGACGGATATCGTCGTGGTCGGCGGTGAATAGCATTGTCTCTCTCAACCCAGTCATTCCGGGATGGCCCGCAGGGCCAGGCCCGGAATCCATAACCCCGGCTTGTGGTTATGGATTCCGGGCTCGCTCCGCCTCGCTCGCGCCCGGAATCACGCGAGGAGAGAGCCGTCACAACCCCATCTGCCGCGACGCCAGATCTTTCATGATCTCCTCGGTACCGCCGCCGATGGCGTTGACCTTGACCTCGCGGTAGATCCGCTCGGCCTTGATGCCGCGCATGAAGCCGGCGCCGCCAAAGATCTGCACCGCCTCCGAGGCGCAGAACGCCATGGTCTGGGTCGCCTGGTTCTTCATCATGCAGATTTCGGCGACCGGGCTCTCGCCCTGCCCCAGCCGCCAGGCCAGCATTTCCAGCATCGCCTGCGAGGCGGCGACCTTCTGCGCCATGTCGACGATCTTGTGCCTGATGACCTGGTGCTGGGCGAGCGGCTTGCCGAAGGTCTTGCGCTCCTTTGCGTAAGCGATCGCTTCATCGAGACAGACGCGCGCGAACGCCGTGCAGCCCGCCGCCATGCCCATCCGCTCGCTGTTGAAATTCTGCATGATGATCTTGAAGCCGTGACCTTCCTCGCCGATCAGGTTCTCGGCCGGGACGCGGCAGTCATCGAAATGCAGCGTCGCGGTGTCGGAAGCCCACCAGCCCATCTTCTTCAGCTTGGTGCGTGACAGGCCCGGTGTGTCGCCCTCGATCAGCAGCAGGCTGACACCGCCTGCGCCTTCGCCACCGGTACGCACTGCAACGGTCAGATAATCGGCGCGCATCCCTGATGTGATGAAGGTCTTCTCGCCGCTCACGACGTAGTGATCGCCGTCGCGCCGGGCCCTTGTGCGGAGGTTCGCGACATCAGATCCACCGCCCGGCTCGGTGATGGCAAGCGCGGAAATCTTCTCGCCTGCCAGCACCTGCGGCAGCACGCGCACCTTGACCTCCGGCCGCGCGGCGCGTGCGATCGGCGGCGAGCCGATGGTGTGGCTCATCAAACTGGCGCTGACGCCGCCGGCGCCGGCCCGCGCCAGTTCCTGGCTCGCCACGATCTTCATGAACTGGTCGGCGGCGATCCCGCCATATTCCTCGGGGAATCCGAGCCCCAGCAGCCCGATCTCGGCCGCCTTGCGATAGAGCGCGCGGGGAAATTCGCCGGCCTCGTCCCATTCATGGGCGAACGGGGTAATCTCCTTGTCGACGAAGCGGCGCATGACGTCGCGGAAGGTGTCATGCTCGGCGGTATAAAACGGGCTCTTCATTGCATTCGCGCCTTCGACGCTCTCTTCTCGTTCCACCATGGCTGGAACATCGGCGGCTCACTTGCGCCGAGTGGCTGGTTTGCGAGCCGCTGTGATCTAGCAACTCAACGCAAGACGATTTTCGTCCCTCGCGGGCCAACTCCAAATCAAAAAAGACTGCTGCACAAACTCCGGCTGGCCTCCCAGGGCCATGCCGGGCATGGTGCACAGCAATAAAAGTGCAGGCGGCACAAGACCGCCGAGGGAGGAATTGTTGGCCGTTCGCTATTACGACTGGATCGCCCATCACGCGCGTCGCGCGCCCGGCAAGGTCGCGGCCGTCGATCTCGCCGGCGAACGCCGCTTCACTTATGCGCAGCTTAACTCCCGCGTGTCGCGGCTCGCCTCCTTCCTCCGCCATACGCTGAAAGTCTCGCGCGGCGACCGCGTCGCGGTGCTGGCGCTGAACACCACCGATACGCTAGAGGTGCAGTTCGCCTGCGGACGGCTGGGTGCTGTCTTCGTCCCGCTGAACACGCGACTCACCGTTCCCGAGCTCCAGTTCATCACCGGCGACTGCGCGCCTGACGTGATGATCCATGACGCTGATCTGGCCGAGACGGCGCTCACCGTGGCAAAACTCTGCAACGTGCCAACGAGTCTGCGGCTCGGCCCCGGCGAGACCTACGAGGCCGGCGTCGCTTCTGCAAAGCCGCTGGAGCATGCCGAAGAGGTCACGCTCGATGACATCTCGACCATCATGTACACGTCGGGCACGACGGGGCATCCGAAGGGCGCGACCATCACCCATGGCATGACGTTCTGGAATTGCGTCAATCTCGGCGGCCCCGCCTGCATCGGGCCATCCTCGGTGCTGCTCACCGTGCTGCCGCTGTTTCATACCGGCGGGCTGAATTGCTACACCAATCCGGTGCTGCATGCCGGCGGCACCGTGATGATCATGCGCGCCTTCGATCCCGGCACCGCGCTCGACCTGATCAACGATCCCGCGCAGGGCATCAACGCGTTCTTCGGCGTGCCCGCAATCTACCAGTTCATGGCGCAGCATCCGGCCTTCGCGACCACGGACCTGAGCAGGCTCATCGTTTGCGGTGTCGGCGGCGCACCGATGCCGGTGCCGCTCTTGAAGGTCTGGGAAGCGCGCGGCGTCGCGTTGCAGCAGGGCTACGGCATGACCGAGACGTCACCGGCCGTGCTGGTGCTCGATCGCGAGGACGCGGCCCGCAAGGCCGGCTCTGCCGGCAAGCCGGTGCTGCACACGGAGGTGCGCATTGTCCGCCCCGACGGCAGCGATGCCGATGTCGGCGAACTCGGCGAACTCTGGGTCAAGGGGCCGAACATCACGCCGGGCTACTGGAACAGGCCGGAGGCCAACAAGACGTCCTTCACCGACGGCTGGCTGCATACGGGTGATGCGACGCGTGTCGATGAAGAAGGCTTCTTCTACATCGTCGATCGCTGGAAGGACATGTATATCTCCGGCGGCGAGAACGTCTATCCGGCCGAGGTCGAGAACGTCCTGCACCAGCTGACTGCCATCGCCGAAGCCGCGGTGATCGGCATTCCCGACCCGCAATGGGGCGAGGTTGGCCTTGCCATCATCGCGGTGAAGCCAGGCCAGCGGCTGACGGAGACCGACGTCTTCGCGCATTGCGCGGCCAATCTGGCGCGCTTCAAATGCCCGCGCCAGATCCGCTTCGTCGATGCGCTGCCGCGCAACGCCACCGGCAAGATCCACAAGCCTACCTTGCGCAAGGAATTCTCGGCAGCTTCCGAAGTCGACAAGAAAGTCGCCAACGCCTGATCAAGAGCGCCCTTTTACGGGCGCTTTTTGTTTTGAAGTGCCTGCTCCATCCCACAAGAAACCCAAGGAAAAACTCAAGGAATTTCCATGAAGAACAAGAAACTCTCCCTGCTGGCCGCGGCGGCGGCCCTGACATTGCTTTCGGTCCAAGCTGCCAACGCACAGAAGGCCTACGACACCGGCGTCACCGACACCGAGATCAAGCTCGGCAATGTCGAGGCTTATTCGGGACCTGCGTCCGCCTATGGCATCATCGGCAAGACCGAGGAAGCCTATTTCAAGATGATCAACGATCAGGGCGGCATCAACGGCCGCAAGATCAATTTCATCTCCTATGACGACGGCTACTCGCCGCCGAAGACCGTGGAGCAGGTCCGCAAGCTGATCGAGAGCGACGAGGTTTTCCTCATCTTCAACGCGCTGGGCACGCCGACCCAGACCGCCGTGCAGAAATATCATAACTCCAAGAAGGTGCCGCAGCTGTTCCTCGCCACCGGCGCCAGCAAATGGAACGACCCGAAGAACTTCCCGTGGACCATGGGCTTCCAGCCCAGCTACCGGGTCGAGGCACGGATCTTCGCAAAGTATATTCTGAAGGAGAAGCCGGACGCGAAGGTCGCGATCTTCTATGCCAACGACGATTTCGGCAAGGACTACCTCGCCGGCATCAAGGACGTGTTCGGCGACAAGGCCTCGAAGCTGATCGTGGCCGAGGAAAGCTACGAGACGTCGGAGCCATCGATCGATGCGCACATCGTCAAGCTCAAGGACACCGGTGCCGACGTCTTCGTGAACATTTCGACACCGAAATTCGCAGCGCAGGCGATCAAGAAGATCGCCGAGCTTGGCTGGAAGCCGATGCATCTGATGACCGACGTCTCCGTGTCGATCGGCGCGGTGATGAAGCCGGCCGGCCTCGAGGCCTCCGAAGGCGTGCTCTCGGCCGGTTACCTCAAGGACGCCTCGGATCCGCAATGGAAGGACGATGCCGGAATGAAGAAGTTCATGGCCTTTATCGAGAAGTACATGCCGGGCGCGAACATTTCGGACGCCAATCTGGTCTACGGCTATGCCGCGGCCCAGACCATGGTGCAGGTGCTGAAGCAGGCCGGCGACAATCTCACCCGCGAGAACGTGATGAAACAGGCCGCCAGCCTGAAGGATTTCACGCCCGATACGCTGATCCCGGGCATCACGATCAACACCTCGGCGACCGACTTCGCCCCGATCGAGCAGCTCAAGATGTGGCGGTTCAAGAGCGGCCAGTGGGAGCTATTCGGTCCCATCATCAGCGCCGAGCCGAGCGGCTAGTTCGGACGGGATTCCGAGACGCGCGAGATAGCGGCCGCAAGGCCGCTATCTCTTTAGGTCCGCCTGCAAAGGCGCACTAAACGGGCAGGAAGAGTGCAAACGATTCGTCGAGCGTGCGGCGCAGATGATCGCGATAGATCGCATGATTGGCATCATCGGGCCCGACCCGCCCCCAAGATGGCTTTGCCACGTTTCTGAGCGGCACATAGGCGATCGGCGCGGCGACCGGCGTCAACTGTGAGCCGGGGCCGGCGCGCAGCGTCGAGATGATGCCGTACATCGCGCCGGCCACCGTCGGCCGCGATACCGTAATGACGCGATGCTGGCCGTGCTTGTTGATGACGAGATAGATGAACCCGGACTGGTGCGGCACCGCGACTTCGCCGGTGTGCTCATAGGCCGCATCGGTTCGCTCGCCTTCGCGAAAGACCAGCGAGGACACTTTCGGCTCCCAGACGATCTCGGTGCGATAGGCGAAGATCGCATCCTTGTCGCCAAAGGACGGCCGCAGCGTGATGTAGACATCCTCGATCCAGGTCACCGCGCGATGCGAATAGGAGCCGAGGCTGTCGGGTGCGACATCGTTGCCGGCCGTGGGCGCCGGCGCGACGGGGTTCTTGCGCAAGGACACGCCGAGCGCCTGCTCGAGCCGGACCGTCGTTGCCAGCGTGAACGGACGGCGGCCGCCGAGCGCCTTCTCCAGCGTCGACAGGCTGAGCTTGGCCTGTTCGGCCAGCTCCTGCCGCGAGATCCGGCGCCTGGCGATTTCCTCGCGGATCGTCTCCGCAACCTCGCGGCTCTGCTCGTCCGAAAGCTGCCCGTCGTTGAGTTTATCCGGCGTCTGCATCGCTAATCCTGCTCCACGGCGACCATTCTAGCAGGGCGGACAAATCAGCACAAAACCGGACAGGGCCGCCAAGGCGGCGGCCCGCCCGGGCCGGCCGCGGCGGAACATTGCCGATCATTCTGCTAGCGAAATCAGGCCCTCCCGACCGACGCTCAGGCCATCAGACAGCTTTCGGGAGCAGACCAAATGGACACCTACGACACGGTCGACAGCCACGAACACCCTGACGAACACCCTTGGCTCGGCAGGCTCATCAAGATCGGTCTGTTCCTTCTGGCGCAAAGCATTGCCGTGCTGCTGGTCAGCTTCGTGGCCCTGCTGGTGAGCTTCGAGACCTCCTGGTCGGCGACGACGGAGCAGGCCAGCCTGCTCCAGCCCGGCGATGCCAAGTCCGGCACCCTCTTCCTGAAAGAGGACGGCACCACGACCGAAGCCATCCGTCTCGGGATCGACGTCGACGTCACGGTATCAGGTCCGACGCTGCGCACCCGTGTCACGCAAGTGTTCCGCAACCCGACCAGGGACTGGGTCGAAGCGACCTATGTCTACCCGCTGGCCAGCGACGGCGCCGTCGATACGTTGAAGATGGTCGTCGGCGACCGCGTCATCATCGGCGACATCAAGGAACGTCAGCAGGCACGTGTCATCTACGAGCAGGCGCGCCGCGCCGGGCAGAAAGCCGCGCTCACCGAGCAGGAGCGGCCCAACATCTTCACCAACTCAGTTGCCAATATCGGTCCCGGCGAGACCGTGCTGGTGCAGATCGAATATCAGGAGCCGGTACATCAATCCGGCAACGAATATTCGCTGCGCGTGCCGCTCGTCGTCGGGCCACGCTACAATCCCGCGCCAATCGTGCAGAGCGTCGATTTCCGCAAGGACGGCTCCGGCTGGGGCGCGACCACATCCGACCCGGTGCCGGACCGCGACCGCATCTCGCCGCAGGTCCTTGATCCCACCAAGACTCCTGCGATCAACGCGCCGCTCAATCCGACCACCATCACGGTGCACCTGAATTCCGGCTTCGCGCTCGGCGAGGTCAAGAGCCACCACCATAACGTCAAGATCGAAAGCCCGGACAACAGGACGCGCATCGTGACGCTCGCGGACGGCGCCGTGCCCGCTGACCGCGATTTCGAGCTGACCTGGAAACCTGCGGCCGAGAAAGCCCCGTCGGTGGGCCTGTTCCGCGAACATGTCGGAGATGCCGATTACCTGCTCGCCTTCGTCACGCCGCCCGCCGCGGAGCAAGCCACGCAGAAGCCCTCGCCGCGCGAGGTGGTGTTCGTGATCGACAATTCCGGCTCGATGGGGGGCACCTCGATCGAGCAGGCCAAGGCGAGCCTGCTCTATGCGCTCGGCCGCCTCCAGCCGAATGACCGCTTCAACGTCATCCGTTTCGACGACACCATGGACGTGCTGTTTCCGACCTCGCTGCCGGCCGATGCCACGCATGTCGGTGAAGCGACCTCGTTCGTCAGAGCATTGCAGGCGCGCGGCGGCACCGAGATGGTGCCGGCGATGCGCGCGGCACTGACCGACAAGCTCGCCGACACCAACATGGTTCGCCAGATCGTGTTCCTGACCGACGGCGCGATCGGCAACGAGCAGCAATTGTTCGAGACGATCACCGCGATGGGCGGTCGCTCGCGGATCTTCATGGTCGGGATCGGCTCCGCGCCCAACACCTATCTGATGACGCGCGCCTCCGAGCTCGGCCGCGGTGCCTTCACCCATATCGGCTCCGTCGAGCAGGTGGAGGAACGCATGCGAGGCCTGTTCGCCAAGCTGGAAAGCCCTGCTGTGACCGGCCTCAGCGCAAAATTCTCCGAAGCCAAGGCCGATGTCACTCCTGCGATCATTCCCGACGTCTATCGTGACGAACCGCTGGTGCTCGCGGCAAAGCTCGACAAGCTCGCGGGTTCGCTGGAGATCAAGGGGCGCGTCGGCGACCGTCCATGGTCCGTGACATTGCCGCTGCAGAGCGCGGCCGAGGGCAAAGGCCTGTCGAAGCTCTGGGCGAGGCGCAAGATCGGCGATGCCGAGGTGGCGCGAACACTCCGCGAGATGACGCCGGAGGATACCGACAAGACGATCCTGGCGCTGGCGCTCGACCATCAGATCGTCACGCGGCTGACCAGCCTCGTCGCGGTCGACAAGACACCGAGCCGTCGCGAGGGCGAGCCGTTCAAGCTCAGCGCGCTGCCGATCAACCTGCCGGCCGGCTGGGATTTCGAGAAGATCTTCGGCGAACGGCCGCAACAGACGCCGACACAGTTGCGCGAACGCCGCGCCGATGCAGGCCAGCCTGCGGCAAGACGGCCGGCTCCTGTCACGCCTGATGCGATCCGCCTGCCCAAGACCGGGACCTCGGCCGAGCTCAAGATGATCGCAGGCCTGATCATGATCGTGCTCGCCCTGATCCTGTTCGTGTTCAATCGACGTCAGACCTTGCTCACTGACGCCGCTTGAGAGAGGAGTCCCCCGAACTCCTCTTGCTTGGCGCGCGCAGCTGCCCGTCCCGAAACCAACGGCCGCGCGCGCCTTTTTTCTTTCGTCATTGCGAGCAATGACGGTGGTGGAAGTCATGCTACGCTTCATTTCTCCCTTTGCTCTTGCGCTCATCGGCGCCATCCTGTTCGGCGACGGCGCCTATGTCCACGCCAAAGCCTGGCTCGCGCAGGTGCTGCTGCAGCGCGCATTCGAGCAGAGCGTAGCGACTGGCCAGATAGTCAAGCCGTGGTCATGGGCCGATACCTGGCCGGTTGCCCGGATCGAGGTAAAGCGGATCGGCGCGAGCGCCATCGTGCTGGAGGGCACGAGCGGCCAGGCCCTCGCGTTCGGCCCCGGTCATCTCGACCAATCGGTTGAGGCCGGAGAACGTGGCGTTGTCGTGTATGCCGCACATCGCGACACGCATTTCCGCTTCCTGCGGAATGTTTCCGTCGGTGACGCCATCGAGATCACCCGCCGGGACGGCAAACATTTCCGCTATCGCGTGGATTCTTCGGCTGTGGTCCGTTTCGATGAATCCGGCATCGATCCCGCGACACGGGATTATGAACTGGTGCTCTCGACCTGTTGGCCGTTCGATGCCGTCACATCAGGTCCCGAGCGCTACATCCTGCATGGCGTTCTGGTTGGAGGGAATCAATAAAGCGACATATCGCTCATTCCATCACGCGGCATACCAACTGGTTGCTACTGAGAAGAACTCGCCATAGAACAGAGTGACGCGCCACCAAGAAGAACAACCAGGTGAGGTCACGCCATGGAAGCCCAGCTATCTGACGCTCAACTCTCTGCTGCGTCAGTTCCTGCCCGTCCATGGTCGCCACGGCCCGATGCCAACGACATCGTCAAGGGCATCCACGCCATGCTGCATCCGCGCAATATCGTGCTGGTGGGCGCGACCGACAAGCCGGGGAATTACGCCGAGCGCATCTGGAACAATCTGGTCAAATACGGCTTCGAGGGCGGGCTCTACCCTGTCAATGCCAAGCGCGACGCCATCTGGGGCGTGCCCTGCTACAAAGATTTCGCGAGCCTCCCAGAGAAGCCTGATCACGTTTTGGTGCTGGTGCCTGCACGCTTTGCCGTGCAGGTGATCCGCGACGCCGCGGCCGCCGGTGCGCGATCGGCCACGATCGTCACCTCGGGTTTCAGCGAGTTGCAGGACGAGGAGAGCCAGAAGCTCGCCGCAGAGCTGCAACAGGCGGTGCGTGAGACGGGCCTCGCCGTCACCGGCCCGAACTGCCTCGGCAATTTGAGCGCCGGCGAAAAGCTCTTCACCAATATCGACGACCGCATCGTCACCATGGAACAGGGCGCGGTGGCGATCGCCGGGCAATCCGGCGCCATCGTCATGGCTATCCGGCAGGCGCTGGAGGATCGCGGCGTCGGCGTCGGCTACATGGTGACGACAGGCAACGAGACAGGGCTCGAGACGCCGGACCTGATGCGCTATTTCGCCGAGGATCCGAGCGTCAGGGTGATCGTGGTCTATCTCGAAGGCGTGCGCAACACCAAGGCGTTTCGCGACGCCTGCAAGGCCGCGCGCGCCGCGAGCAAGCCGGTGATCGCACTCAAGCTCGGATCATCGGAAGGTGGTCGCGCCGCAGCGATGGCGCATACCGGCGCGCTGGCAGGATCGATCGAGACGTTCGACGCCATTGCGACCCGCGAAGGCGTGATCCGCGTAAGCGGGCTCGACGAACTGATCGAGACCACCGAATGCTTCGTCCATGCCGCCGTTCCCAAGGGCGGCCGGCTTGCAGCGGTCACGCTGTCAGGCGGCAAGCGCGGCATGCTGATCGATGCATTCCATGCACAAGGCCTGAACTTCGCGCCGCTGAGCCCGCATGTCAGCAGCGAATTGGCAAAGATGCTCGGGCCGGGCTCGATCGTCGGCAATCCGCTCGACGCCGGCTTTGCCGCGGTAGTCGATCCCTCCGTCTACATGAAGTCGATCAAGCTGATGATCGACGATCCCGATATCGACATCGTCATCGTCGATGCCGAGATGCCCAAAGCGCCGCACGAGCTGCGCGAACGCAATTTGCGCATCGTCAACGAGATGGCGAGCCGCGCGTCAAAACCCGTGATCTACATCAGCGCGATGTCGATCGGCTTCACCGAGTTCACCAAGGGCCTGCGCAAATCGCTGCCGCATCTCGCGGTGATGCAGGGCATGGACCGGGCAGTGACCGCGATCAAGTCGCTGCTCGCCTATGCAAAGCTGCGCAAAGAGGTCCCCGACATCATCTCGAGCTCGAAGCCCGCCGCGCGCGCCGTGCTGGAGAAGACCTTGAAATCGGCGAATGGCGCCGCGCTCGACGAGGTCGCCTCCAAGAAGCTGCTGAAAGCCTATGGCATCCCGGTCTCGAAGGAGGGAATCGCGCAGACGGCGGCCGAGGCCGCGAAGATCGCCAAGCAGATCGGCTTTCCGGTCGTGGCCAAGGTCGTCAGCGCCGAGATCCTGCACAAATCCGATATCGGCGGTGTGGTGCTGAATCTCAACAATGCGGCCGAGGTCAGGAAGGCATTTTCCGACATCGCCGCGCGGGTGGCGAGACTGAAGGGCAAGCCAAAGCTCGACGGCATCCTGATCGCGCAGCAGGTCAAGGCCGATCTCGAGCTCGTGGTCGGCGCTTCGCTCGACGCCGAGATGGGGCCGGTCGTGCTGTTCGGCACCGGCGGGATCGATATCGAGCTGATGAAGGACGTGGCGCTATCAGGCGCGCCGCTGGACGAGGTCGAGGCACGCCTCCTGATCGGCCGCACCAAGGCCGGCATCAAGATGCGCGGCTATCGCGGCAAGCCGGCGCTGCACGAAGCCTCCGCGGTGAAGGCGCTGGTTGGCCTGTCCAATTTGATCGCGGATGCCGGCAACCGGATCGCCTCGATCGATGTCAATCCGTTCCTGATCAATGCCAGGACGGGCGTGGCGGTCGACGCACTCATCGTGCTCAACAATGTAGCCGCCAAACGCGCCGCGAGGCATTGAGACCGTGAGGGCGGAATGGCGAAAGCGGCGGGTTACGCTTCCCTAACCCGCCCTGCGTACCATTGCGGCTCCTTCCAACTTCCCCGCTTTGGTCGTAGAATCGCACCCGCATGGCACGCGCGAGCAATCTGGTGATCGGGACGGCGACGCTGGCGGTGATCGCCGTGGCGTTCGGCGGCATGCTCGGCGTGCAGAAATGGCGGAGCATCCAAAGCCGCAGCCAGCTGCGCGTCGTGTTCGAAGGCGGCTCCGCGAGCGGCCTGCGCCGCGGCGGCCCGGTCAATTTCGATGGCGTGCCCGCCGGCCAGATTCTGTCGATCAAGCTGGAGAGTCCGCGCAAGGTCGTGGCGCTGGTGTCGCTCGACAACGCCGCACCGCTCCGCAAGGATACGGTGGCCGGCATCGAGTTCCAGGGCCTCACCGGCGTCGCGGCCGTCTCGCTGATCGGCGGCGCCCCGTCCGCACCGCCGGTGCCGCTGGACGCGGATGGCATTCCCGTGCTGACCGCCGATCTCAGCGACGCCGAGTCCATCGTCGACACGCTGCACAGCGTCGATCGCACCATCGTCAGCAATGCGCCGGCGATCAAGGAGGGCTTGCGCACATTTGAGGGTTACACGGCTGACATGAGGGGCAAGGGCGACGAGATCGACGCGGTGATGCTCAAGGTCGACAATGCGTTCGCGGGTTTCGACAAGGCGGTCACCAAGATCGAGGGCGTGGTGCCGGGCTTCGTCGACGGCAAGGCCGACGAGCTGTTCGAGAAGGTGAAGGAGCTGCACGAGCTCGCCGATACCATGAAGAAGAAATCGGCGAGCTTCCTGGAGGATACCCGCCGCTCGCTGCTCGATGTGAGCGAGACCGCGAACAAGATGAGCGGGACGCCCGCGCCCGTCGCTGCCCCGCGCCCGCCACGCAAGCCGGCACAACAGAAGCGGTGACGCTTACCCTCCCTCTCCAGGGAGGATGGCAGTCTCGCTCGTGGCCTATCAGGCATAGCGCTCGACGCCCTTGCCGGCATAGGAGCGGGTGACATTCGAGAACTCGCTTTCGAAGGTTGCCGACGCCGACCAGCCGTTCATCCAGTTCATCTGCACCGACGCCGTGGTGAGCGCCTCATCGTGCGCCTGCGCCGCACCGTTCACAACGAAGGCCGAGCCCGGCATCGCCTGGAACACCGCGCCGACCGCGCGGTCCGGGTTGAAATCATGCGCCCACGCCGCGCGTCCGTGCAGCGTCACCACACCGACGGCGGCAACGAACGATCTATCGGCGCGCAAACCGAGCTCGGTGCGGGTGCTGGTCACGTCCTTGGCGGCATAGTTGAGCGCGAAGGCAATCCCGGGGCTCGCTTCGCGCCCCGGGACGACGGGTGGAGGGCGCGGAAGCAAGCAAGCGCCCCTTACGCGCTTCCCTCACCCATAGACAAACGCCTTGTCATCCAGATCCGTCTTCGGGATCTCGTCCTTCTCGGTCCAGTAGTCCTGGCTGTGCTGCCATTCCGGCTTGTCGCCGCGCTTGGGCAGCAGGTTCATGTTGCGCATGATGTAGCCGGGATTGAAGTTGTCCGGATCGATCCAGGGCAGGATCGGCATGTTGTGGTCCTCTGGCCGCAGCTTGACCTCGACTTTCTTCTTGCCCTTGGCCTTCATGTGACCGAGCAGACGGCAGACGAAGTCCGCGACGAGATCGACCCGCAGCGTCCAGCTCGCCCGGAAATAGCCGAACACCCAGACCATGTTCGGTACGCCCGTGAACATCATGCCGCGATAGGTGACGGTGTCGCCGAAGGCCAGCGGCTTGCCGTCGATCTCGAAGGCGATGTCGCCGAGCGCGGAAAGATTGAAGCCGGTCGCGGTGACGACGACATCAGCCTCGAGCAGCTTGCCGGATTTGAGCTGGATGCCGTTCTCGACGAAACACTCGATCTCGTCGGTGACGACCGAGGCCTTGCCGCTGGCGATGCCCTTGAACAGGTCGGCATCCGGCACGAAGGCGATGCGCTGGCGCCACGGCCGATAGCTCGGCGTGAAATGCGTCTCGACGTCGTAGTCCGGACCCAGCACCGCACTGATCTGGCCGATCAGCTCCTTCTTCACCTGCTCCGGCTTGGCCAGGCAGAGTTTCGTGAACGCATCCTGCTCGAACAGGATTTTTCGCCGCACAATCTCATGGATCCAGGCCTCATCCACCTGGAGCCGGCGCAATTCTTCCGCGATCTCGATGGCGTTGCGCCCGAGGCGGAAATAGGTCGGCGAGCGCTGCAGCATGGTGACATGCGCGCAGTCGTCGGCGATGTTCGGCACCAACGTCGCAGCCGTCGCGCCCGAGCCGATCACGACGACCTTCTTGTCCTTGAGATCGATGTCGTCAGGCCAGGTCTGCGGATGGACGATACGCCCCTTGAAGCGGTCCATGCCCTTCCATTCCGGCGTATAGCCTTCCGAATGGCGGTAGTAGCCCTGGCACATCCAGAGGAAATTGGCGGTGAAGGTCCTGGCCTCGCCGGTATCGGTCGTCACCGCTTCGATGGTCCAGAGATTTTGCTCGCTCGACCAGCTCGCCGAGACGATCTTGTGCTTGTAGCGGATGTGCCGGGCGATATCATTGTCGTCGATCACCTCGTTCATGTAAGCGAGGATTTCGTCCGCGGTCGCGATCGGCGGCCCGACCCAGGGCTTGAAGCTGTAGCCGAAAGTATGGAGATCGCTGTCCGAGCGAATGCCGGGATAGCGATGCGTGCTCCAGGTGCCGCCGAACGTCGCCTGCGTTTCCAGGATGACGTAGCTCGTCCCCGGAAGCTGCTTCTCGATGTGGTAGGCGCTGCCGATGCCGGAGATGCCGGCGCCGACGATCAGCACGTCGAAATGTTCTGAGGCCTGCTTGGCCGTGGCGTGACTGCGAACAGCGACATTCATTGTTGCTTCTATGCCTTGTCTTTTTCAGGCCGCCATTGATTGACGGCGCGTTTCCTCCGCGACGGGCATGGTTGCCCACCGCGCTTCCCTTGCAAAATGACATAGATCAAGTCGCGATCAAACTACAACGCCGCGCCCCAGCTCCGCGCGGTTTGCAAGATCCAGTCGCGATAGAGCGTCAGCGGCGTGACGCCGGTCAATCCGCCGCAGCCCGCGGCATTATTCGGCCCCGTCGACCAGCTGATCACGCCGACGAGCACGGCGCCGTTCGCCCTGTCCTCGAACACGGGACCGCCGGAATCACCGGTGCAGGCGCCGATTCCGTCGCGAACGCCGTTGGTTACGGGATCGACCAGACGGATCTGGAACGTGCCGGGCTGGCCCGTGGCAACGAGACCGGCAACCCTCGTCATGCCGCCGCTCTTGCCATCGCCGCGCACGGTGACGCCGATACCGGCGATGGTGAAGCGGCTGCCGACTTGAATCGGAATAGTCGGCGCACCAACCGGCACCGTCGATTTTCCCTTGAGTGGAATTTCCAGCTGCAGCAGGGCCACGTCGGCAGTGGCGCGATGCGCCTGCATCGCCTGCATGTTGAAACCCGGGTGGATCGCCGCGGTGCGCACGTTCAGCAATTTCGGCTGACCGTCAGCACCGCGATCGACGATCTTGTAGTCGGCACCGGGCTGCACGCAGTGGGCGACCGTCAGCACGACCATCGGGGCAATCAGACTGCCCGTGCAGAAATTGCCCCGCGAGCCGACGATGGTGACGACCGCCCGCGCGACGCCCTCCGTCTGCGGCGTGCCGCCGCCGACGATGGCATGAGCGGAGGTCGAGAGCAGCAGCGCGGCTACGGCGAGAGTGGCAAGCTTCTTCATGGAACACGCTCTGGCATCGGCAGGACTGGTCCTTGCCGATAGCGCATGCTAGCCCTCTTGGAAAGGAATTGACGAGGGCAGAACATTGGCGATCGAGGCGGTGATCTTTGATTTTGGCGGCGTGTTGACGAGCTCGCCGTTCGAGGCATTCGCGCGGTTCGAGACCGAGCGCGGCCTGCCCGCCGACATCATCCGTCGCACCAACGCCGCCAACCATCTCGAGAATGCCTGGGCAAAGTTCGAGCGGGCCGAGGTCGACATCGAGACATTCGATCATTTGTTCGCGGCAGAATCGCTCGCACTTGGCGCCGAAGTGCGCGGCCGCGAGGTGCTGCCGCTTCTGCAGGGAGATCTCCGCCCCGACATGGTCGAGGCGCTGAAGCGCATCAAGGCGCAGTTCAAGACCGGGTGCATCACCAACAATTTGCCGGCCAACGCGATCGGCAGCATGACCGGGCGTTCGCTCTACGTCGCCGAGGTGATGGTGCTGTTCGATCTCGTCATCGAATCGGCCAAGATCGGGCTGCGCAAGCCTGATCCGCGCATTTACCAGCTGATGGTCGAGACGCTGAAGGTCGATCCGCAGACATGTGTTTATCTCGACGATCTCGGCGTCAATCTGAAGCCCGCGCGCGAGATGGGCATGACCACGATCAAGGTGACGAGCGGCACGCAGGCGATCGCCGATCTCGAGGCGGCGACAGGGCTGAAGCTCGGGTAGTCCATCATCCCCGTCATTGCGAGCGCAGCGAAGCAATCCAGGCTCTCACCGCGGCAGGACTCTGGATTGCTTCGCTGCGCTCGCAATGACGGTGTGTGTTGATAGATCGCGTAACCCAAACTACTCCGCCGCAGCAGCAATGCGCTCCGGAAACGCTGCCGCCAGCGACGCGCGATCCGGCTTCAGCACACCACGCTCGGTGATGAGGCCGGTGACAAGCCGCGCCGGCGTCACGTCGAAGGCGTAGTTCGCGACCGGCGAGCCCTCCGGCACGATGCGCACGGTCTCCAGACGACCGTCGGCGGTGCGGCCGGTCATGTCCGTGACCTCCACCCCGCTACGCTGCTCGATCGGAATGTCGCGGATGCCATCATTGACCGCAAAATCGATCGTCGGCGACGGCAGCGCGACATAGAACGGCACGCCGTTGTCGTGCGCAGCGAGTGCCTTCAGATAGGTGCCGATCTTGTTGCAGACGTCGCCATTGGCGGCAACGCGGTCGGTGCCGACGATGGCGAGATCGACCATGCCATGCTGCATCAGATGCCCGCCGGTGTTATCCGGAATCACCGTGTGCGGCACGCCATGATGACCGAGCTCCCAGGCCGTGAGGGAGGCGCCCTGATTGCGCGGGCGCGTCTCGTCCACCCAGACATGGATCTTGATGCCGCGCTCATGCGCGAGATAGATCGGAGCGGTTGCGGTGCCCCAGTCGACCGTGGCGAGCCAGCCGGCATTGCAATGGGTCAGCACGTTGACCGCCTCGCCCGGCTTCTTCCTGGCCACGATTGCCTCGATTAGCGCAAAGCCGTTGGCGGCGATGCCGCGATTGATCGCGACATCCTGCTCGACGATCTCGTCGGCGCGCGCATAGGCCGCTTCCGCCCGCTCCACCGGATCGATTGGCGCGAGCGCCGCGCGCACCTCGTCCAGCGCCCATTTCAGATTGATTGCGGTCGGTCGCGCCACGATCAGCGTCTCATAAGCGCGCTTCAGGGCTACATCAGACGGATCCTCGCGCATCGCCAGCGCCATGCCGTAGGCTGCCGTCGCGCCGATCAGCGGTGCGCCCCGCACCAGCATGTCGCGGATCGCCACCGCCGCGTCCTCGCACGAAGTCAGCTTCGCGACGACGAACTCGTGCGGAAGCCGGCGCTGGTCGATCGCGCCGACCGACCAGCCGTCACGCTCGCGCCAGATGCTGCGGAAATGCTTGCCGTCGACCTTCATGGCGTCATGCCTTTCACTTCAAGCGCGCAGCACGCGCCCGGCCACCGCATCGAGCTTCTTCAAAAGCTCGGGATCGCGCGCCTCGGGCGCCGTGATCAGCGCGGTGTCGAGCGCGCGATCCGACCCGATCGGACACGGCTCATGCTCGCGCGGAAAATCCTTGGCCAGCCGCGCCACCAGCGCCTTGGCCTTGTCGGCGTTCGAGGTCAGCACGCGGATAATATCCTGCACGGTGACGGCGTCGTGATCGGGATGCCAGCAGTCGAAATCCGTCACCATCGCAACGGTCGCGTAGCAAATCTCGGCCTCACGGGCGAGCTTGGCTTCGGGCATGTTGGTCATGCCGATCACCGAATAGCCCAGCGTCTTGTAGGTCATGCTCTCCGCATAGGTGGAGAATTGCGGCCCCTCCATGCAGACATAGGTACCGCCGCGCGCAATCGCGATGCCCTCGGCCTCGGCCGCGGCTGCCAGATGGATGCGCAGCCGCGGCGAGACCGGGTGCGCCATCGAGACGTGGGCGACGCAGCCCTTGCCGAAGAACGAACTCTCGCGCTTATGGGTACGATCGACGAATTGATCGACGAGAACGAAGGTGCCGGGCGGCATCTCATCCTTGAAGGAACCGCAGGCCGAGAGCGAGATCAGGTCGGTGACGCCGGCGCGCTTCAACACGTCGATATTGGCGCGATAGTTGATGTCGGAAGGCGACAGCCGATGGCCCTTGTCGTGACGCGGCAGGAATACGATCGGTAGACCCGCGATGGAGCCGCGCCGCACGGGCGCTGAGGGCTCGCCCCAGGGGCTCCTGATCACCTCTTCGTGCGCGCTCTCAAGGCCCGGCAGGTCGTAGATGCCCGAGCCGCCGATGATGCCCAAAACCGCCTGCGTCATGCCTGCTCCACCCTGTCAGCGACCTCCGACATGGTTAAGCTATGCCAGTTTTGCGGCGAATTTGGAACGGGGGGTGCGGATTGCTATGAGAAGCGCGGGCGCTCGCCACTCACTCGGGGTCGTCCTGGCGAAAGCCAGGACCCATACCGCGAGGTCTATCGGCCGTGGATGGTGTCAGTCCCGAACGGCCAGTCGTCGTCAAACTTCTCTCCGGGAATGGGTCCAGGCTTTCGCCAGGACGCCCCCGAGAGCGACCGATTTAAGCCGCCGCCGCCAGGCGCAGCTGCGTCGCGACCATGCGTTCTAGCGTCTCGACGGACTGGAAGTTCTCCGGCGTGATCTCGGACTGTGGAATGGTGAAGTCGAACTCGGCTTCGACACCCAACATCAGATTGACCATATCCATCGAGGTCAGGCCGACATCGACGAGCTTGGCCTGCGGGGTGACATCGGCGCCAAGCGAGTTCTGTTCGAGGATGCCCTTGACCAGCTTGATGATGCGGTTGCGCAATTCGGTATCGAAGGCCTGCATCGGCGGATTCCCATCTATCTGTAAAACGATCGAGCCGGTTGCCGGGTACGATGGGCAAGACGGACCGATCCCGCAATGGGCGTCACCATTACTTCGCGTTTCTTAGTAAACGATGACTCAGATTGTCTGAAAATCATGCCGCTTCCAGTTCACTAACGCGATCGCCGAAATCCGGGGGATACGAAAAACCGGGTTTTAACTGTCCGTTCGGAATTGAGCTTCGTTTACCCTCTATTTCATCGACGAATTTGAATTAAATCCGTAGCCTCATCTTACAAGCAAAGATGGTCGGAGGATCGCTTATGTGGCATCGCGAATGATGCCGGCGATCCTGAACGACAAACCGGAGGCGGACGAGTATGAACGTGCGTGAAGCAGTCCTCACTGTCGACGAAACGCAGACGAACCTGCTCGAGCAGGGCCCCTCCTTCATCGAGCGCGCCGCCCGAACCGCGGCCGTAGCTGCGACCGATGCCGACGGCGTCGATCGCGACGCCCGCTTTCCTCACAAGGCTTTCAATACCGCGCGTGAGCAGAAACTGCTCGGCGTCATGATCCCGGTCGAGTTCGGCGGCTTCGGCGCCTCGATCTACGATGTCACCGACATCTGCTACACGCTCGGGCGCGCCTGCGCCTCGACTGCGATGATCTACGCGATGCACCAGACCAAGGTCGCCTGCGTCGTCAGGCACGGCCACGGCATTCCCTGGATGGAAACGATGATGCGCCGGGTCGCCCGCGACCAGTGGCTTCTCGCTTCCTCCACCACCGAAGGTCAGAACGGCGGCAACATCCGCGCCAGCGCGGCCGCGGTCGACCATGCCGGCGACACCATCTCGCTGGTGCGCGACGCCACCGTGATCTCCTACGGCGCCGAAGCCGACGGGCTCGTCACCATCGCCCGCCGTGCAACCGATGCGTCAGCATCGGACCAGGTGCTGCTGGCGCTCGCCAAGGACGATTATTCGCTAAAGCAGACGCAGGGCTGGGAAACGCTCGGCATGCGCGGCACCTGCTCGACCGGCTTCGAGCTGAAGGTCGATTGTCCCGCCGACCGCGTCTTCCCGGAAGCCTATGACAAGATCCACGCCCAGACCATGACGCCGTTCGCACATCTGTGCTGGTCGTCGGCCTGGGCCGGCATTGCCGCCGCCGCAGTGACACGCGCGCAAGCCTTTGTCCGCAAGGCGGCGCGTGCCTCCGGCGGCCAGATGCCGCCGGCTGCCGCGCACTTCACCGCCGCGAAGATGTCGCTCGCAAAACTTCGCGCGCTGATATCGGCCAATATCGACGCTTTCGCTCGCGCCGAGCATGACGAGCGCGCGCTCGGCTCGCTCGACTTCCAGTCCTCGATCACACTGCTGAAGGTGCAGGCTTCCGAGCTCGCGGTCGAAACCGTAATGCACGCGACGCGCACCGCGGGCCTTGCCGGTTACCGCAACGACGGCGAGTTCACCATGGGCCGCCATCTGCGCGACGTGTTGTCGTCGCCAATCATGATCAACAACGACCGCATCCTTGCCAACGCCGCCACCTCGACGCTGATGAGCGGCGTGCCGGCAAGCCTTCGCGACTGATTGCGTGGCGACTGAACCAACAAGAACAATTTTCAGATAGCAGGACATCGAACCATGAACATTGCCGTCCTCCCCAATTCGCCCGAGACCGCGCCTGAGATCGTCGATCCGCTCGATCATCTCGCCGACAAGCTGTTCCACCGCATGGGCTCGGACGGCGTCTATGCCCGCACCGCGCTCTATGAGGGCGTTGTCGAAAAACTCGCCGCACTCATTACCGACCATCGCGAGGCCGGCACCGAGGTGATGCGCTTTCCGCCTGTCATGAGCCGCGCCCAGCTCGAAAAGTCCGGCTACCTCAAGAGCTTTCCGAACCTGCTCGGCTGCGTCTGCGGCCTGCACGGCACCGAGCGCGAGATCAACGCCGCGGTGAGCCGCTTCGATGCCGGCGGCGACTGGACCACCTCGCTGTCGCCGGCCGACCTCGTGCTGTCACCCGCAGCCTGCTACCCTGTCTATCCGATCGCGGCGAGCCGCGGCCCGCTGCCGAAGGGCGGCCTGCGCTTCGACGTGGCGGCCGACTGCTTCCGCCGCGAGCCGTCGAAGCATCTCGACCGGCTGCAATCGTTCCGGATGCGCGAATATGTCTGCATCGGCACGCCCGATGATGTCGCCGATTTCCGCGAGCGCTGGATGGTGCGCGCGCAGAAGATCGCGACCGATCTCGGCCTCTCCTTCCGCGTCGACTACGCCAGCGATCCCTTCTTCGGCCGTGTCGGCCAGATGAAGGCGGTGAGTCAGAAGCAGCAGCAGCTCAAGTTCGAGCTCCTGATCCCGCTGCGCTCGGAAGAGCAACCGACCGCCTGCATGAGCTTCAACTACCACCGCGAACATTTCGGCACGACCTGGGGGATCCAGGACGCCAATGGCGAACCCGCCCACACCGGTTGTGTCGCCTTCGGCATGGATCGTCTGGCGGTCGCGATGTTCCATACCCACGGCACCGATCTCTCCGCCTGGCCCGCCAAGGTGCGGGAGATCATGGGCATGCCCTCGCACGTCGCGGCCGACGCCCATGGCGAAGGCTGGCGCTAGAGCATGATCCGGATCCGAAGGACCGCGTTAGCGAAAAGTGCGAAGCGGTTTTCCGGAAAGATCATCCTGAAACGATAGACCAAAAGAGGCCGACCATTACCACGGGCAAGACGAGCGTGATCCACACCAAGGTCCGATGCCGCGAGATCACCGAGTCCGATGTCGAAGCCATCGCGGACTTGCTGACGCGCGGCTTCGTCGGCCGCTCGCGCAACTACTGGATCCAGGGTCTGCGCCGGCAGGCATTCCGGCCGGTGCCGGACGGCTATCCGCGCTTCGGCTACATGCTCGACAATGACGGCGAGCCCGTCGGCGTGCTGCTGCTGATCTACACCACGCGCAAGGACGGCGAAGAGACTGCCATCCAGTGCAATCTGTCGAGCTGGTATGTCGAGCCGGCCTATCGCAACTACGCGCCGCTGCTGACCAAGATCGCGCAGCGGCACAAGCACGTGACCTATCTCAACATCAGCCCGGCGGTCTGGACCTGGCCGATCATCGAGACGCAGGGCTTTCGCGCCTATTGTCGCGGGCTGTTCTTCTCGGTGCCGGCACTGTCCCGCGCCCCGCGCTGGAGCAAGATCGAGGTCATCTCTCCGCACACCAAGCAGATCGAGGGCCTATCCGAGGCCGAGACCGAGTTGCTGACGCGGCATGCGCGCTACAATTGCCTCAGCCTGGTCTGCCGCACGCCGAAGGGCGTCTTCCCCTTCATCCTGCAAGCAGTGCGGATTCGCCGCGGTTTCATCGCACCGCCGGCGATGCAGCTGATCTACTGCCGCAGCGCCGCTGAATACGCCGCCTGCGCCGGGCGCATCGGCCGGCTACTGCTGCGGCTCGGCAAGATCTCGGTGATCGTCGATTCCAACGAGCCCATCCCCGGCCTTGTCGGTATTTATACCGAACGGCGCGGCCGCAAATATTTCAAGGGCCCGCATCGCCCGCGGCTGGCCGATCTCACCGATACGGAACTCGTGCTGTACGGGCCGTAGAGGCGGTACAAGCTTACGACACAGCGATCTGTCGCAGTTCCAGGCTTGGACTCTCTGCATCAGTAGTCACCCTCCGTAAACTACGGCGCTTAAGGGAATTTTCCCGCCTCTTCGCTACGCTCAGTGGCTGAATTACGTTGCGTTAAGTCTATTGCCACCGAGATCCGCTGATCCCATGATTTCGACCCGCGACAACGAGCTCGGTGCACGCCGCGAGCAAGGCCAGGAGGCCCTGCTATCGCTGAGCCAGCTTGCGCTCGATGGCATGGAACAGGGCGTCTGCGTCTACGACGCCGACAACCGGATCGTGCTGGTCAACCGCCGGTACATCGAGCTGTTCGATATGTCGCCCGACATCGTCCGGCTCGGAACGTGCTACCGCGACGTGCTCGCCCACAGCATGGCGCGCGGCAATATCCCAGCGGATGAGCTCGACGCGCTCTATGCTTCGCGGATCGCCTTGATTGCGGCTGGCGAGCCGTTCCAGACCCGGCAGACGCTCGCAAGCGGACTTGTCATCACCCTCGACCTGAAGCCGCTTCCCGGCGGCGGCTGGATGACGATTTGCGACGACGTCAGCCGCCTCGCCCGCCTCGAGACGGAGCTGAAACTTCAGACCGAGCGCAGCCAGCACGCGCTCGCGCACATGTCGCACGGCCTCATCATGTACGACGCCGAAGGACGCTTCGTCGTCTGCAACGAGCGCTTCCTGCAGCTCTACGATCTCGACCCGAACGTCTTGAAGCCGGGTATCGCGCACGAACCGGTCATCGATCACTGGCTGTCGCGCGGCAACCGGGCGGAGATATCCGGAGATGCGTTCCGCAACGCCCGGACGAACGACGTCCGAACGAGAAGCCCGAAGACCATTCTCGTGACCTGCTATGACGGCCGAAAAGTCCAGGCCGTATCCCGCTTCATGCCCGACGGCGGCTGGGTCACCGTGCACGAGGACGTCACCGAACGGCTGCAGCACGAGGAGACGCTGAAGCAGCAGAACCTGATGCTGGATGCCGCGCTCGAGAACATGGCGCATGGCCTCGCCTTCTACGACAGCGACATGCGCCTGCGCATCTGCAACTCCACCTACCAGGAGATCTATCGGCTGTCGCCCGAGGAGAGCAAACCAGGCACGCATCTCTCCGAGCTGATCGAGCGATCGATGGCGAACGGCGCTTTCTCCTCCCAATACAGTCCGCAGCAGATCCTCGAGGCCGCCCGCGCCCGGATCGCGAACCGCGACTCCTCGCCGATGCGGCGGAGCATGACCAACAACACGGTGATCTCCGTGCGCTACTGCGCGCTGCCGGATGGCGGCTTCGTTGCCACCTATGAGGACATCACCGAGCGCGAACGCGCGGTCGAGGAGCTGAGCGAGCAGTATCGCCGCTTCGACGCGGCGCTGAACAACATGAGCCAGGGCCTGTGCATGCTCGATGCGAACCTGCACGTGATCGTCTGCAACCGCCGCTACATCGAGATGTACGGCCTGTCGTTCGAGATCGTGAAGCCCGGCGTCTCGATGCGCGAGATCATGGAGCACAGCTGCGATCTCGGCATCCATCCGAACACGACCGCCGCCAAGCTCTACGCCGACTATGTCGAGCGGCTGCGCGAGGGCGAGCACACCCTGCACCGGCATTTGAGCGACGGTCGCATCATCAAGCTCAACCACAAGCGGATGGAGCATGGCGGCTGGGTCGTCACCTATGAGGACGTCACCGAGCGCCACAAGGCCCAGGCCCGCGTCGCGCATATGGCGCAGCACGATTCGCTCACCGATCTGCCCAACCGCACGCTGTTCCGCGAGAAGATGAGCGAGGGATTGAACCAGGTTGCGATCGCCGGCGGCGCCATGGCCGTGCTGTGCTTCGACCTCGACAATTTCAAGACCGTCAACGACCGGCTCGGCCATGCCGCCGGCGACCGGCTGCTGCGCTGGGTCGCGGCGCGGCTGAGGGAGAATGTCGGCGAGCACGATACCGTCGCACGCCTCGGCGGCGACGAGTTCGCTGTGCTCCAGCGCGGGCCGCAGCCGCAATCAGCGGAAAAGCTGGCGCGCCGCCTGGTCGAGATCATCGGCCATCCGCCGCCGCTGGAAAGCCAGTCGATCCATGTCGGCGTCTCCGTCGGCATCGCAATCGCGCCCGATCACGGCCTGGATGCCGACGAGCTGATGAAATGCGCCGACCTCGCGCTGTATCAGGCCAAGGCCAAGGGGCGCGGCGCCTATCAGCTGTTCGAGCCCGCGATGGAGGAAGCGGCGCGCAGCCGGCACGCGCTCGAGCACGATCTGCGCGGCGCGCTGGAATCCAACCAGTTCCATCTGGTGTTCCAGCCGCAGGTGCGGCTCGACACCACCGAGCTGACCGGCTTCGAGGCGCTGCTGCGCTGGAAACATCCCTCGCGCGGCTTCGTCTCGCCGGCCGAATTCATTCCCATCGCTGAGGAGAACGGGCTGATCGTCCCGATCGGCGAGTGGGTGCTGCGCCGGGCCTGCGCCACCGCCGCCTCATGGCCCGGCGTCACGGTCGCGGTGAACCTGTCGCCGGTACAGTTCCGCTCGCGCGGATTGGTGGCGATGGTGACGAGCGCGCTTGCGGAAGCCGGCCTGCCGCCGCAGCGGCTCGAGCTCGAGGTCACCGAGACGGCGCTGCTCGATGACAGCGAGGCCACGATCGGAATCCTGCATCAGCTTCGCGCCCTCGGCGTGCGCGTCAGCCTCGACGATTTCGGCGTCGGCTATTCGTCGCTGAGCTATTTGCGCAAATTTCCGTTCGACCGCATCAAGATCGACCGCTCCTTCGTCGGCACGCTCGGCGAAAGCCCGGAGAGCGTCGCCATCGTCCGCACCATCGCCAGCCTCGGCTCCGTGCTCGGTGTCGAGACCACGGCGGAGGGCGTCGAGACGGTCGAGCAGCTCGACTTCGTCCGCGAATGCGGCTGCACCGCGGTGCAGGGCTATTACTTCGGCAAGCCGTGTCCGGCCGCCGAGGTCGGACGCACCATCGAGACGCTGAACGCAGTCCGCCGCGTGGCGTGATCAATCCTCGCCGGCCCCTTCAAGCCGATCCCGCAGGATGCCAATCACACGGTGGGCCGCCTCGATCTCCTTGATCGACAATCCGTCCGCGAGACCGTTAACCCACGGAATCTGCGAGCGGCCGGCAGCATCGTAGACCTGCCTGCCCCTGTCGGTGAGCACCACGAGCTGCGCCCGGCGATGATGCGGATTGGTCTCGAACGCAACGAGACCATCCCGCTCAAGGTCGTTGACGATACGCTGCACATTTTGGCGGTTGCCGCCAAGATTGCGTGCGAGCCAGGCAACCGGCTCGGGGCGCTCCGCGCCGACAATAGCCCCCAGGATCTGCCAACGCGCACTGGTGAGGCCGAGCGGTGCCACCAGCCGGTCGCCGGCGGTCAACAGCAAACTATTGGTCCGGAACAGGTCGAGAATGAATCCGGTCAGAGCCTCGCCAGCTGGGGTCCGCTTGGTCCTGCTCATTTGTTTCTATCTTTCCTTATTGACATTATGATGTCATATCTCTATGTCACACATTGTCGAATTGACATGATGATACCAAATAACGGAGTGATGTCATGCCTCAAATGCGTTCCCTTGACCCCGTCTTCCCTATCGACCGCCAGATCGCACTCGATACCGGTCCCGTGGTGCTGGTGAACCTGTTCACGCTCGACCCGGCTGACGAACACAGCTTCCTGGCGAGCTGGCAGGACGATGCTGCCTTCATGAAGCGACAGCCGGGTTTCATCTCCACCCAGCTCCACCGCGCCGTCGGCGACAGTCCGACCTATCTCAATTATGCGGTCTGGGAATCCAACGCGCATTTCCGCGCGGCGTTCACGGCCCCCGAATTCCGCGCGAAGATTGCGGACTACCCCGCATCCGCCGTCGCAAGCCCGCATCTGTTTGAGAAGGTCGCCGTCGCAGGCATTTGCGTGGCCTAGTTGCCTCTTCGTCGTTGCCAGCGAAGCGAAGCAATTCAGACTACCGCCGCTGAGAAATTCTGGATTGCTTTGCCACGCTCGCAGTGACAAGAGGGGGGTCGAGCCGACAAACACTATCGCAGAGTGGGCAAAGCGAAGCGTGCCCACGATTTCTTTCTGTCGCATTCGGAGCGATATGGTGGGCACGGCGCAAGGGCGCCTTTGCCCACCCTACGAGACCTCAGCTTGCCGCGGGCAGTGCGTTGTCCGGCGGCGGGCACCACGGACGATCGGCTGACGCAAGCCCGATCAGGCGGCCCTGGATGTAATCGCAGCCCCAATCGCGCAGCAGGGTGGCGGCTTCCTCGTCCTGCACCCATTCGGCCACCGTTTTGATATCGAGACGGCGGGCGAGGTCGATCAAGGTCTGCACGAAAGCGCGATCGTCGGCGGAGCGGGTGACGTTCTGCACGAAGGCGCCGTCGATCTTGACGATGTCCACGCCAAGCTTGCGCAGATTGCGGAACGAGGTGTAGCCGGCCCCGAAATCGTCGATGGCGATGCGGCTGCCGAAATTCTTGAGGCGGCTGACAAAGGCGCGGACGTCGTCGATGTCCTGGATCGCGACGGTCTCGGTGATCTCCACGATCAACCGTTCGGCGACGCCGGGATGGGCGCGCATCAGCGATTCGATTCCGGCCCACCAGTCCGGATCCATGGTCGTGTCAGGCGATATGTTGAGGCTGAGCCGGACGTCGGGCGCGGCCGCAAGCTCGGCCACCACCAGCTCAAGCACGCGATGATCGACCAGCCTGATAAGACCGAGCCGTTCGGCGACCGGCACGATGTCGGGCGCGAGCAGCACCTGGCCGTCGCCCTGGTCCATCCGCACCAGGCATTCGTGGAACGCGCCCTCGCGGGTGGCAGCCGAGACCACCGGCTCATAGGCGAGCTTGATACGGCGCTCGTTCAGCGCGGTGACGATCTCGTCGGTGACGCGGATGTTGACGCGGCGCTGGGCGTCGCGCTCGGCGTTCGGACGCCAGGCGGCGAACGAGCCGGCGCGGCGACGCTTGGCGGCATCCAGCGTCTCGTGAGCGCGGTTGACCGCCTCATCCGTGCTGCGGGCATAACGCGGCAGGCTGACCGCGCCGATCGAGACGGTGACGGATACGGGCCCCGACTTGGTCGGCACCACCTCATCGCGGACGCCGCCGAGAAAGCGCTCGGCGGCGACATTCATGTCGTCAACGGTGCAGTTCTTCAGGATCAGGCCGAACTTGTTGCCCGAAAAGCGCCCGAGCACGTCACCACCCCGCAGCCGGGCGCGAATGCGCTTGGCGACGTCGAGGATCACGGCATCGGCCACGTCGAAACCGAAGGCGTCGTTGACGCGGGCGAGATGATCGATGCCGACCAGCATGAAGGCCGCAGTCGAGCGAAAACGGCTCGTCTCCTCGATCGCTTCGGCCAGCGCCGCGATCAGATGAGAGCGATTGAGCTCGCCGGTGAGCGGGTCGAGCCGGGCAAGCCTGGTCAGTTCCTCGTCGCGGGCGTGCCGCTCGTTGTTGATACGGACGGAGCCCATCGCGCGCATCGGGCGACCATCGGGGCCGGCGAACCAGCGGCCGGTCTCTTCGATCCAGATCACCGGATTCGACGCGCTCATGCGCACGCCATATTCGACCCGGTAGGGTGTGCCGCCGGCGCCGTGCACGGCTGAGGTCTGCGCCAGCGCGGCGCTCCGCAGCGTTTGCTCGGGCTCGATCAGCTTGGCGAACTCGGCGCCGGTCGCAAGCCGCTCGGCGGGGATGCCGGGGAAGACTGCGCCGGCCTGCTCACCCCAAACGATGGCATCGCTGGCGAGATCCCAGACGAAGACGGCCTGGCCGAGGGCGGCCAGGATTTCGGAGGCTTGCGGCAATGCTGGGGTCAAAAGCGCCTCGTTTCGGGACAGCGGGGAGTCCTGAGCCGGCACAGAATACGGCCAGATTCGCCCGAAACCCTAGGCAAAGTTCATAAACAATTTGGAAACCACGTTCCCGGGCGCCCTGAAACGGAATACGCTCAGCCGGCATGGGCCTTGCGAGACCATCGCATCTACCGGCGCAAGCGTCCCAAAACGCGTCAGTTCAATCGGATCGGTGTTGTGATGGTCAATCTGGATCAGATCGAAGAATCGACGCGGGAAGCCAGTACCGCGCTGGTCCCGCTCACGCCGGTCGTGCAATGGGTTCACAAAGCGCCGCTCACGCGCCCCGATCCAGGCTTCGTCACCCATCTGATCGCCAGCGCCGAGCACCTGCCCCAGACAAGCCGGCTGCGCCGCGGCTCGTCCGAGGACGCGCACATCGCCTATGGCAACAAGCGCCCGCTTCCCAGCGTCAGCTCGCGCACGCGTCAGGTGGCGTAACGCAGCTTAGAGAACGATTGCTATCTCACGCCAGCTAGATCGAGAGACTCGTCATGCCCGGGCTTGTCCCGCCTGCGCGGCCGAAGCCGCTTCGGCGAGGCGAAGGCCCGGGCATCCACGATCTTTTTCTGCGCGGTTAGGCGTGGATGGCCGGGACAAGCCCGGCCATGACGCCGTGGAGAAATCAGCGCGACTCTTCGGGCGGAGATTGCGTGCCGTTGCCCGGCTGCAGATGCGGCGAGGGAATTTCCGGCGACGGCGGGATACCCTGCACGGGCTTCGGCGCGGGGTGATCCATCAAGACCGATTCGGCAACCGATTGCGCCGAGGGCGGCGTCTCAGGCTGCGGTGCGGGCTCCGGATATTTCGGCTCGAACGTGGAGGCTGGCGGCGGCGCCTCGGCCTGGCGCTTCGCCTTGCGCGGCACGACCACCGTCTCGGCAGCGACATAAGTGATGCGGCGGCGCGTACGCTGGGCGATGCCGCCGAGGAAATCAGCCATCGCGAGCAGCACCAGCAGGAAGTAGGTCGAATTGCCGAACTTGGGCCACATCACGAATTCGGCTGCGGCCGCGCCGAACAGGATCAGCGACAGCAGATGATCCATCAGGAATTTCGCGCCGGGCCGCGCACCCTTGACCACCTCGAGCAGCAGCAGCAGCACGCCGAGCGCCAGCAGCAGATCGGCCAGCGTGACCGGCCAGGTCTCGCCCGTGATCATCGGCACCTTGAACAGCACGTCCGAGAAGGACACGCTGGGCATCAGGAAGGCGATGATGTTGTACACCGCGAGCGGAATCAGAAGCAGCGGGAAACCGACCATCGGCAAAGCGCCTTCTCGATCAAGATGTCCGGGCAAGACAACGCGGCGGCGAAGCATTGGCTCCGCCGCCGTCACTGTCATATCTCATGGGTTGGCCGAAATCAGGCGGGCGCAATCAGCCCGCCCAAGAAGAAATCCAGAGCTTTAGGACTCTTTCTTCTTCAGGACCTGACGGCCCTTGTACATGCCGGTCTTGAGGTCGAGATGATGCGGACGACGGAGCTCGCCAGAGTCCTTGTCTTCCACATAGGTCGGCTTCTTGATGGCGTCTGCCGAGCGGCGCATGCCACGGCGCGACGGCGAGGTTTTTCTTCTCGGAACGGCCATTTCAGTATCCTCTAGGGATTGGTGTTCATCCGGGCATCGTCCGCGGAGGGACGGCTCAGCACCCGCAATACGGGGCGAGCTGAATGCCGATCAAGGCCGGGCTTATAGAGGAAGGCTGGCCGTAAAGCTAGGGTTCAGGAGCGGAAAATGCGCCCGAAAAGGGCCCGAAATCAGCGATTTTCCCGCCAACAGGTCAAAAGCGAGGTGGCCTGACCCCGCACCACATAGGTCCCGGCCAGCCGCCGGACGCCCGGCCCTGGGACCCTGGCGCTGCGTTTGACCGGATTCGGCAGGATCGAGGCCATAAGTGCCGCTTCCCGGGGCGAGAGGCTCGCGGCCGACTTGCCGAAGGCGTAGGCACTGCCCGCCTCGACCCCAAACTGGCCCTGCGGACCCAGTTCGGCGATGTTGAGGTAAATTTCCAGAATCCGTTGCTTGGGCAGGACGAAGTCGATCCACAGCGCCAGCGGAAATTCCAGCGCCTTGCGGATGAAATCCCGCCCCTGCCAGAGGAACAGGTTCTTCGCCACCTGCTGGGTGATGGTGGAGGCGCCGCGGAAGGCGGTGCCGTCCTCCTGCGCGTCGTTGATCGCCTCGCGCAGCGCGCCCCAATCGATGCCGTGATGCTTGCAGAAATGGGCGTCCTCGGCTGCCACCACCGAGCGCGGCAGATAAGGCGACATCCCGGCCAGGTCGATCCATTCCCGATGCATAGGCGCACCCATCAGCGAACGCCAGGCCATCAGTGTCGAAACCGGATGGCCGGTGCGGTAGAACGGCGCGATCACATAGGGCGCGAGAACCACGACCGCGAGCACTGCCAGCAGGATTTTAACGATGCGCAAATCGACCTTTCCGGCGCGAAATGAACGTGGCCGCGGATCCCGCCATTAAGTCTGTGATAATTCGGGCCTTTTCCAGCACTTTTTAGGCCTTCCAAACGATTGACTGAGGCAGGCGCATAAAGGATTGTCCCGCCGAATTTTAGTTCTGGAGCCTTTCTTGATGACCGGCACGTCCCCGTCCGATTTCGCCAAGCGTCTGGACAAGACCGCTGATGACACCGAGGCCTTGCTCGCTCGCCTGTTGTCGGACGACATCCTGCCCGATGAGATCGCCCGCCCCAAGCGGCTGATGGACGCAATGCGCTATTCAAGCCTTGGCGGCGGCAAGCGTCTGCGGCCATTCCTGGTGGTCGAGAGTGCCGCCGTGTTCGGCGTTCCCCGTGAGGCCGCATTGCTCGTCGGCGCCGCACTCGAATGCATCCACTGCTATTCGCTGATCCATGACGATCTGCCGGCGATGGACAATTCGGACCTGCGCCGCGGCCGGCCTACCCTGCACAAGCAGACCGATGACGCCACCGCGATCCTCGCCGGCGACGGCTTGCTGACCATCGCCTTCGACGTCATCACCCGCGACGAGGTCCATCGCGACGCCAATGTGCGCCTTCTGCTGACGCGCGCGCTGGCGCGCTGCGCCGGCATCGGCGGCATGGTCGGCGGCCAGATCCTCGATCTCGCCGGTGAAGGCCGCTTTGGCGGCAACGAGCCGATCGATGTCGGCCGTATCCAGCAGATGAAGACGGGCGCGCTGCTGCGCTACGGCTGCATCGCCGGCGCGCTGCTCGGCCAGGCCTCGCAAAAAGAATATCAGGCGCTCGACGATTACGGCCGCGCGCTCGGCGAAGCCTTCCAGATCGCCGACGATCTGCTCGACGTCGAGGGCGATGCCGCCGCGCTCGGCAAGCCGGCCGGCGCCGACGCCGTGCTGGGCAAGACCACCTTCGTCACGCAGCTCGGGATCGAAGGCGCCAAGCAGCGCGTGCGCGATTTGCTCGCGCGTGCCGACAGTGCCGTGTCGATCTTCGGCGACCGCGCCGCCGTGCTGCAAGCCGCCGCCCGCTTCGTCGCCGAACGCAAGAGCTAAGTCCCCTCACCTCTCCCGCTTGCGGGAGAGGTCGATCGCGAAGCGATCGGGTCAGGGCTCTCTCCTCCTGGGGGTTCACCGCCGCCGAGGTGACAACGAGAATCAAGCGAGAGGGCTGGCACCTTCATGGCCACTGACAAGGAAGATCCCGTCCTCGCCCGTTTCCGCCAGATGTCGCGGCCGGTGCGGCTGGTCTATGCGCGGCCGCGGACCTTCATCTCGCTCGCCGTCGGCATCCTCGTCTGCCTGCTGCTGCCGGGCACGCACCGCGTGGTGACGCGGCTGTTGCTGGGCTGGGATGCGCTGATCGCGGTCTATCTCGTGCTGGTCTACAGCATGATGCTGAACAACGATCACCAACATATCCGCCGGAGCGCCGCAATGCAGGACGACGGCCGCTTCGTGATTCTGCTGGTGACGGCGACCGGCGCCTTCGCCAGCATCGCGGCGATCGTCGCCGAACTCGGCACCCACCGCGGCGCCGCGGAGTTGACGATTGCGATCACCACCATCGCGCTGTCCTGGGCCGCCGTGCACACGACCTTCGCGCTGCACTACGCTCATGATTATTACCGCCATCCGCCCGGCGGATTGCAGTTTCCGAGCGGCGACAAGGAACACCACGCCGATTATTGGGATTTTGTCTATTTCTCGTTCGTGATCGGCATGACCGCGCAGGTCTCCGACGTCGGCATCACCGACAAGACCATCCGCCGCACCGCCACCGCGCACGGCATCGTGTCCTTCATCTACAACACGGCCCTGCTGGCGCTGACGGTGAACATCGCGGCGAGCGCAATCGCGACGTGATCTTGGTGTCGTCCCGGCGGAGGCCGGGACCCATACCGCGTGATCCATCTGTGACGGGCGATGCCAGTACCGCGGGAGCGCCGCTTCACTAGCAGCCTTCGTCAAACTGCTCCCTGGGATTATGGGTCCCGGCCTACGCCGGGACGACCATGGGGGTGGCAGCTTGCTCGGCTAACTCAGTTACACACCTCGACGTTGGCATCGTTGCCGGGGCCGCCACCGCCGCGGTATTCTAGATGGCAGCCGCGGTTGACCGGTCGGCAGCCGGTACTGTTGCTGCAGTACACCTGGCCGCCGCCAGCCGGGGCGCGGCCAGCGCCAGCAGCAGCGGCGATGCCGGCAGCGGCACCAATGCCTCCAGCGGCCGCCGCACCGCGACGCTGGCGCGCGGGACGATCATCGCCATCATCGCGTCTGGCAGTTGCAGGCTTGGCCGGCCTGGCGGCGCGCTGCTTCTCGCATTCGTTGTCGTCATTGAGCACATAGCCGTCACGGCAGACGATCTTGGTGCAGACGTCGCCATCGGCCTTGAAGCCGTGATCGCAGACCAGCGGGCAGACGCGCGACTGCTTGGACTTGACCGCATCGAGCGCATCCGTGCTCGCCATCTTCACGTCGAGTTTGGTGCCGGCATAGCGGTTGAACTGCGACAGCGACCGCTGCGAGGAGGTGCTCCAATTGCCGTCAGCCTGACCTGAGAAACAGCCGACCCGGCCGAGTTCGGTCTGCACCGAACGACTGAGATCGGCCGGCGTCGTCGCGGGCGTCAACGAGGCGACGTTGGTGCCGGCGGGGCTCTCGGTGCTGGCGGGCGCAGCGCCCGGCACTGCTGCGGCGAGATTGACGCGCTGCTGCTCGGCGGCCGCGGCCTGCTGCTGCGCCTGCTCCTTGGCCTTCTGCGCGGCAAGCTGGGCCTGCTCGGCCGCCTTTGCGTCGGCCGCGGCCTTGGCCTGCGCGTCCCGCTGCGCGCCCAGCGCGGCGAGACGATCGCGCTCGGCCTCGGCCTGCTTCGCCTTCTCGATCGCGGCGGCATGAACCTGCTCGGCCTGGATCTTGTCGAGCTGCAGCTTGGCGAGGTTCGCATAGAAGCCGTCAGGATGCTGGGCCAGGAAGGCCTCCCATGCCGGCTTGTTGCCGACCTGGAGCGCGAGCTCATAGTCGCGGCGGATGTCGGCCTGCGGATTGATCGCCGGCGTCGGCGCTGCTGCGGCCGCGGGCGCCGCCTTGACCGGCACCAGCGGCACGTCTTCGCCGCCGAGCGAGCCGTAGACGAACGGCTCCTGCTTGTTGCCGGTCGACTTGAGCACGTCGTCACGCACGAAGCCGAAGGCGCGCCGGACGTCGAGGCCCGGCGTCGTCAGATGCTTCGACAACGCGATGGTGAACGGGCTGTTGGCACCGTCGCCATCCTGCGCGGTGAAGCCGGCCTTGGCCGAATAGGCGATCAGCGTGTTGGTGCTGGTCGGCTCGACCTGGGCAAGGCCGCGGCCGATGCCGCGCGAGGCCAGCGTGCGCTTCATGGTCCTGCCGAACGGATTGTCCCGGCAGGCGTCGAGGATCACCAGGCGAAGCTGCTTCGCCGGCTCGACGGCGACCAGGACGCGGTCGAGCGAGAGCGCCTCGTCATAGACATCGGTGTCGCGCTCGAGCTTGGCATCAACGGGGATCAGATAGTTGGAGCCTTCGACCTCGATGCCGTGGCCAGCATAGTAGACCACGGCGATGTCGGCATCGCGGGTTGCATCGGCGAAGTCGCGCAACACGCGTCGCGTCTCGAGCGCGGTCAGGTCGTGGCGGGAGTCGACGACATCGAAGCCGGCATCCTTCAGCGTCTTCGCCATCACCGCACCGTCGTTGACGGGATTGGCGAGCGAGGGCGCATGCTGATAGGCCGCATTGGCGAGCACCAGCGCGACGCGCTTTCCGGCGAAGGCAGGTTCAGTGCCGAACAGCAGCGCGACAGCGAGGAGCAACGGGCAAAGTCTGAATAAATTGCGCATGACACGACTTCCAGGAGTTCGGGGCAGTTCACACCCTCGGGGATGGCCTTAGCAAGACCCTCCGCCTGCGCTTGTGATGGAGGTCACGAAGACGGCGCCGACGACAGCCCGGGGCCCCCTTTTGTTAGTCGCGCCAGTGCATTGGCGGTTCGCCGCCAAAGGCCTGCGCATTGGTTTTCCCTAGCCATCCCGGACATGCCCCCGATACTGCGGCAGATTGTCCGTGATCTCGTGCCACGGCGCCTTCGAGCCGACGAAAATATGGGCGGTCGGGCGGATCGAGGGGGCATCGACCAGGGTTCCCATGGCGACATGGGCCCATTTTCCCTCGCGGACCCGGGAATACAGCAGCGAGCCGCAGCGGGCACAATGCGCATCATGCGTGACGTCGTCCCCATAGATCATCCGCAGGTCGGCGCCCCTGACGAGATGGAGCTCGCCATATTCGATCCCGGCGAACGGCTTGAACGCGGAACCCGTGGTCCGGCGGCAGTTCGAGCAATGGCAATTCAGCGCATAGGAGAACGCATCGGCCACCTCGTAGCGGACGGCGCGGCAGCAGCACTCGCCGGCAAGCATACGAGCATTCTGATGTTGTGAACCCGTCATGATGGCCTCGCGCAAATGGCAGAAGACACCCATAGCGCAATTTGATGTGTACGACTAAGTTCGCGCTCAGCCATCATTCAAAGGGATGACCCATGAGCCCAAACCGGTCGAGCGTCGAAGCGGTCGTGCAATCCTATTTTGACGGTCTTTACGAGGGCGATGCCGACAAGCTCGGCGAGGTCTTCCACCCCTCTGCCGATCTGCGCTGGGTGGAAAAGGGCGAGCTGAAGATCCTGACCGTGCCGGACTGGCTTGCCTGGGTCCGCAAGCGCCCCTCCGCCAAGGCGGAAGGCAAGCCGCGCGAGGATTTCATCATCACCATCGACCGCTCGGACGACAACACCGCCTTCATCAAGGTCAAATGCCAGCTTCCGCCGCGGTTCTTCACGGATTATCTGGTCGCGATGAAGCTCGCCGACGGCTGGCGGATCGTGTCGAAATCGTACAGGTACGATCTGAAGGAGTGAGGCTTTGGCTGCCTGAAATCGGGCACACTCGTCCGGCATTTCTCCGTCATTGCGAGCGCAAACTCTCGCCACACGTCATTGCGAGGAGCCCTTGCGACGAAGCAATCCAGAATCCCTCCGCGGAGACAATCTGGATTGCTTCGCTACGCTCGCAATGACGGCGGGGATAGCCCGCTCGCTGCATCCCTCACCACCGTCTCGCCCCGAAAGTCCCCCATGCTGCTCGATCGCCGTTCCCTGCTCGCCTCGCTGTGCTGGATGGCCGCTGCGCCCGCCTTTGCCGCCGATGCGCCGACCGAGCTCGAAACTTACGAGCACGAGAGCGGCGGAAAGATCGGGGTTTATGCGGAGAGTCTCGCGACAGGCAGAAAACTTGCCTGGCGGGCCGACGAGCGCTTCGTGATGTGCTCGACATTCAAGGCTTCGCTGGCGGCCTGCGTACTGGCGCGGGTCGATCGCGGCGAGGACAAGCTGGCCGCGATGATCTCTTACGGCAAGGCCGATCTGCTCGCATACGCGCCGGTCGCAAAACAGAACCTGTCGGCCGGCGCGATGTCGGTCGCCGACATGTGCAAGGCGAGCGTCGAGCTCAGCGACAACACCTGCGCCAATCTGCTGCTCGCGCGGGTCGGCGGCCCTGCCGCGCTCACGGCGTTCTGGCGGTCGATCGGCGACACCACCTCGCGGCTCGACCACAATGAGCCCGAGCTCAACCGCTCGCCGCCCGGCGATGTCAGGGACACCACGACCCCGGTGGCGATGGCCGGCAATCTGAAGCGGCTGGTGACGGGCGAGGTGCTGGCGCCGGCCTCAAAGGCCCAGCTCACCGAATGGATGGTCGGCTGCAAGACCGGCGCGAACCGGCTGCGCGGCGGCCTGCCGGCGAGCTGGACCATCGGCGACAAGACCGGCAACAACGGCAAGGATGCATCGGGCGATATCGCGGTCGCCTGGCCCAAACCCGACGCGCCGGTGCTGATCGCGGCCTATACCCAGGGCGGCACACCGAACGCGGCCCAGCTTGAGGCGGTGTTCGCGGCGATCGGGCGCATGGTGGCCGAACGACTGGCCTAGAGCCCTGTTCCGATAGAATCGGAACAGGGCTCTAGATTCTTGTCTTGACGCGTTTTCTTTACGCGAACCGGTATCCACTTCGCTCGGAAACGCTCTTGCCACCCTGCATTGACCTCCTGGCCGCTTCCGGGCCAAGACAGGTCATGATCGCTGCGAAATTCCAGACCTTTCTGATTCTGCTGGCCGTGCTGGCGGGCACAGCTTTGGTCGCTCGCCGCTTCAACATGGCGCCGGCCATTCTGCTGATGCTCTCAGGCGTCGGCCTTGCTTTCGTGCCGGGCATGCCGCCGGTGGAATTGCCGCCGGAGCTGGTGCTGCTGATGGTGCTGCCGCCGCTGATCTACTCGGCGAGCGTCGCGATGAGCTGGCGCGAGTTCAAGAACAATTTGCGCCCCATCGTGCTGCTCGCGGTCGGCGCCGTGATCTTCACCGCGGCGATGGTGGCGACGGCGACCCATTACGTGATCGGCCTGCCCTGGAGCATCGGCTTCCTCTTGGGCGCCATCGTCGCGCCGCCCGACGTCGTCGCCCCGCTTGCGATCGCGCGCCGGCTGAACATGCCGCGCCGCCTGCTGGTCATCCTCGAGGGCGAGGGGCTCGCCAACGACGCCACCGCGCTGATCCTATATCGTTTCGCGCTCGCCGCGATTGTGGTCGGACATTTCTCGCTGCCGCTGGCGGCCGGCGAGTTTTCCTTGATCGTCGCCGGCGAGATCGCCTTCGGCATCGGAGTCGGCTGGCTCTCGCTGCGCTTGCGCAAATGGTCCGGCGATCCGCAGGTCGAGCTGACGCTGTCGCTGATCACGCCCTACGTGTCCTACTGGCTGCCCGAACACATCGGCGGTTCGGGCGTGATCGCCACCGTCGCCTGCGGCCTCTATGTGAGCTGGAACGGGCCGCTGCTGATTTCGGCGTCGACGCGCCTGCAAGGCATCTTCTTCTGGGACCTCATCATCTACCTGATCGAGGGCCTGCTGTTCCTGCTCACCGGCTTCCAGATGCGCGCGCTCTACGAGAAATCGAAGACGTTCCCGCTCGACGACATCATGATCGCGACCGCCCTCGTCATGGCCATCATCGTTCTCGCGCGCTTCGCCTGGCTCTATCCCGCGACCTATCTGCCGCGGATGGCGAGCAAATCGCTGCGCGCGCGCGATCCGTCGCCGCCCTGGCAATGGCCGTTCGCGCTCGCCTTCACCGGCGTGCGCGGCGCGGTGTCGCTGGCGGCCGCGCTGGCGCTGCCGTTCACGCTGCCCGATGGCGAAGCCTTCCCGTATCGCGACCTGATCCTGTTCGTCGCCTTCGGCGTCATCTTCATCACGCTGATCGGCGTCGGCCTGACCCTGCCGCCGGTGGTACGGTGGCTCGGCATCGCGCAGGCCGGGCGCAGCGAGCACGTTGCCGAGCACGAGGCCGAGATCGCGGCCCGGCGCCAGGCGCTCGACGCCGCGTTGCGCTCGCTGGATGCGCTGACGGAAGAAAAGGAGGTGTCGGAGGAGGTGATGCGGCTGTTGCGCGCCCGTCACGAAATCCGCGTCAACCAGCTTCCCGATTCACTCGACCCCACCCGTCACGACGTCTCCGCCGCCGGCACCGCGCTGACCCGTGAGCTGATCGTCGCCGAGCGCAAATTCATTCATGACTTGCTGCGCGACGGCCAGATCACGGACGAGACACGGCGGCGGATCGAACGTGATCTCGATCTCGAGGAGGCGAGCCTGGCAAACAGGGAGTATCGCGGCGCGCCGCTGTAGCGTCTCGTCAGGGCGCGAACGCCCGGCTACCGCCGCCCGCAATAGGCCCGCATCGCCGTCGACACGGCGCCCGCGATCAGCTCCTGCCGCTCCGGCGAGTTCATCGCCATTTCCTCATCGCGGTTGATGATGGAGCCGGCCTCGAGCAGGACCGCGGCGCTGCTTGTCTGCGACAGCACGACGAGGCCATCATAACGATAGACGCCGACATCCTTGTCGAGCAATTGATGCCGGTAGCGGCCCATCAGCGGCAGGGTGTACTGGCTCGCATAGTGCAGGCCGTCGGCTTTCAGCTCCTGACCCAGCAGCCGGGCAAAGGACAGGCTGGCGCCAAAGTGCGGATTGCGCTCCGACACGAACAGCGAATGACCGCTGAAGCGGTCGCTGAACCAGCTCTTCGAGCCATCGAACTCCCATTCCTCGAGCAGCTTGTCCGGGACGGAATCGTGATGGATCGAGAGGAAGAAATCCGCATGCGCACCGTTCGCCGTGGCGACGCGCTTGAGCAGGCTCGGTCTTGCCTTGCCCTCGGTCACGAGCACGCGCGTTGCGGCAAAGCCCGACGATTTCAGCCGCTCGCCGACGAGCTTGGCCAGATGCAGGTTGAAGCCGAATTCGGGATCGTTGCGCGCGCTGGTCGCGCCGAGCGATTCGGAGGTGTGCCCGACATCGACAATGATGCGGAATTTGCCCGGCTCGCACGTTGCAGGCGCCGACGGCTTGACCCGGGCCTTCGCTGGCTTCGCGTCGCCGGCACCGAAGGGCAGCAGCGATAGCGCCGCCAGCACT
Source organism: Bradyrhizobium sp. CCBAU 53340 (assembly GCF_015291645.1). NCBI lineage: Bacteria > Pseudomonadati > Pseudomonadota > Alphaproteobacteria > Hyphomicrobiales > Nitrobacteraceae > Bradyrhizobium > Bradyrhizobium sp. CCBAU 53340. Next base: position 7,642,114 of record NZ_CP030055.1, read on the forward strand.
GCGACGACATTCGCGACGATGCCCCGCGCCCTCGACATCCCTACTCCGCTGCCACGACCTTGGGACGGCCGACGAAGCCGGCGACATCGCCGAAGCGTTCCAGCATCACCGCGGGCAGATCCTTGGTCTTGCTGGTGACGCAGGCGCCCGAGCGCACGGCGTAGCGATGCTGATGCGCGGCCTGCGGCGGCGGCTCGCCCTGGGCAAGCGCACGCGCCAGCTCCATCACGGTTTTGCGGAAATGCATGATGCCGAGGTCAGTCGGGCCGAGATGCTCGCGGGTGCGATCGGCGATCGGGCCCTGGCTGTCCTGCACGGCGGCGTCCTGCTCGGACACGCCCTTGATGCCGGTGTAGCTTCGGGTCTTCTGCAGCTTGCGATCGATCAGATAGTCGTTGCCCTTGTGGCGCAGCGGCACGTAATTGGCGTCGACCTCCGCGATCACGCCATTGCCGCGATCATAGGCGTCGCGCTCTGCTTGCGTCAGTGGCCGCTCCGGATTCCAGACATAGGTGTAGATCCAGCACTTGGTGTCGGTGACGGGCACGAAGGTCTGGCCGAAGATATTCTCGCCGGGCATCGCGCTCGGCGCATAGGCGTGGAACGGCATCAGGAATTGGGCGATGCGCCAGTAGATGTTGTCGCCGCCGGTCAGCCGACCGCCGGCAATCGTCAGCCCGGCCTCGTGCGAATGGACCTTGATCACCGGGCGCGGGTCTTCGGCGATCCAGCGCATGTGATCGCTCGACATCCGCGCGAGTGGATTCACAAAATGCTTCTTGATGTCCAGGATCTCGTTCTCCTCCTTGTCGAAGGAGAGATGGGCGAAGGTGAAATGCGCGGTGTCGATCGAGCCTTCGAGCGCCTGCACCCAGTTGCAGTCCTGCCATTTCTTGCTGACGTAGCGGTGCGATTCCGGCAGCAGCGCCATTTCGAGATCGGGCAGCTCGGGCATCGCATCGGCCGGCCCCATATAGGCCCAGATCATCTCGCCCCATTCGCGCACCGGATAGGATTTGATGCGGATGAGATCCTTGGCGTTGAGATCGGGATAGGAGGTCGGCATGTCGACGCAGGCGCCGTCGGTGTCGAACTTCCAGCCGTGATAGACGCAGCGGATGCCGCACTCCTCATTGCGTCCAAGCCAGAGATTGGCGCCGCGATGCGGACAGTATTGATCGATGACACCGACGACGCCGCGCGAATCACGGAAGGCGAGCAGCTCTTCGCCAAGCACGACGATCTTCTTGGGCTCGCCGTCGGGCTCGGGGAGCTCTTCGGACAGCAGCACGGGAATCCAGAAGCGGCGCAACAATTCGCCCATGCCGGTTCCGGCACCTGCCTCGGTCAGGAATTTGTTGTCCTCGGCACGGAGCATGGCTGATCCTCCCGAATATTTTCGGGAAGATTGGCGCGGGAGCGCGAGGACGTCAACGAAAGAACGGCTCTCACACCGGCCGCTCCCCCTTCACCGTCACGCGCGTGCCGGAGCGCGTGTGCGGCCAGTAGTCCCACATCGCACGGTGCTGGGTGCAGCGGTTGTCCCAGAAGGCGATGGCGTTCTCGGTCCAGCGGAAGCGGCACTGGAACAGCGGGTTCTCGGCGTGCTGGTAGAGATAGGCGAGCATCGCATCGCTCTCGTCGCGCGGGACGCCGTTGATGTGGCGGGTGAAGCCCCTGTTGACGTAGAGCGCCTTCTTGCCCGTGACCGGATGGGTGCGCACCACGGGATGCTCGGCGCTAGGATAGGACGGACGATCGGCGACGCCATAATTGGCGTAAAGGCCGCGATAGATCGGCTCGCCATCGTGCAGCGCGGTGAGCCCATCGAGATAGGCCTTCATGCGATCCGACAAGGCGTCATAGGCGGCGTACATGTTGGCGAACAGCGTGTCGCCGCCGCGCGGCGGGCATTGCTTGATGTAGAGGATCGAGCCCATCGGCGGCTCGAGATCGCAGGACACGTCGGAGTGCCAGCCCTCGCCGTTGGCGCGCGGCGAGTTCTTGTCGGCGTAGATCTTCATCAAGGCGGGGTCTTCGTCCTCGTGAGGCGCTGCGGGATGGAAATGCAGCTCGCCGAACTTGCGGCCGAAGGCGAGATGCTGTTTCGGTGTGATCTCCTGGTCGCGGAAGAAGATGACGAGGTTTTCGGCGAGCGCGCGATGGATCTCGTCCATCTGCTGGTTGGAGCGGGTGTCGCCCTCGACCAGCTGGCCGATGTCGACGCCGGAGATTTCCGCGCCGATGATGGGGGTGAGCTTTTCGACCGCGATGGTCTCGTACGGCGCGCCGTCGTCAGCCGTGTGGCGATAGCGCGGACCCTGCTTGCCGGCGAGTGAGCTCATGGCGGTTCTCCCGATCGTTCTGATTGGGAGGCATCGTAGCGCGCGGGTGTGGATGTGCAATCTGCACCGCAAACACAGCCGTCGTCCCGGAGCGCGCGTAACGCGAGCCCGGCCTTCGCCGGGACGACAGCGGAGTGTAGAGCGCGAGCGGAGTAGAATTACTCCGCCGCGGGTGCCGGCACCTTGGCGCCCTGGCCGTAGCGCTGGTCGATGTAGTCGATCACCAGCGCCTTGAAGTCGGCGGAGATGGTCGGACCGCGCAACGTGCGGAACTTCTTGCCGTCGACGAACACGGGCGCGGCCGGCGCTTCGCCGGTGCCCGGCAGCGAGATGCCGATATTGGCGTGCTTGGATTCGCCGGGGCCGTTGACGATGCAGCCCATCACCGCGACGTTGAGCTCTTCGACACCCGGATATTTCGTCTTCCAGTTCGGCATCTCGTCGCGGATGAAATCCTGGATCGAGCGCGCCAACTCCTGGAACGTGGTCGAGGTGGTGCGGCCACAGCCGGGGCAGGCTGCGACCAGCGGCACGAAGGTGCGGAAGCCCATGGTCTGCAGCAGCTCCTGGCCGACCTGCACCTCGCGGGTGCGGTCGCCGCCGGGCTCGGGCGTCAGCGAGATGCGGATGGTGTCGCCGATACCCTGCTGCAAGAGGATGCCGAGCGCCGCGGAGGACGCCACGATGCCCTTCGAGCCCATGCCGGCCTCGGTCAGGCCGAGATGGATGGCATAGTCGGACCGCGTCGCGAGATCCTGATAGACCGCGATGAGATCCTGCACCGCCGAGACCTTGGCGGAAAGGATGATGCGGTCCTTGGGCATGCCGAGCTCTTCGGCGCGCGCGGCCGAGAGCAGTGCCGACTGCACCATGGCCTCACGCGTCACCGCGCGCACGTCGCGCGGATTCGGCGAAGCGGCGTTCTCGTCCATCAGCTTGGTGAGCAGTTCCTGGTCGAGCGAACCCCAATTGGCGCCGATGCGCACCGGCTTGTTGTTCTTGTTCGCGATCTCGATGATGTCGGCGAACTGGGTGTCGCGCTTGTCCTTGAAGCCGACATTGCCCGGATTGATGCGGTACTTGGCGAGCGCCTCGGCGCAGGCCGGATAGGCCGCAAGCAGCTTGTGGCCGATATAATGGAAGTCGCCGATCAAGGGCGTGGTGATGCCGCGCTTGGCGAGGCCATCGCGGATGTGCGGAACGGCAGCAGCGGCCTCCTCGCGATCCACGGTGATGCGGACCATTTCGGAGCCGGCGCGCGCGAGCGCTGCGACCTGGGCGATGGTACCGTCGATGTCGGCGGTATCGGTGTTGGTCATCGACTGGACGACAATCGGCGCGCCGCCGCCCACAGTGACGTTGCCCACCTTCACCTGGGTGGTCTTGTGCCGGGGCGCGGGGCCTGCGAGGTCGGAATCGATGGTGTTTTCGAGCTTGTTCATGGGGTCCAAATATCAGGTTTTGGTGACGTTCAGCAATGTATCAGCTGGCGCCGCAGCCTCTCGGCTCGGACGGTTAACCAGAAAAAGTCCAGCAATTACAAGGACGGCTGCCGCCCCAAAGGCCAGACTCAGGGTGTCGTGCATGATGAAATAGCTACCCACCACGCCAAACAAAGGGGTGATGAAGGTAAAAGCCGACAATTTGCTGGCCGAATAGGCCTTCACCAGCGCGAACCAAAGCGTGAACGTGGTTCCCACCACCCAGATCGCCTGGAACGCCAACAGGCCAATCGAAAGCGGCGACGGCGTGTGGGTGATGGATTCGCCGAACAGCCAGGCCGCCAGCCCCAGGATCGGGATCGAGGTTGCGACCTGATAGCCGAGTGCCTTCTCGGGCGCGGCGAAGCGCAGCTTTGTGCTCTTGGCAACAAGCGTGGTCGCGGCCCAGAGCGACGCGCCACCGACGATCATGAGATCGCCGAGCAGCACCTTGGCATCGACATCAGGCTGCGGCACGCCGATCGCAAGCGCGACGCCGGCAAAGCTCACGGCGAGCCCCAGCCATTGCGGACCGCCAAGCCGCTCGCCGAGCATCTGGTAGGATCCGAGTGCGACGAAGAACGGCGCAGTGTAGAGAAACACGACCGCGCGGGACACCGAGGTGAAGCGCAGACCCTGGTAGATCAGCACGAACTCGATGCCGAACATCACCCCGGCGACGAGGCCGGCTTTCCAGGTCCCGTCGCGCTCGAAGAATTTGACGCCGCGAAAGCTACCGATGATGAACAGCACCGGCAATGCGCCCATCGAGCGAAAGGTGGCCTGGAGCATCGGCGGGATGTCCGGCAGCACCAGCTTCACCGCAATCTGGTTGAAGCCCCAGGTCAGGCACAGCATAAGCATCAGGGCGATGGCGCCGGCACTCAGGGGCCGCGCGACGGATGAGTTGGCTTGAGGTGAGGACATGTCTTCCCGAAATCCGGCTTTGGCGCCGTTGTTGCTTGGCTGCTGAGACGACGGACTCTTCACCTCTCCCCGACGGGGAGAGGTCGATTTGCGGAGCAAATCAGGTGAGGGGGCGCCGGTCCCACAAGAGAGCGAAGCCCCTCACCCGCGCCTTCGGCGCGACCTCTCCCCCTGGGAGAGGTGAGCACCGCCGTTGTGGCTCGAGCGGATCTCATCTTTCTAAGAAGCTTTCTGGCAATGGGTGCAGACGCCCGTGATCTCCACCACGGACAATTTGGGGACGAAGCCGGACGCGCGCGCCGCGGCGTTGAGATCGCCGGCGAAGGACGCTGACGGAATCTCGCCGACCAGGCCGCAGCGCTCGCAGATCAGGAACGCCACCGCCGAAGTGGCGTCGTGGTCGTGCGCGGCGCAGGCGAGATAGGCGTTGCGGCTTTCGATGCGGTGCACGAGGCCGTTCGCCATCAGGAAATCGAGAGCACGATAGACCGTGATCGGCGCCGGCCGCGGCATCGATTTGGCGAGTTCGTCGATCACTTCATACGCGCCGAGCGGGCGATGGCTGGAGAGCAGCGCCCCCAGCACCTGGCGGCGGATCGGCGTGAATTTCTGCGCCCGCTGCTCGCAAACCGCCTCCGCGTGCGCCAGCGCGTCCGCAGTGCAGCGGCCGTGATCATGGTCGGGCGTCGGAAAGGCCGGCTTTGCGAGGGTCATTCGGCCCGCTTTCTAGCATTTCGGGCGGGGAACCCAAAGCACGACCGGCGCGGCGGCGGTCAGCCATGCTTTTGCGGCGGGACAGCACCGCGTTAACCCGCCGTGAAATAATCATAAGCTTGCTTATTATATCCAAGCTTATTGGAGACCAAGCTCATGACCCGCGGGTCGTCTGTCGACCAGAATTTCCTGTTCACGCTCGGCGAGCTGTACCGGCTCTTGCGCGTCTATGCCGACAAGGAGGCCTCGCGCTTCGGCATCACCCGCGCGCAGTGGGCTGTGCTGGCCAAGGTCGAGCGCAGCGAGGGCATGAAGCAATCGGAACTCGCCGAACTCCTGGAGATGCAGCCGATCACGCTGACGCGGTTGATCGACAAGCTCTGCGACAGCGACTGGATCGAGCGCCGCAGCGACGCCTCGGACCGCCGCGTCAAGCGTCTTTATCTGAAGAAGGCCGGACGGCAATTGCTCGGCAAGATGAGTGGCCTCAAATCCGAGCTGACCGCGAACGCGCTCGACGGCATCACCCCCGCGGATGCCCACCGTCTTCTCACTCAACTCGAAACAATCAAGGAAAACGTGCGTAACGCGATCCAGACGTCAGGCGCGGAGCAAGCACGTAAGGAACAGCGCTATGGCTGATCAGGTTCTCAAGTTCCAGCCCGAGCAGAAGCTCGACAGCGGCAAGCCGACCAAGAAAGCCGGCACCGACCCACGCCGCCGCTTCATCGCCGGCCTGCGCCGCTATCGCCGCTTCCTGCTGATGGTGGTGCTGCCGATCGCCGCCGTCATTGCCGGCCTTGCCTTCTACCTCAATGGCGGCCGCTATGTCGGCACCGACGATGCCTATGTCGGCGCGCAGAAGGTGCTGGTGACGCCCGACATCTCCGGCAAGATCCAGAAGGTCGTCGTGAAGGAAGGCCAGTCGGTCAAGAAGGGCGACGAGCTGTTCGAGATCGATCCCGTGCCGTTCCGCCTCGCGGCTGACGAAGCCAAGGCGCAACTCGCCCAGGCGCAGACGACCTATGACAATCTCATCGCCAACATCAAGATCTACGGTGACATGCTCGATCTCGCCCAACAGGGCGTCGACCTGAAGCAGCGCGACGTTGAGCGCAAGCAGGCGCTGGTGAAGAACAGCTTCGGCTCGCAGCTCGACCTTGATAACGCCTCGAACGCGCTGGTCACCGCAGGCGCGCAGTCGCAGTTCATCAAGCAGCAGCTCTCCAACGCCAAGACGCAATTGCTCGGCAATCCCAAGCTGCCGTTGGAACAGTTCCCGCCCTACGTCCAGGCCAAGGCCAAGCTCGAAGACGCCCAGCGCAATCTCGACCACACAGTACTGCGCGCGCCGATGGATGGCATCGCGACCCAGGTCGAGCAGATCCAGCTCGGCCGCTATGTCGCCGCCGGCACGGCGGTGTTCTCCATCATCGACGTCGCCCATCCCTGGGTCGACGCCAATCCGAAGGAGAGCGACCTCACCTACGTCACTGAAGGACAGCCCGTGACGCTCGAGGTCGACGCGTTCCCGAACCACGTCTTCAAGGGCAAGATCGGCTCGCTCTCGCCCGGCACCGGCGCACAATTCGCGATCCTGCCGCCCCAGAACGCCACCGGCAATTTCGTCAAGGTGGTGCAGCGCGTGCCTGTCAGGATCTATTTCGACGAGAGCGACAAATACGTGAACAAGCTGAAGGCCGGCATGAGCGTCTATGCCACCATCGACACCGGCCACAAGCGATCGCTCGCCGGCCTGCTCGGCCTGTCGGCGACGGCCGGTCAGGACAACGACAAGGACTGATCCGATGTCCGGCCCCAATGCCAGCCTGATGGTCCCCGGCCTGCGCCGTAACATGGTGACGATCTGCGCCATGACGGCGACCATCATGCAGGCGCTGGACACGACCATCGCCAATGTCGCGCTGCCATATATGCAGGGCACGCTGTCGGCCTCCCAGGACCAGATCAACTGGGTGCTGACCTCCTACATCGTCGCCGCCGCGATCATGACGGCGCCGGTCGGCTGGATCGCCAACCGCTACGGCCGCAAGCGCATCTTCATCATCTGCTCGGCCGGCTTCACCATGGCCTCCGTGCTGTGCGGCCTCGCCCAGGACATCAACCAGATGGTGCTGTTCCGCCTGCTGCAGGGCGTGTTCGGCGCAGCGCTGGTGCCGTTGTCGCAATCGGTCATGCTCGACTATTACACGCTTGCCGAACGCGCCAAGGCGATGTCGATCTGGGGCATGGGCGTGATGATGGGCCCGATCATGGGGCCCTCGCTCGGCGCCTGGCTGACCGAGACCTATTCGTGGCACTGGGTGTTCTTCGTCAATCTGCCGTTCGGCGCGATCACCGTGATCGGGCTCATCATCTTCATGGACGAGACCAAGAAGGATCTGACCCTGAAGTTCGACTGGTTCGGCTTCGCGGCCCTGGCGATCGCGATCGGCGCGCTGCAGCTCGCGCTCGACCGCGGCGAGCAATTGGGCTGGCTGGAATCCAACGAGATCATCGCCGAGTTCATCGTCTCGGCCGTCGCCTTCTACTTCTTCCTCGCGCACTCCTTCACGACCTCGACGCCGTTCATCCGCTTCGCGCTGTTTCGGGATCGCAACTTCGTCACCGGCTGCATGTTCATGATCGTGATGGGGCTCGTGCTGTTCTCGACCATGGCGCTGGCCTCGCCCTACATGCAGAACGTGATCGGCTATCCGATCATCACCGCCGGCCTCTTGCTGGCCAGCCGCGGCTTCGGCACCTTCTTCGCCATGATGCTGGTCGGCCGCATGATGCGGTATTTCGAGGCGCGCACGCTGATCATCTCGGGCCTGACGCTGACCGCGGGCTCGCTGTTCCAGATGACCGGCTGGACCGATTTGACCCAGGCGCCGGAGATCGTGACCGTCAGCGTGATCCAGGGTTTTGGCTTCGGCCTCGTGTTCGTGCCGCTCTCGACGGTGTCGTTCCTGACGCTGTCGAACAATCTGCGCACCGACGGCACCGCGATGCTGACCCTGATGCGCAACGTCGCAAGCTCGGTCGGCATCTCCGTCGTCATCGCCCAGCTGACGCAGGGGACGCGGCGGACCTACGCGATCCTGTCCGAGCACGTCAACCCGTTCAACCAGGCGCTGCAGATGCCTGATGTCAGCCGCATGATCGATCTTACCACCAGCGCCGGCCGCGCCATGGCGGACAGGATGGTCGGCGTGCAGGCGCAGATCATCGCGTTTTCACACGACTACCAGCTCGTGATGTTCTTCATCCTCTGCACCATCCCGCTGGCGCTGCTGATCGGCTCGACCAAGGCCACGCTGCGCAAGCAGGCGGCGGGACCGGAACATGCGGTGATCGAGTAGGGGCACACGCGCCCCACAAACCCCGCCGTCGTCCCGGACAAGCGAAGCGCAGCGGAGCGTAGATCCGGGACCCATACGCCGCAGCAATCGCTTTGCGAAGACTCGAAGTTATCAGCTTCGCGCCAAACCGCTTCCTGTGGCTATGGATCCCGGATCGGCGCGCGCTTTAAGGCGCGCTGGTCCGGGACGACACCCAGTTTGTAGGACCGCCGTGGCGCATCATACCCAACGAATCCCTACAACAACTCCTCGCAGCCCAGATCCTCGACCGCCATCATCACCCGCTCCAGATTGTTCCACCAGATCAGCGGCGGCAGATTGATGCTCCATTGCCAGACCGGCTTGGTGATGTGCCAGAGCACCGATCGGCGATAATCCTGGTCGAGTGCGCCGCGCGTGTAGCCGCTGACGCCGTGCGCGATCAACGTTTCATGATAGCGGTTGAGCAGCGCGCGCTCGAGCGTCTGCCGGCGCTCCGGATACCATTGCGTTGCCATCATGTAGGCGAGGTCGTGAGTCGGTACATTGATGCGCCACTGGTCGAAATCGAAAATGCGCACGGTGTCGGCGACCTCCGCGCGCGGCAGCAGGAAATTCCAGGTATGGGCGTCGCCGTGCGCAATAGAGAGATGCCGATGGGAATGATAGCGATCGAGCAAACGATCCGACTGCTCGATGAACCGGCGATAAAGGATACGTCGCTCTTCGCTCAGGCGATCGCCAAGGAGGTCGGCGAAGCGATCGTAATGGCCGGCAAACGTCTCGATCAACTTTGACGTATCATCGACGCTCATCCAGCTGCCGACGCTGTCGCCGAGACCTGGGTGGTCCCACCATGCCGCATGCCAGCCCGCGAGCGTTGTGACGATCGCCATCGCCTGTTCGCGAGACGGCGGCAGCGGCCATTGGGCCGCGACCTCATGGCTGTCGGTGAGGTCCTCGAGCAGCAGATGCCAGGTGAGATTGTCTCCGTCGAAATGCCCGCCAAAGCAACGCGGCACCAGTCCGGGCGGCATGTTCGGTGCGAGCTTCGTATAGAAGGTCACTTCGTGCCGGCCACCCTGCGCCAGCGTCTTGGCAAAATCGGCGTGCGGCGTCTTCAGGATCAGCGTTTGCGGGGCACCGGCGGATTCGCCGACATAGCGCAGACCAAGGCGGATGATGTGCGACACGACCGTATCGCGCTGATGCAGCACCTTCACCTCGCGGACCGCGCCCGCGTCCAGCGCACCGCCTCGGCGTAGCGCGGCCGTCAATCGGGCGGGCTCAACAACATCAGGTAACTGTGGAGGTGTCATGAAATTCACGATGCCCCTGTCCCGCGCCATTCTGCACGATCACAGCCCTGCGCGCCAGCGGCCGACCTGATGCCGGGCTTCAGGCCGCTGCGGTCGAGTCGCGCACGGTGCGGACCACGACCGCTCGCAGCGATTCCAGATTGGCCGCCATGCCCGTGATGGCCTGCCTGACCTCCGCGGCACGCTCGTTCACTGATGCGGCGTCGCGGCTGACATTGGCGATCTTGGCCGAGACCTCCTTGGCGGCGGAGGCCGATTCGGAGATCGATCGGGCGATCTCCCGCGTCGCGGCATCCTGCTGTTCCATTGCGGCCGCAACCGAGGTCGCCACCCCATCGATCTCGACGATATGGCCGCCCATGGTCTCAACGGCGTCGACGGCGGCCTGCGTCGAGGCCTGGATTTCCGCGATCAGGCGGGTGATCTCCTCGGTGGATTTCGCGGTCTGGTCGGACAGGGATTTCACTTCGGCAGCGACGACCGCAAAGCCGCGGCCGGCCTCACCGGCGCGCGCGGCCTCGATCGTGGCGTTGAGCGCGAGCAGATTGGTCTGGCCGGCGATGCCGCCGATCAGGTCGGAGACCTCGGCAATCTTCTTCACCGATCCTGCCAGTGCCTGAATGGTCGAACGCGCCTGCTCGCGGCCCGCGACCGCCGACTTTGTGACGGTCGAGGTCCGTCCGACCTGCGTTGCAATTTCCCGGATCGAGGCGCTCAGCTCTTCGGCGGCGGCCGAAACGGTCTGCGAGCTGCCGAGCGCCTGGATGGAGGCGGCGGCGACCGCCTGCGATTCCGAAGACAGGGATCGGGCGATGTCGGACAGGCTCAAGGCGGCCCGCTCCACCCCTTGCGTTGCCGTGCTCGCGGTGTCGACCGAGCGGCCGGTCTCGCGCTCGACGGTCTCCGCCATCTGATGCAGGGCGCCGCGCTTGGCAAGCGCAGCTTCCTGCTCTTTCCGCAACTGCTCCTCGCGCAGGCGCGAATTCTCGATCGCGCCCTGCTTGAACACCTGGAGTGCGCCAGCCATCGAGCCAATCTCGTCCTGGCGCTGCGCGAAGGGGATGTCGGCGGCGAGATCTCCGGTCGCGAGCTTCTGCATCGTGTCCGTCATGCGCACGATCGGGCGAACCACGCCAAGTGCGACGCCGAGCAGGCCCGCGGCAATGAAGGCGAGCACGGCGGCGGAGACGCCGAGGAGGATATAGAGGATCGAGCTCTCGCGGTCGGCAGCCAGCTTCTCCATGTCGGCATTTTGCTTGTTGGCGCTTTCGACGATGCTGTCGATGACGGCGCGATGCGCGGTGTAGGCGTCCCTGAGCTGCGCATAAGCGCGTTCGGACGCAGCCGCGTCCTTGGCCTTGAGGGCCGGCAGCAGCTGATCGGACAACAGCTTCCAGAACTTCTGCACCTCGGCGTCCGACTTGGAGACCAGGGCCGTCTTCAGGTCGGCGGAGAGGCTGGACGCGGTCCAATAGGCCTTGCGCTCGTCATAATCCTTGCGAAGCTGGACCAGGCGTTCGCCATGAGCCGCCAGCTGGTCCGGCTCGCGCATCGCGAGCGTGGCCTCGAGATAGGCCTCGATGACATATTCCGGCGGCGGCAGGATGTCGGCGACGAGGTCGTTGCCGAGCTTGATGTCGGAGTAGAGCGGGCCGCCGACCTTGAGCTCACGCAGTGCGTAGAGGCTGGTGGAAACGACCGCCGTGAAGCCGATGGCCAGAACAATGCCAAATGCAATGATCGCCGGAGACAGCGAAAGACGAATTTTCATGAAACTATCCGATAGCCCGCGCCAAATTGGGACGAAGATTAGCGGACTGCGGTAAACACGGACTTTCTGCGCGCAGAAATTGCATTGCAGGGCACCCCGGGAAAATACGGGAATGCAACGCAACCTCGATCGTCGATGCGATCAGCAGAGTAACGAGTGCCGGCGGCTCATGTCGCCGGCATGTCCTTGCCTCAGACGTCGAAGAACACCGTCTCGTTGTCGCCCTGCAGGCGCAGGTCGAGCTTGTAGACGGCCTTGCCGGCCTCACGCACCGCGATCAGCGTGGCGCGGCGGTCGGCCGGGACCAATCCCAGCACGGGATCGGCGGCATTGCCGGTCTCGTCGCTGAAATAGATGCGGGTGTAGAGATGCCGCAGCATGCCCCGCGCGAACACCGCCAGGACGATATGCGGCGCCTGCGGCTTGCCATCAGGGTCGGGCACGGCGCCCGGCTTGATGGTGTCGAAGGAATAATTGCCGTCCTTGTCGGTGCCGCAGCGGGCGAAGCCGCGGAAGCTCGCGTTCGGCAGTGCGCGCTTGTCCTGCGGGTCGGCGTAGCGCCCTTGCGCATCCGCCTGCCAGATCTCCAGCATGGCGTCGGGCACGACTGCACCATCGCCATCGAGCACCCGCCCCTCGATGCGGACGCGGTCGCCGGTGACGTCAGGCGTCAGCGTCGAGTTGGTGAAGGCGTCGTTCCAGGCGTAATCGCCTGTCGGCGTCAGGCCGTATTTGAAGAACGGGCCGACGGTCTGCGACGGCGTGATCCCATCGGGCTTCACAGAATCCTGCACGTTAGTGGTTCTCCATGGGGGTGGCATCCTTGCCGCGCAGCACGATGTCGAAGCGGTAGCACAGCGCCCATTCGGGCTTGGTGTTCTCCAGATCGAACGAGGAGACCATGCGCATCCGCGCCTTCTCATCCGGCACCGAGTTGAAGATCGGATCGAACGGGAACAGCGGATCTCCCGGGAAGTACATCTGCGTCACCAGGCGCGAGACGAAGGAATGGCCGAACACCGAGAGATGGATGTGGGCAGGGCGCCAGGCATTGTGGTGATTGCCCCAGGGGTAAGCGCCGGGCTTGATGCTGACGAAGCGGTAATAGCCTGATGCATCGCTCACGGTGCGGCCCGCGCCTGTGAAGTTCGGATCGAGCGGCGCCGGATGCTGGTCGCGGACATGGACATAGCGGCCGCAGGCATTGGCCTGCCAGATCTCGACCAGCGAGTTGGGCACGCCGCGGCCGTCTTCGTCACGGACATGGCCGTGCACGATGATGCGCTCGCCGAGCGGCTCGCCCTTGTGCTGGGTGGTGAGATCGTTGTCGCCCTCGCGGACGGTTTCGTGGCCATAGACCGGACCGGTCAGTTCCGACAGCGTATGGCGCATCGGGATCAAGGGCTTGTTCGGCGCGCGCTTGATCGAGCTCTTGTAGTCGGGCGACAGCGGCAGCGGATGCGCCTTGTTGCTGTCAGTGGGATAGATGAATGTCATTGGCGAACTCCTCCCCGGCCATTCTCGGTCCGGCCGGACAACACTTGCGCCAATCATTATAGGATATAACTAAATTGGGGAAGCGGGTTCAGGCGGGCCTGCCCGGCATCTTCCGTCATGAAGCCTTACTTGATCGGCGCACGCGGCAGCACGGCTTCGCCGGCTTCGAGCCGGTAAGTGTGTTCGAGCGAATACCAGGGCGCCGAAACGTCGCGCGCGGTCGGATGCGGCGTCTCGTGGCGCACGAATTGGCCGATCAGCGCTTGCGTCACGCCGAACTGCACGTCGCTGTCGATATGAGGATCGTTGGGATCGTAGACCTGCGAGATCAGCACCTTGAAGCCCGGCTTGAAGATCAGGGCGTGCAGATGCGCCGGACGATAGGGATGGCGGCTCTGCGCCTCCAGCAGGCGGCCGACGACGCCATTGGTCGGAATCGGATAGCCGATCATCATCACCGAGCGGAAGGAAAAGCGCCCGTCGGCATCGGTGGTGAACTTGCCGCGCAGGTTCATGTCGGCCTGGTCGGGGTCCTGGTTCTCGTAAAGGCCGACCGGCGAGGCGTGCCAGACATCGACTTCCGCGCCCGCGACCGGATGGCCGCCCTTGTCGACGACGCGGCCGCCGACGAACAGCGGCACGCCCGGGGTCTCGGAGCGGACGATTGATCCGCCGTTTTCCACCCGCGGCGAGTTCAACCGCCAGAACGGGCCAAGCAGCGATTGATCAGTTTCGGTATTGCCCTGATCGCCATTGTTGAGCAGGCAGACCAGCGGCGAGACGCCGAGCGAGCCCGCCATCAGCACGACTTCGTTGTGCGTGTCGGTGGTCAGCTTGCCGAGTTCGGCGATGATTGCGGTCGCGTCGCGAAATTCCTTCTCGGTCAACCGCACCTCACGGACGAAGCCGTGCAGATGCTTGACCAGCGAGACCATGATCTGCCGCATCCGCGGATCGGACGTTCGCTCCATCACCGCCAGCGCGGCTGCCGTGACGTCCTGCTCGCGCGCGATGATCATGCTTTGTCTCTCACCCGGGGGCACTTCGCCTCTCCCCGCTTGCGGGGAGAGGGAGAAGATAGAGTCTTAATTCACCTTCTCGATGGCGACGGCCACACCCTGGCCGACGCCGACGCACATGGTGGCGAGCGCGAGCTTGCCGCCGCGCTTCTCCATGCCGTGCACGGCGGTGAGCGCGAGGCGCGCGCCGCTCATGCCGAGCGGATGGCCGAGCGCGATGGCGCCGCCATGCGGATTGACGTAGTCGGCATCGTCGGCGACGCCGAGCTGACGCATGCAGGCGATGCCCTGCGAGGCGAAGGCTTCGTTGAGCTCGATCAGGTCAAAGTCACTGATCTTCTTGCCGAGCCGCTCCATCAGCTTGCGCGTCGCGGGCACCGGGCCGATGCCCATGATGCGCGGCGGCACGCCGGCCGAGGCAAGACCGAGGATGCGCGCGCGGGGCGTCAGGCCGTGCTTCTTCACGGCGGCTTCGGACGCCAGGATCATCGCGGCCGCGCCGTCATTGACACCAGAGGCGTTGCCAGCCGTCACCGTGCCGGGGTTGCGCACGATCGGCTTCAGCTTTGCCAAACCTTCCAGCGTGGTCTCGGGGCGCGGATGCTCGTCCTTGTCGACCGTGATCGGGCCGGCCTTGCCGCCGGGAATCGTGATCGGGGTGATCTCCTCGGCGAAATAGCCTGATGCGATCGCCTTGCCGGCGCGCTGCTGCGAGCGGATGGCGAAGGCGTCCTGGTCGGCGCGCGAGACCTGGAATTCCTCGGCGACGTTCTCGCCGGTCTCGGGCATGGCGTCGACGCCGTACTGGGCCTTGAGCAGCGGATTGATGAAGCGCCAGCCGATCGTGGTGTCGAAGATCTCGGCCGAGCGCGAGAAGGCTTCCTGCGCCTTGCCCATCACGAACGGTGCGCGGGTCATGGATTCCACGCCGCCGGCGATCGCAAGCTCGATCTCGCCGGAGCGGATGGCACGGCCGGCGGCACCGACCGCATCGAGGCCGGAGGCGCAGAGCCGGTTCAGGGTCTGGCCGGGAACCGAATCCGGAAGGCCCGCCAGCAGCAGCGCCATGCGCGCGACGTTGCGATTGTCCTCGCCGGCCTGGTTGGCGCAGCCGAAGAACACTTCGTCCACCTGCGCCCAGTCGAGATTGGGGTGCTTGGCCATCAGCGCCTTGATCGGGGCAGCGGCGAGGTCATCAGCACGTACCTTGGCGAGCGAGCCGCCGAAACGGCCGATCGGGGTCCGCACGGCATCGCAGATAAAGACGTCACGCATCGTTGTTCTCCCTGAATGCCGCGGTTCGGCGGAAATTCTTCAATGTCGGCGGAGTTTTAGGAGGGCGCCCGCGGCAGGTCAATTGACGGTTTCGCGGGCCGCATATTCGAAACTCTCCGTCATTCCGGGGCGCCGCAAGGCGAGCCCGGAATCCATAACCACCAATCGGGGTTATGGATTCCGGGCCTGCGCCGTTCCGGCGCATCCCGGAATGACGACCGAATATGTTGCAGTCGTTATCCCATCGTGCGGACAACGTGGAAAACCTCTCCTCGCCGGCCAAAGCGATAGGAGCAGGAGGCGAAATTTTGTAGGTTGCGCCGCCCATGACCATGCAACAGCCGATATCAGTTCCGCCCCCCGACGAAACGCCCGCGCCACAGGCGGAAGCCGCATCGCGCGTCACGCCGATGATGGAACAGTACCTCGAGATCAAGGCGGCGCATCAAGGCTTGCTGCTGTTCTACCGGATGGGCGATTTCTACGAGCTGTTCTTCGAGGACGCCGAGATTGCCTCCAGAACGCTCGGCATCGTGCTGACCAAGCGCGGCAAGCATCAGGGCAACGACATCCCGATGTGCGGCGTGCCGGTCGAGCGCTCCGAGGATTATCTGCATCGCCTGATCAGCGCCGGCCACCGGGTCGCGGTGTGCGAACAGACCGAGGATCCTGCGGCAGCGAAAGCGCGCGGCAACAAGAGCGTCGTCCGCCGCGGCGTGGTGCGGCTGGTGACGCCGGGCACGCTGACCGAGGATACGCTGCTCGATGCGCGCGCCAACAATTACCTGCTGGCGATCGCGCGGGCCCGCTCCTCCGCCGGCGGCGACCGCTTCGGGCTCGCCTGGATCGACATCTCGACCGCCGAATTCACCGTGACGGAGGTCTCGGGCGGCGAACTCGCCGCGACGCTGGCGCGCATCAACCCGAACGAGGCCATCGTCACCGATGCGCTTTTTGGCGATAACGAGCTCGGGCAGACCTTACGCGAACTGCCGGCGGTGACGCCGGTGACCCGCGACGTGTTCGATGGCGCCACGGCCGAGAAGCGCCTTTGCGACTACTTTGCCGTCGCGACCATGGACGGGCTGGCGCAGCTTTCGCGGCTGGAGGCCACGGCTGCGGCCGCCGCCGTCACCTATGTCGACCGCACCCAGGTCGGCAAGCACCCGCCGCTGTCGCCGCCCGCGCGCGAAGCCTCCGGCGCGACCATGGCGATCGACCCCGCCACGCGCGCCAATCTCGAGCTGACGCGGACCCTCGCCGGCGAACGCCGCGGCTCGCTGCTGGATGCGATCGACTGCACGGTGACCTCGGCCGGCTCGCGCCTGCTGGCGCAGCGGCTGGCAGCGCCGCTGACCGATGCGCCCGCGATCGCGCGGCGGCTCGATGCCGTCAGCGCCTTCGTCGCGGATTCGGCGACGCGCGAGGACATCCGCAGCATCCTGCGCGGCGCACCCGACATGTCGCGGGCGCTCGCCCGTCTCTCGGTCGGCCGCGGCGGACCGCGCGATCTTGCAGGCCTGCGCGATGGCATCATCGCCGCCGACCAGGTGCTGGCGCGGCTCTCCGAGCTCGACCAGCCGCCGCAGGAGATCGCCGCGGTGATGGCCGCGCTGAAGCGTCCCTCGCGCGAGCTCGCCGCCGAATTTGCCAGCGCGCTCGACGAGCAGCTTCCCTTGATCAAGCGCGACGGCGGCTTCGTGCGGGCCGGCTATGAGCCTGCGCTCGATGAAGCGCGAAACCTGCGCGATGCCTCGCGTCTCGTCGTGGCCTCGATGCAGGCGCGCTACGCCGACGACACCGGCGTCAAGGCGCTCAAGATCCGCCACAACAACGTGCTCGGCTATTTCGTCGAGGTCACCGCGCAGCACGGCGACAAGCTGATGTCGGCGCCGCTGAACGCGACCTTCATCCATCGCCAGACGCTGGCGGGCCAGGTCCGGTTCACAACGTCGGAGCTCGGCGAGATCGAAGCCAAGATCGCCAATGCCGGCGACCGCGCGCTCAATCTCGAGCTCGACATCTTCGAGCGGCTCTGCGCCAAGGCGCTGGAGATCAGCGACGACCTCCGCGCCGCGGCGCAGGGCTTTGCATTGCTCGACGTTGCGACGTCATTGGCCAAGCTGGCGATCGACGAGAACTATGTGCGGCCGGAGGTCGATGGCTCGCTCGGCTTTGCGATCGAGGCCGGCCGCCATCCCGTGGTCGAGCAGGCCCTGAAACGCAATGGCGAGCCGTTCATTGCGAACGCCTGCGACCTTTCGCCGGCGCCCGCGCAAAAGTCCGGCCAGCTCTGGCTGCTGACCGGCCCGAACATGGCGGGTAAGTCGACCTTCCTGCGCCAGAACGCGCTGATTGCGCTACTCGCGCAGATCGGCAGCTTCGTGCCCGCCGCACGCGCACGGATCGGCATCATCGACCGCCTGTTCTCGCGCGTCGGGGCCGCCGACGATCTCGCCCGCGGCCGCTCCACCTTCATGGTGGAGATGGTCGAGACGGCGGCGATCCTCAACCAGGCCGGCGAACGCGCGCTGGTGATCCTGGACGAGATCGGCCGCGGCACCGCCACCTTCGACGGCCTCTCCATCGCCTGGGCCGCGATCGAGCACCTGCATGAGAGCAACCGCTGCCGCACGCTATTCGCGACGCATTATCACGAGCTGACCGCGCTTTCCGCCAAGCTGCCGCGCATGTTCAACGCCACGGTGCGGGTGAAGGAATGGCAGGGCAATGTCGTGTTCCTGCACGAAGTGCTGCCCGGCTCGGCCGATCGTTCCTACGGCATCCAGGTCGCCAAGCTCGCCGGCCTGCCGCCAGCCGTGATCACCCGCGCCAAATCGGTGCTGGCGAAACTGGAGGCGCAGGACCGCGGCCAGACCGCTCGTGCGCTGGCGGACGACCTGCCGCTGTTCGCCGTGCCCTCACGCGCCGCCGCGGAAGCCGCACCGCCGAGCGAGGCCGAGCTGCTGATGGAAGCCGTGAAGGCGCTGCATCCGGACGAGATGTCGCCGCGCGAGGCGCTCGATGCACTGTACGCGTTGAAGGCCAAGCTGCCGAAGCAGTGACAGCGCCGTAGGGTGGGCAAAGCGAAAGCGTGCCCACGCTTGGCAGCCGAGATCGCAAAGAGACGGTGGGCACGGCGCGCGAGGTGCGCGCCTTTGCCCACCCTGCGATTCCTGCGCGCTTGTCCTACGCCCTCGCCGCCATCGCGGCCGCTTCCGCGGCGGCGCGCTGCATGCTGGTCGACATCTCGTTCGTCACCGTGCTCTGCTCTTCGATCGCCGCGGCGGTCGAGGTGACGTATTCGCTGACGTTGTTGATTGCCTGCTTGATCGAGCCGAGCGCGCTGACGACATCGCCCGAGATGCCGTTGAGACTGCCGATCTCCTGACCGATCTTGTCGGTAGCCTGCTTGGCCTGGTTGGCGAGGCTCTTCACTTCGGAAGCCACCACGGCAAAGCCGCGGCCGGCCTCACCGGCGCGGGCGGATTCGATCGTGGCGTTCAACGCCAAGAGATTGATCTGGCCGGTGATGCTGTTGATCATCTCGACGATGCCGCTCATCGCCTGCGCGGCTTCGGTGAGGCGCTGGGCCTGGGCGTCGGCAGCGGCGACCTGGTCCACGGCGCTCATCGCGGTCTCGCGCGACTTCGTCATGGCCTCGGAGATCTCCCGCACCGAGGCGTTGAGCTCTTCCGAACCGGCGGCGACCGATTCCATCATGCCGCGGACGCGCTCGTTGCCCATGCGAACCAGCACCTGCTTGGTGGTGTCGGTGGCATATTTCACGACCTTGAACGGCTTGCCGTTGAGATCGAAGATCGGGTTGTAGGAGGCCTGGATGTAGACTTCCTTGCCGCCCTTGCCGATGCGCTTGTACTCCCCCGCCTGGTACTGGCCGCGGTTGAGCGCGGCCCAGAACTCGCGATAAGCGGCGCCGTCGCGGTCGCTGGGCTCGACGAACATGCTGTGATGCTTGCCCTTGATCTCGGCGAGCGAGTAGCCGAGCGCGGCGAGGAAGTTCGCGTTGGCGGTGATGATCGTGCCGTCCATGTTGAATTCGATCACGGCCTGTGCCTTGTCGATGGCCTGAAGCTGGCCGGCGCTGTCGGCGTTCTTCAGCTTTTCCGCGGTAATGTCCGTTGCATATTTGACGACGCCGAAAGGCTTGCCTTTCTCGTCGAGCAGCGGATTGTAGGAAGCGAGAATCCAGACCTCGCGGCCGCCCTTGCCGATCCGCTTGAACTCGCCGGCCTGGTATTCGCCGCGGTTGAGCTTGGCCCAGAACTCGCGATAGGCGACGCCATCACGCTCG
This sequence comes from Bradyrhizobium sp. CCBAU 53340, assembly GCF_015291645.1. Taxonomy (NCBI): domain Bacteria; kingdom Pseudomonadati; phylum Pseudomonadota; class Alphaproteobacteria; order Hyphomicrobiales; family Nitrobacteraceae; genus Bradyrhizobium; species Bradyrhizobium sp. CCBAU 53340. The sequence continues at coordinate 7,662,121 of NZ_CP030055.1, forward strand.
GCGGGGGTCATGAACATGCTGTGATGCTTGCCCTGGATCTCGGCGAGAGAATAGCCCAGTGCCTTGCAGAAATTCTCGTTGGCTGTGACGATGGTGCCGTCGAGCTTGAACTCGATCACGGCCTGGGCACGGCTGTTGGCGGCGATCTTCGAAGCGTCCGTCATGCTCCGGATCTTCTTCTCGGTGATATCGGTCGCGATCTTGGCGACCATCACCGCCTTGCCGTTGCCGTCGAGCACCGGATTGTACGATGCTTCGATCCAGATCTCGTGGCCATCCTTCGCGATTCGCTTGAACTCGCGCGCCTGGTACTCTCCACGGTTGAGTGCAGACCAGAACGCCTTGTACTCGGCGGTGTCGCGCTGGTCGGCCGGCACGAACATGGAGTGATGCTTGCCCTGGATTTCGTCGAGCCGATAGCCGAGGGCATCGAGGAAATTCTTGTTGGCCGTGATGATGGTCCCATCAAGATTGAATTCGATCATCGCCTGCGAACGGCCGATGGCATCGAGCCGCGCCTGTGCATCACTCTGGGACTTGCGACCGAACATCCAAACGTCTCCTCGATGAAGAATGGCTTTGCATGACCCAGGAAGCGTAGCCCGCGCGCTCAAAAATTGCGGCTCGCTCGTCACTCGGTTGTCGTGGAACTCCAGCCCAACGTGGGCCGCCTCGACAGCTCACGAGTACATTTACGGACAAGGCTCAAAGATTAAATTAACGACGCTATCGAAATCGCGCAGCCGAGCACCGCAGAACTACCTGCCCATCCCCGCAAAATTTCCGTGCGGAACACTTACGCATCGACGCGCCGTCGTCGGCGCCCACTCCACCACAGCGTCAAGTTCCACGTCACGCAGGTTGCAAGCGCCAGAAAAAGACCAATCACCGATCCAAATTTCACGACTGCAACGTGCATCACCGCAATCGCCATTCCGAAACCGAGCAGACCCCAGGCGGAATTGGCGAGCACTGCGGCGGTCGGAGGACCGCCGATGCGCGGATGCAGGATCACCATCATGCTGGAGAACACCACCGGATAGAGCGCGATGATGCCGCTGATCCTCGGACCGACCCAACCCGATGTCGAGACGACGATGGCGACGAGAGTCGCAACCAGCGAGGCCCGCATCGGAATGTCGTACCAGCGGCGCGTCACCAGCGGCATCTTCACGTGGCGGTAGCCCGCGAGCAGCGGAATGCAGATGCCGAACGCGATGAAGTTCGCTGCGAGACCGGCAGTCAGGGTCCACTCGAACATGCGGATAACCGATGCCATCGCGATCCAGACCGCGACCGCGCTACCGCAACTCACGACGAGACTATGGCGCTGCGCCAGCACGACATAGGTGAGGCCCATGAAGATCGTCGCGGCGTTGACCGGAAGGCTCGACAGCGCGCCTTGCGCGATGAAGGCCGCATCATGGTCGATGGCGAGGAAGACGTAGGAAGGACCGGCGGAAACCGGCAGCGTCGCCACCAGCGCACCGGTCACCGGCCCCGAGCGCTCGGTGATAACGGAGGCCGATACGACGAACGCCGCGGCGATCGCCATGCGCAGGAGGAGAAAGAGGAGGAAGTGGAGGTCGAGGGACATTCTGTCTGTCATTCCGGGGCGCGCGAAGCGCGAGCCCGGAATCCATAACCACAGGCAGTCGTGGTTTAAGAGCTGGAGCACGACCGTCCGAGATCAGGACGGCCTGGGGTTATGGGTTCCCGCCTACGCGGGAACGACACCGATCGTGGAGTGGCTGCTTTCACCCCTCACATCCGCTGCATCGACACCGAAACCTTCGGGCCGTTCTTGATGGTCTGATAGACCACGCAGTAGCGCTCGGTGAGCTTGAGCAGGAGATCGAGCTTGTCCTGGGCTGCGTCGGTGTCGACCTCGAAGCGCAGGCGGATCTCGGCGAAGCCGACCGGCGTTTCCTTGTCGATGCCGAGCGTACCGCGAAAATCGAGATCACCCTCGGCATAGACGTTGCTAGTTTTGAGCGGCACCTCGATTGCGGTCGCCACCGATTTCAGCGTGACGCCGGCACAGGCGACCAGCGCCTCGAGCAGCATGTCGCCGGAGCAGAGTTCGAGGCCGGAGCCGCCGGTCGCGGGATGGAGACCTGCGACGGCGAGCGCGCGACCGGTCTCGAGCTTGCAGGCGATGCCGTCGCTGTCGGTCGAGCCCTTGGCCTTCAGCGTGATCAGCGCGGCTTTGGGATCGGTCTTGTAGCGCTCCTTGATCGGGGCCTGCATCTGGCGCAGCTCTGCGGCGTCCATCTTGTTTCTCTCCCGGGACAATTGCTCCTCGATGTACCGGCCCAGAGAGAAATTGTCACCACCACATGGCCTGACCGGGACCCAGGGTTGCGTTCCTGTCAGGCACGTTGCGGTCCAGCGAACGGTCGAGTGACGTCAGCACACTTCATTTGAAAGTCTCGAACACAGCGGCGCGTTGCAGTCGCGCGGCCGGCCAGCATCACATGTTACGGGAATTGGGAGTGACCGCCTTCGCGCCAAACGACGCCCTGTGGTCATGGCCCGGGCTCGCTTCGCGCCCCCGGGGACGACAGCGGAGTTTGTCGCACGCTTGCCGAACCAATTCGTCGGCAGCGGGGGTTGGTCGTCGATCAGGGCATCCAGCGTCGCCTTCACGTCGACCTTGGCGTCGATGCCCCCGGCTTGCCCATGCGCTCCCCTCAAAAATTTCATTGTTCTTCAATGAGTTATATCTAGAAATCGGCGAGAAAGCCTACCCTTGAACCGGCCGGCCGAGAACAGATTTGCCCAAAGCCGTCGCTTTTCAGCACAGAACGACTATTGCCCGAGAATGGCTGATGACAGCGCCTGCCACCTCTTATATCCGGTGAGACATGGACAGCGTTGCGACCGGGCATAAGCCAGAGGTGGATGATCGCTTCGACACCGCGCGGATTACCGCCGCGGTCGACGCGCTTGCGGAGAAGCATCAGGGCCGCGAGGACGCGTTCCGCACCGCCGTGGCTCAACTGCTCAAGGCCGAGCTGATCGCCGCACGCGCCGCCGCGCAGGCGATCCTGCTGAAGGACCGTCACGGTCGCCGCTGCGCCGAGCGGCTGTGCCACGTGCAGGACGAGATCATCCGCATCCTCTATTCGGCCGCGACCCGCCACCTCTATCGCTCGCCGATCCCGAGCGGCGCCGAGCGCATGGCGGTGGTGGCGACCGGCGGCTATGGCCGTGGCCTGATGGCGCCCGAATCCGACATCGATCTGCTCTTCATCCTGCCTTACAAGCAGACCGCCTGGGGCGAGCAGGTCGCCGAAGCCATTCTCTATTGCCTCTGGGACATGGGGCTGAAGGTCGGGCATGCCACGCGCTCGGTCGACGAATCGATCCGACAGGCGCGCGGTGACATGACCATCCGCACCGCGATCCTGGAGACGCGCTTCCTCACCGGCGACCAGCCGCTCTATAACGAGCTGGTCGAGCGGTTCGACAAGGAGGTGGTGCAGGGCACGGCCTCCGAGTTCGTCACGGCCAAGCTCGCCGAGCGCGAAGAACGCCATCGCCGCGGCGGACAGTCGCGCTATCTGGTCGAGCCCAACGTCAAGGACGGCAAGGGCGCGCTACGCGACCTGCACACGCTGTTCTGGATCGCCAAATACGTCTACCGCGTCCGCGACACCGACGAGCTGGTCGAGCGCGGCGTGTTCGATGCGCAGGAATACCGCAGCTTCCGCCGCTGCGCCGATTTCCTCTGGTCGGTGCGCTGCAATCTGCATTTCTACTGCGGCCGCGCCGAGGAGCGTCTTTCCTTCGACCTTCAGCGTGAGATCGCGGTCCGGCTCGGCTACACCTCGCATCCCGGCATGCAGGACGTCGAGCGATTCATGAAGCACTACTTCCTGGTCGCCAAGGAGGTCGGCAACCTCACCGCCATCCTCTGCGCCAAGCTCGAAGATCAGCAGGCCAAGCCCGCACCGGTGCTGAGCCGGGTGATGGCGCGCCTGCGCCCGACCGCCGTGAAGCGGCGGGTCCCCGACAGCGACGACTTCATCGTCGACAACAACCGCATCAACGTCGCCGCTCCCGACGTCTTCAAGCACGATCCGGTCAATCTGATCCGCATCTTCCGCCTGGCGCAGAAGAACAACCTCGCCTTCCACCCGGACGCGATGCGCGACGTGACGCGCTCGCTCGGCCTGATCAACGCGCAGATGCGCGAGAATCCCGAGGCCAACCGGCTGTTCATGGAGATCCTGACCTCCGACAACGCCGAGATCGTGCTGCGGCGGATGAACGAAACAGGCGTGCTCGGTCATTTCATCCGCGCCTTCGGCAAGATCGTCTCGATGATGCAGTTCAACATGTATCATCACTACACCGTCGACGAGCATCTGATCCGCTGCGTCGGCTTCCTCCAGGACATCGAACGCGGCGGCATCGAGGAGTTCGCGCTCGCCAGCGACCTGATGCGCAAGATCCGGCCCGAGCACCGCGCGGTGATCTACATCACGACGCTGTTGCACGACATCGCCAAGGGACGGCCGGAGGACCACTCGATCGCCGGCGCCAAGGTGGCGCGTCGGCTCTGCCCGCGGCTCGGCTTCAGTGCGGCCGACACCGAGCTCATCGCCTGGCTGATCGAGGAGCATCTGACGATGTCCACGGTGGCGCAGTCGCGCGACCTGTCCGACCGCAAGACCATCGAGAATTTCGCCGCCGTGGTGCAGTCGGTCGAGCAGATGAAGCTGCTCACCATCCTCACCACCGCCGACATCCGTGGCGTCGGTCCGGGCGTGTGGAACGGCTGGAAGGCACAGCTCCTGCGCTCGCTCTATTATGAGACCGAGCCGGTGCTGACCGGCGGCTTTTCGGAGGTCGATCGCGGCAAGCGCCTCATCGCCGCACACGCCGAATTCCGCATGGCCTTCGCCGAATGGCCGGCCGACGAGCTCGATGCCTATATCGGCCGGCACTATCCGGCTTACTGGCTCAAGGTCGAGCTGCCGCGCAAGATCCGCCATGCCCGCTTTGTGCGGTCCAGCGAGCAGGCCGGCCACAAGCTTGCGATCAATGTCGGCTTCGACGAGGTGCGCGGTGTCACCGAATTGACGATCTTCGCCGCCGACCATCCCTGGCTGCTGTCGATCATCGCCGGCGCCTGCGCCTCGGCCGGCGCCAACATCGTCGACGCGCAGATCTACACCACGACCGACGGCCGCGCGCTGGATACGATCTCGATCTCGCGGGAATACGATCGCGACGAGGACGAGGGTCGGCGTGCCACGCGCATCGGCGAGATGATCGAGGACGTGCTGGAAGGCAAGCTGCGTCTGCCGGAAGTCGTGGCGCGGCGCACCGTGCGTAGCAAGGCGAAGCCGTTCGTGATCGAGCCTGAGGTGACCATCAACAACCAGTGGTCCGACCGCTACACCGTGATCGAGGTGTCCGGCCTCGACCGCCCCGGCCTGCTCTACGAGCTGACCACCGCGATCTCCAAGCTCAACCTCAACATCGCCTCGGCCCATGTCGCGACCTTCGGCGAGCGCGCCCGCGACGTGTTCTACGTTACCGACCTGCTCGGCGCACAGATCAACGCCCCGACCCGCCAGGCCGCGATCAAGAGCGCGCTGACCCATGTGATGGCCGGCGACAAAGCGGTGCAGCCGGCGGCGTGAGGCGAGCGGGGCGAATCTCTCTTCACTCGTCATTCCGGGGCGCCGCGAAGCGGCGAGCCCGGAATCCATATCCACCAGCCGGGGTTATGGATTCCGGGCCTGGCCCTTCGGGCTATCCCGGAATGACGATTGGAGAGATCGGCGCCATCGCTTCAAACCTCCACCCCCTCGTGCCGCAACAGCCACCTCTTTCGCTCCAGCCCGCCGCCATATTTCACCAGCGAGCCGTCGGCGCCGATCAGGCGGTGGCACGGCAGCACCACGCTGATCGGGTTCGAGCCGTTGGCGTGGCCGACGGCTCTGATGGCCTTGGGCATAGCGATCCTGGCGGCCAGCGCGCCGTAACTCATGGTGGTGCCGGCCGGGATTTTTGCCAGCGCGGTCCAGACCTTTTGCTGGAATGGCGTGCCGGCAATGCGCCATTCGATTCGCGCGAGCTGGCCGAGATCGCCCTCGAAATAGGCTGACAGCGCGGTCTTCATCGCAGTCGGCGCGGGCCGGTCGACCAGATCCACCGCGACGTAATGCAGGCGCAACAGCTCGCGCATCCGATGCTCGTAATCGTTCCAATCGAGCGCGCGCAAATGGCCTTCGGCGTCAATGACGAGTAGCGCGATCCCGATTGGCGTCGCCAGCCGATCGAGGCCGAAGCGTTCAGGAGTCCTGGTTGATCGAGCGGGCATTGCGGCACCTTTGCATCGAAACACGCTTCGCACTTGCCATGCGGGCCGTGCTAACGTCCACCCGAAAGCTGACGCTTTTGGGGGAGCTCAACTTGATTCTGATCGCCAATGTCCTGGTGGCGCTGGTCGCCGCGCTGCACGCCTACTTCCTGATCCTGGAGATGTTCCTCTGGGACAAGCCGCTTGGCTTGAAGACATTCCGCAATACGCCTGAGAAGGCCGAGATCACAAAAGTGCTGGCGGCCAATCAGGGGCTCTATAACGGCTTCCTCGTCGCCGGCCTGGTCTGGGGCCTGATGCACGGCAATCCGGCCTTCGCGTTCCAGATCAAGGTATTCTTCCTGCTCTGCGTGATCGTGGCCGGCGCTTATGGCGCGGCGACCGTTAGCACGCGCATCCTGATCGTGCAGGCGCTGCCGGCCGCGATCGCGCTGATCGCCTTGTTCCTGGCTTAAGGCCATGGCCTGAAGCGCGACAGCGCCGCACCGCGATCCTTGCGCTGCGGCGAACGTTCCTCCACAATCTTCGACAGCGATGGCGACCGTTGCAATCAACGGAAAAAGACCATCGGCCGAAAATTCCGTCAGGAGGAACAACCCAACATGACCAACCGCAGAGCCTTCCTAGCTGCCACGACGGCGCTCGCCGTCACCTTCTCCGCCGGCCAGGCCCTCGCACAGAAGAAATACGACACGGGTGCGAGCGACACCGAGATCAAGATCGGCCAGACCGTGCCGTTCTCCGGCCCCTATTCCGTCTACGCCAATATCGGCAAGACCCAGGCCGCCTACTTCAAGATGATCAACGACCAGGGCGGCATCAACGGCCGCAAGATCAATCTGATCCAGTATGACGACGCCTATTCGCCGCCGAAGACGGTCGAGCAGGTGCGCAAGCTCGTCGAAGGCGACGAGGTCCTGTTCACCTTCCAGCTGATCGGCACAGCCGCGAACGCCGCCGTGCAAAAATATCTCAACAGCAAGAAAGTGCCGCAGCTGCTCGCCTCGACCGGTGCCGAGCGCTTCAACGATCCGAAGAACTATCCCTGGACCATCGCCTACAATCCCAACTACCCGTCCGAGGGACGCATCTACGCGAAGTACATTCTCAAGGAGCATCCGAACGCCAAGATCGGCGTGCTCTACCAAAACGACGACATGGGTCGCGACTATCTCGCAGGCCTCAAGAGCGGTCTCGGCGACAAGGCCGCCAGCATGATCGTCGGCGAAGTCTCCTACGAGGTCACCGATCCGACGGTGGATTCGCAGGTGGTCAAGCTGAAGTCGATGGGTGTCGACGTGTTCTTTGACGCCTCGACGCCGAAATTCGCGGCACAGGCGATCAAGAAGCTCGCCGACCTCGGCTGGACGCCGGTGCACATCCTCGACATCAATGCGAGCCCGATCTCGGCAACGCTGAAGCCGGCCGGCCTGGACATCTCCAAGGGCATCATCTCGACCCAGTATGGCAAGGAGCCGGGCGATCCGCAGTGGAAGGACGATCCGGGTGTGAAGGCGTTCTTCGCCTTCATGGACAAATATTTCCCAGAAGGCGACAAGCTCAACACCGTCAACACCTACGCCTATTCGGTGGCGGAGCTGCTGGTTCAGGTGCTGAAACAATGCGGCGACGACCTCACGCGCGAGAACGTCATGAAGCAAGCCGCCAGCATCAAGGACTTCACGCCGAGCCTGGCACTCCCCGGCATCAAGATCAGCACGGGCCCCGACGACTACCGCGTCAACAAGCAGATGCAGATGATGAAGTTCAACGGCGAGCGCTGGGAACTGTTCGGCCCGATCATCGAGGGCTCAGGCCCGGCGGGCTAGGCGCTAAGCCTCGAGATGCAATCGGCGGTCCGCGGGCCGCCGATTTTTTTTGCATCTATTTCGGCACCTCTCCGAAATTCTTCCCCACCGGCAGCACCGCATGCCGGATCAGGCGCGAATCCTCCACCGCGGCCTGGCGGTGCTTCACCGCCTCGCGATAGACGGGGTCGCGGATCATCTCGACGAAAGCGGCGACGCTCGGGTATTCGGCGATGAAGCAATGGTCCCAGCGCTCCTCTTGCGGGCCGATCAGCATCAGCTCGAACCGGCCTTGCCAGACGATGCGTCCGCCGAGGCGTTCGAACACCGGGCCGCTCTCGCGTCCATAGGCCGCATAGGCCTCCGCGCCGCTCGCCTTGCGGCCGTCGGGATAGGCCGCTTCTTTGCGTAAGCGCACCAGATTGAGCATGTGGATCGGGCCGGGGCGGTCGTTGTCCCGGAATTGCGCGAAGATCTCCTTGGTCGGATCGATATGGCCCATGCGGCTTCCTCTCCTTTTATGGCGGCGATCCTAGCCCTGACGCCGAAAGAGCGGAACTGCGGCCCGGGAATGCCGCACCTCCTAATCAGACGTTAAGCACGGGGTAACCGGGCCTTAAACAGCGACCGCTAGCGTGCGGCGGGGCGGGGTGACGGGCGTTTTGCGTATGGGATCGGCAAAGAAGAAGGGTGGGCGGAAGGAGCCGTTGTTCGGCTTGCCTGCGGCGCTCGCCGATCTGCGCCTGACGGCGGCAGACCGCATTCCCGGCGGCGACGACGACAAGCCGAAAAAATCCGCCAGCAAGCGCAGAAGCGAACCTGCCGACGACGAGCCGCCGCGCGAGCGCAAGGCGCAGGCCAAGAGCAGCAGCGCCAAACGCCGGTCGCGATCATCGATCAGCGCCAGCCTCGGCCGCCTCGTCTATTGGGGCGCCGTGCTGAGCCTGTGGGGCGTGATCGCCGTGATCGGCGTCGTGATCTGGGTCGGCGCCCATCTGCCACCGATCCAGTCGCTCGAGATTCCAAAACGTCCGCCGACGATCCAGATCGTCGGCATCGACGGCAGCGTGCTGGCGCAGCGCGGCGAGATGGCCGGCGCGAATGTCGCGCTGAAGGATCTGCCGCCCTATCTGCCGAAGGCCTTCATCGCCATCGAGGACCGCCGCTTCTATTCGCATTTCGGCATCGACCCCGTCGGCATCCTGCGCGCCCTCGTCACCAATTTGCTCCACCGCGGCGTGTCGCAGGGCGGCTCGACGCTGACGCAGCAGCTCGCGAAAAACCTGTTCCTGACCCAGGAACGCACCATGGCGCGCAAGCTGCAGGAGGCGGAGCTCGCGATCTGGCTCGAGCGCAAGCATTCCAAGAACGAGATCCTGGAGCTCTACCTCAACCGCGTCTATTTCGGCTCCGGCGCCTACGGCGTCGAGGCGGCTGCGCAGAAATATTTCGGCAAGCCGGCGAAGAACGTCACGATCGCGGAAGCCGCGATGCTGGCAGGTCTCGTCAAATCGCCCTCGCGCCTTGCGCCGAACCGCAATCCGGAGGGCGCGGAAGCACGCGCACATGTCGTGCTGGCGGCGATGGCGGATGCCAAGTTCATCACGGAGGCGCAGGCCCAGGCTTCGATCGGCCATCCCTCCTACAATGTGAAGCCTGTCGGCGCCGGCACCGTGAACTACGTTGCCGACTGGATCGGCGAGGTGCTGGACGACCTGGTCGGCCAGATCGACGACAGCATCAGGGTCGAGACCACGATCGATCCGAAGCTCCAGGCCGTGGCGGAGGCTGCCATCATCGACGAACTCGCGGCCAAGAGCGTGAAGTTCAATGTCAGCCAGGGCGCGCTGGTGGCGATGACGCCCGACGGCGCGGTGCGCGCCATGGTCGGCGGAAGGAACTATTCCGAGAGCCAGTACAACCGCGCGGTCACCGCCAGGCGCCAGCCAGGCTCCTCGTTCAAGCCGTTCGTCTATCTGACGGCGATGGAGCAGGGCCTGACGCCCGACACCGTCCGCCAGGACGCGCCGATCGAGGTCAAGGGCTGGAAGCCCGAGAACTACACGCATGAATATTTCGGCGCTGTCACACTGACGCAGGCGCTGGCGATGTCGCTCAACACCGTCGCCATCCGCCTCTGCCTCGAGGTCGGACCGAAGAACGTGGTGCGCACCGCGCACCGGCTCGGCATCTCCTCCAAGCTCGAGCCCAACGCCTCGATCGCGCTCGGCACTTCGGAAGTGTCGGTGGTCGAGATGGTCGGCGCCTATGCGCCGTTCGCCAATGGCGGCCTTGCCGTCACCCCGCACGTGGTGACGCGGATCAAGACGCTCGACGGCAAGCTGCTCTACATGCGCCAGGGTGACGAGCACAACCAGGTGATCGAGCCGCGCTATGTCGGCATGATGAACACGATGATGCGGGAGACGCTGATCTCGGGTACGGCGAAGAAGGCCGAGATCCCCGGCTGGCAGGCCGCCGGCAAGACCGGCACCAGCCAGGATTACCGCGACGCCTGGTTCATCGGCTACACGGCCAACCTCGTCACCGGCGTCTGGCTCGGCAACGACGACAACTCGCCGACCAAGAAGACGACCGGCGGCGGCCTTCCGGTCGAAGTCTGGACCCGCTTCATGCGCGCCGCGCACGAGGGCGTGCAGGTGGCGGCCCTGCCCAACCTGCAAAGCAATTGGGGTCCGGCCAACCTCGTGCAGATCTCATCACAGGTATCGCCGCCGACACCGGCAGCATCGCCTGGATATTCATCCGGCCCTGCACCGGCGCCAGTCAACAACGGCGGCTATCGCGCTCCATCGCCGCCGACGCGCGCCAATGTCAATGCACGGCCGGAAGCGGCGGCCGGGCTTGATGGTTGGCTTATGGACCGGCTGTTCGGCGGGAATCGGTAGATCCCCAAACAAGAACGCGAAAACAACCTCATGCACAGTAAGCGGCGTGTTGCCGCGAGATGTGTGGTGGATTGGTCGAAGGCGTTGATGTGATGAGGCAAATCAGAGACGTGACGCAATCAGCGCTGCGAATCGGTGAAGCACAAGAAGTGCGCTGCTCTTGCCTACCCCTCGGTGTCATCCCGGCGAAAGCCGGGATCCATACCGCGTCATCTATCGAGGGCGGAAGGTGGGAGTACCGAACCACTAATCTTCGCCAAACCACTCCCTGTGGCTATGGGTCCCGGCCTTCGCCGGGACGACATCGAGTGTTTGGCTTGCAGCGAGGCCTAATCCTCGACCCCGTACCGGTGCAGGTCGTTGCCATAGGTGTCGAGCCACTTCTTGGCGCGCTCCATCGAGGGGCACACCTTGCCGCAGACGCGCCAGAACCGGGCGGAGTGGTTCATCTCGACGAGATGGGCCACTTCATGCGCGGCGAGATAGTCGAGCACGTAGGGCGGCGCGAGGATCAGGCGCCAGGAGAACGACAGCGAGCCGGCCGACGTGCAGGAGCCCCAGCGGCTGGACTGATCGCGGATCGAGAGCCGCTTCACCCGGACGCCGAGCTCGGCGGCATGGATCTCCGCCGACCGCTGCAAATCGTGGCGCGCCTCGCGCTTGAGGAAATCACCGACACGGCGATCGACATAGTCGAGGCCGCCGGCGACGCAGAGAATGCGTTCACCGCTGTCGCGCGTCTCGGTCCACACCGTGCCGCGCTCGCCGGCGCGATGCACGATGCGATGGGGGACGCCGCGAAGCGGTATCACTGTGCCAGGCTGGAAGGGCGCCGCCTTCGGCAGACGACCAAGACGCGCCGCGATCCATGCGCCGTGACGCTGCGCGAAGTCTTTTGCTTCGGCGAGCGTGCCACGCGGAGGCATGGTGAGGATGGCTTCGCGGTCGCTCGGATGAATCCGAAGCGTATAGCGGCGCGCTCGGCGGTGCCTGCGCAGCCGAATCGCAAAAAATTGCGATCCGTGGGTGATGACGAGGGTCTTCGGTTCGTGGGGCCGCCGATAAAGGAGCGCGCGAGTGGCCATGTCTGTCAGTCCGGGGAGCAGGAGTTCGCCCGGATTCTGCCATAACCGCCGCCAGGGAAAGCGCTCGGCGCAAAAACAAATCATTTGCCCAATATACAGGGGTCAGGCGTCCGGGAGACCCTACAGACTGGGGTTGGAACCGGCTTTTTTCGCCCCCGCTGGACGCATGCGACACCCCCAAAAGGTGAGGGAAGACTCACTCCTATAAAGCTACCTAAATACCGCGAATCTGGCGGGGTCTGGACCCTCCCGGAACCACCGGCAGGGCCTGAATTTTCGACGGGAAAGCCGAAATCCGCGGTTATTCAGCCGCGCGCGCCTGCAATGACGCCGGATTCGCCGCCGAGACCATGAAGTCATGGATGCGCGGCACGATTTCCGACTTGAAGCGCGAGCCGTTGAACACGCCGTAATGTCCGACGCCCTTCTGGACGTAATGAATGCGGCGGTGATCGGGGATCGCACTGCATAGCGAGTGCGTTGCTTCGGTTTGACCGAGCCCCGAGATGTCGTCGTTCTCGCCTTCGACCGTCATCAACGCAACGCGCGTCACCTTGGACGGATCGACGCGGGTTCCGCGATGGGTCATCTCGCCCTTCGGCAGCGAATGTTTCACGAACACGGTGTCGACCGTCTGCAGGTAATACTCGGCCGGAAGATCCATCACCGCGAGATACTCGTCATAGAATTCGCGATGCTTGTCGACGAGATCGCCGTCGCCCTTCACCAGATGGGCGAACAGCTGCTTGTGGGCGTCCATGTGCCGATCAAGGTTCATGCTGATGAACCCGTTGAGCTGGAGGAAGCCCGGATAAACGTCGCGCATCATGCCCGGATGCGGGAATGGCACCTTGGTGATGACGTGGTTGCGGAACCAGTCGATACCGCGCTCCTGGGCGAGGTTGTTCACCGCAGTCGGATTGCGGCGGGTGTCGATCGGACCGCCCATCAGCGTCATCGAGGTCGGCACGAAGGGATCGCGGCGCGCTTCCATGACCGAAACGGCGGCGACAACGGGCACGGAGGGCTGGCACACCGCCATGACGTGGGTATTGCCGCCGAGGACGTGCAGCATCTCGATGACGTAGTCGATGTAATCGTCGAGATCGAAGCGGCCTTCGCTCAAGGGCACCATGCGGGCGTCGGCCCAATCAGTGATGTAGACCTCATGCGCGGGCAGAAAGGCCTCGACCGTGCCGCGGAGCAGCGTTGCGTAGTGGCCGGACATCGGCGCGACGATCAGCACGCGCGGCTGCGGGCTGCGCAGGGGACGCGCGAATTTCCGATCGAAGTAGAGCAGCCGGCAGAACGGCTTTTCCCAGACCGAGCGGACCTCGACCGGGACGCGGATGCCGTTCACCTCGGTGTCGTCGAGGCCCCATTCCGGCTTGCCGTAACGGCGCGTGGTGCGCTCGAACAATTCGCAGGCCGCGGCAACCGACTTGCCGACCTGGGTGCGCGCCCACGGATTCAAGGGATTCTGGAACAGCAGCTTGGTCGCGTCGGTGACGGCGCGCGCCGGATTGAGAGAGGCGTGCGCCATCTCGTACATCCAGTACATCGGTGTCGTTAGGACCGGACTGCCTTCACTCGCCAGGGGCGGCGCACCGCCAAACTCACCAATGGGCATCGCTATATTCCTCTTCGCATCGCAGCATACTGCCGAATGCGTAATATTGCGTCAATGCATGGTTCCGTACATCTACGTGCTCCAAACCGCCAAACCAGCCTGAATCCACGAGAAATTGACATTATTCGCCGGCTGACAGCAGCGAGCCGTGCTTCCTGGCGCTGCGCAAGAGGGCAAGGAATGCCCCAAAAGAAGCAACCAGCAGAGCTGCGTTGATGGCCAACGCGGCCAGCATCAGGTCGGTCCGGAAGGTTTGCTCGATCAGCAGCGCGCGCATCCCCTCGAACACGTAAGTCGGTGGCAGCGACCAGGCGACGTATTGCAGCCAGGCCGGCAGCACGCTGACCGGATAATAGATGCAGGCGAGCGGCATGATCGCGAACATCAGCGTCCAGACGATGCTCTCGGCGCCGAGGCCGTTGCGCAGCACCAGGCCCGAGACGAAGATGCCGACCGACCAGCTGGTGAAGATCAGATTGCAGAAGAAGGCAATCAGCGGCAGGCCGAGGCTGTAGACATTGAAGTGAAACAACACCAGCGCGAGCAGCGTCATCGGGATCACGCCGATCGCGAGCCGGATCAGGCTCATCACCATCAGCGAGAGCAGAAACTCGATCGGCCGGAGCGGGCTCATCATGAGGTTGCCGAGGTTGCGCGCCCACATCTCCTCCAGGAAGGAGATCGAGAAGCCGAGCTGGCCGCGGAACAGGATGTCCCAGAGGATCACGGCGCCGATCAGCGTGCCGCCGGCGCGCGCGAAGAAATTGGCGTTCTGCGCGATGTAGAGCTGGAGGAAGCCCCAGGTGATGACCTGGAGCGCCGGCCAGTACAACAGCTCGAGCAGCCGCGGCCAGGACGACAACAGCAGATACCAATAGCGCAGGATCATCGCGCCGATGCGGTGGACGGAGATGCCGCGGTGGAGGGAAACCTCGCTCATGGCACGCCCCCGTAGCCCGGATGGAGCGCAGCGCAATCCGGGCTACGGCGCCAGCCACGCACGTCGGCGTCATCCTGAGAGCCTGACTCAAAATAAGTCCTTGAAAACCAAGGAAGGCAGAGTTGGTGTTTCTGGGAGGTAGTCGATTCCTCCTGATCGGAAATCCCTATGCATTGAGCACGTTCGTTACAGCGAACCTGGTTTTCGAAGCTAACGACCACCGCCGCAAGATGTTGAAATGACTCGACTTCATTTTCGGTCAGGCTCTGAGGTGCAAACCTTGCGATGCGTACCGCATCGCAAGGTTTGCCTCGAAGGATGGGCCAAGCACGCTTGCGGCACATCCTTCGAGGCGCGCCAAAGGGGGCGCGCACCTCAGGATGACGGCTGTGCGCGCGGATAGAACAATCATCATGGTTTGCATGCGCGAACCGGCGGGCGGCAATCGACGGCCCCGGATTTCGCTGCACTCCATCCCGGCTACGGACCATCTCCCTCATCTCGCCCCCTCCTTCGCATCGTTCACCCGGCCACGCGCGACGTCGAGAAAAACTTCTTCCAGCGTGGTGCGGTTGTAGCGGGCCATGATGGCGTCGGGCGTGTCGTCGTCCTCGATGCGGCCGCGCTTCATGATGATGACGCGGTCGCAGAGACGCTCGACTTCGAGCATGTTGTGCGACGCCAACAGGATGGTGGCGTTATTCTCCTTGCGGTAACTCTCCAGGTGGCTCCGCACCCAATCGGCCGTGTCAGGGTCGAGCGAGGCGGTCGGCTCGTCCAGCAACAGCAGCTCCGGCTGGTTGATCAGGGCCTTCGCCAGTGCGACGCGGGTCTTTTGCCCGGCCGAGAGTTTTCCGTTGGCGCGGTCGATGAACTCGGTGAGATCGAGATCATCGGCCAGTTTTGCGATGCGGTCGGCGAGGCCTTTCACCGCATAGAGCTTGCCGAAGATGGTGAGGTTCTGCCGCACCGTGAGCCGCATCGGCATGTCGACATAAGGGCTTTCGAAATTCATCCGCCCCAGCACCGCCGCGCTCTCCTCCGGCATCCGATGGCCGAGCACGCGGACGCGGCCTGAGGTCGGCAGCACCAGCCCCATGATCATCGCGATGGTGGTGGTCTTGCCGGCGCCGTTGCCGCCCAGCAGCCCGGTGATGCTGCCGCGGGGAAGCGAGAAGGAGATGCCGTCGACCGCGCGGGTCTGCTTGTAGACCTTGACCAGATGGTCGACCTCGATCGCCGCGGGCAAAGTGTCATCCGCGACAGTCGGCCAGCTTGAAGCCTTGTCATTCTCGGTCATGCTGCAGGCGTTCTTCGGCCATTGCGGCGTGGAGCGCAAGACTTGATGTCCGGGACTTCCGCCCCATGGGCCTTCGGACAAGCGTGTTTGTGATCGGACACGCGCACCGCTAGATTGGCCAGATATGACCGAGACCGCAGCTTCCGACTTCCGCCCGTCGCAACGACACATCCGCCTGGACACCATCCTGCGGCTGCGCTGGCTCGCGGTGCTGGGACAGCTCGCCGCGATCTTCATCGTGGCGCAGGGGCTCGAGTTCGATGTCGCGATCGTTCCCTGTGTCAGCATCATCGGCCTGTCGGCCACGCTCAATCTGGTGCTGCAGACCGCGGTCAATCCGATGCGGCGGCTCGAACCGCTCCACGCCGCCGCGCTGCTGGCCCTGAACATCGTGGAACTGGCCGGGCTGTTGTTCTTCACTGGCGGATTGCAGAACCCCTTCTCGTTCCTGTTCCTCGCTCCGGTCTTGATCTCGGCCACGGCGTTGCCGGCGCGGCTGACCTTCGGCCTTGGCATTCTGGCCGTCGCCTGCGCCTCGATCCTGTTCTTCGTCCATTTCCCGCTGCCTTGGGACTCCGAGGATCCCGTGGTGCTGCCGCCGATCTATCTCGTCGGCGTCTGGCTTTCGATCGTGCTCGCGATCGGCGTCACCAGCCTCTACTCGTTCCAGGTGACCGAGGAGGCGCGCAAACTCGCCGACGCACTCGCCGCGACCGAGCTGGTGCTGACGCGCGAGCAGCATCTGACCCAGCTCGACGGATTGGCTGCGGCCGCTGCGCACGAGCTCGGCACGCCGCTTGCGACCATCTTCCTGATCTCGCGCGAGTTGGAGAAGACGGTGAAGGACCCGAGCTTCGCCGCCGACCTCAAAACCTTGCGCGAGCAGACGCAGCGTTGCCGCGACATCCTGAGCAAGATCACCCAGCTCTCCTCGACCGGCGCGCCGTTCGACCGCATGAAACTGTCCGAGCTGATCGAGGAGGTGGTGGCGCCGCATCGCGATTTCGGCATCGCCATCAAGGTGCGGATTGCCGTGACCGCAACAACCGAGCCGGTCGGATCACGCAATCCGGCGGTGCTCTACGGCGTCGGCAATATCGTCGAGAATGCCGTCGATTTCGCGCGCACCACCGTGGAAGTGAATGCGTGGTGGAACAACGAAACCATCGAAATCGTGATCTCCGACGACGGTCCGGGCATTCCGCCCGATCTCATGAACCGGATCGGCGAGCCCTATCTGACGCGGCGGCGCGCCCAGGATGCCGGCGGCGGCCTCGGGCTCGGCGTGTTCATCGCCCGCACGCTGCTCGAACGTACCGGCGCCAAGGTCTCGTTTAGCAACAGGACCTTTCCGGAACATGGTGCGGTGGTCCAGATCACCTGGCCGCGCGAGCGATTTGAGGCTATCGAGAGCCTAGAGGAAACAATAGGATAGGGCGCGACCTTGCGTCGCATGTGAGGCCCGATCGACTATTGGCGGCCTTGGCATCGCCGGATGGCGAGGCCATATGTAGATGTGCAGGAGAGAGGACAAAACCTTGAACGCCATCGCCGAACTGAACGAACAGGCCGACCGCTCGCTTCTCATCGTGGAAGACGACAAGCCGTTCCTGGAGCGCCTGTCGCGCGCCATGGAAACGCGCGGCTTTGCGGTGACGTCATGTGACACGGTCTCGGATGGTCTGGCGCAGATCGGCAGGTCCGCGCCGGCTTTCGCCGTGGTCGATCTCAGGCTCGGCGACGGCAACGGTCTCGACGTCGTCTCCGCGCTGAAGAAGAAGCGCCCCGAAGCGCGCGCCATCGTGCTGACCGGCTATGGCAACATCGCCACCGCCGTCACCGCGGTGAAGATGGGCGCGATCGACTATCTCTCGAAGCCCGCTGATGCCGACGACGTCGTCGCCGCGCTGCTCTCGACCAGCGCTGAAAAGTCCGAGCTGCCCGCCAACCCGATGTCGGCCGACCGCGTGCGCTGGGAGCACATCCAGCGCATCTACGAGATGTGCAACCGCAACGTCTCGGAAACGGCGCGCCGCCTCAACATGCACCGCCGTACGCTGCAGCGGATCCTGGCGAAGCGCGCGCCAAGGTAATTTTAGCCATAAACAATCCATCCCCGTCACCCTGAGGTGGCCGCTTCTTCAGCGGCCCTCGAAGGGCGACGGCCCGGCTGCATCGGGGCCGTTCATCCTTCGAGGCTCCCGATGGGGCGCTACGCGCCCCATCACTCGCACCTCAGGATGACGGGTCGTTAGATCCGCTCGCCGCTACTCCCAAAAATCGGCGTGCCCTTGTGGATCGACCAGGCGGTTGATGCGCAGCGCCGCCGCCATGCCGAACCGCACCGTCATCTGCTTGCGCGTCGCCGCGGCCAACTTGTGCTCGGGCGCTTCGCAATGCATGTGCGCGCCATAGGCGTCGGCGATGATCAGGCCGGTGTCTTGCGGAAAGATCTCGCAGGGCAGGTCCTGCGTGAAGGCGAAGAACAGCCGGTCGCAATGGGCGCGATATTCGTGCCATTTCTGATCGGCGCGCAGATCCTCGACCGACGACTTGATCTCGACGATCCAGATCTCGCCGCGCTCGTTCAGCGCCACGAGATCGGCGCGTCGGCCCGACGGCAGCGGCAATTCGCTGATGCAGGAAAAGCCGAGCGAGCGCAACAGCCGCGCCGTGCCGCGCGCGATCGCGAGCGCAGTCTCCGACTGGCGGCGGTCGGGCGGTGGAACGAGGGCGATGCGGGCGGGGTTTTCCATGGCGGGAGAGTAGCCGATTCCGGTGTGACCGCACACTGCCCGATGGAGGCGGGCTGCTGCCTCAATTACCGCTGTCGTCCCCGCGAACGCGGGGACCCATAACCACAGGAAGGAGTTTCAGCACGAGCTGGCAACTCCGAGTCCTCGCAAAACTGCTCCCTGTGGTTATGGGTCCCGGGCTCGCGACTACGTCGCGCCCCGGGACGACGGCGAATGTGGGAACCCGATCTCATCAAATCACTTATCACGCAGCCGCCGCACCTCGGCGGGAGCATCGAGGCTGCGGTCCATGATCGACGATCTCTGGTACAAGAACGCCATCATCTATTGCCTCTCCGTCGGCACCTATATGGATGCCAATGGCGACGGCGTCGGCGACTTCAAGGGGCTCTTGCGCCGGCTCGACTATCTGCACGGCCTTGGCATCACCACGATCTGGCTGATGCCGTTCCAGACCTCGCCGGGCCGCGACGACGGCTACGACATCGCCGATTATTACAGCGTCGATTCCCGCTACGGCACGCTCGGCGATTTCGTCGAGTTCGCCCATGGCTGCAAGCAGCGCGGCATCCGCATCATCATCGACCTCGTCGTCAACCACACCTCCGACCAGCATCACTGGTTCAAGGAGGCGCGGCGCGACAAGAATTCACCCTATCGCGACTGGTATGTCTGGTCGGACAAGAAGCCTGCCAATGCCAACAAGGGCATGGTGTTTCCCGGCGTGCAGAAATCGACCTGGACGCGCGACAAGGAAGCCGGTGCGTATTACTTCCATCGCTTCTACGATTTCCAGCCTGACCTGAACACGTCGAACCCGCATGTGCAGGCGGAGATCCTCAAGATCATGGGCTTCTGGATCCAGCTCGGCGTCTCCGGCTTCCGCATGGACGCGGTGCCCTTCGTGATCGCCACCAAGGGCGCGAAGGTGAACAAGCCGGTCGAGCAGTACGACATGTTGCGCGCGTTCCGCGAATTCCTGCAATGGCGCGAGGGCGACGCCATCATCCTGGCCGAAGCCAATGTGCTGCCGGATACCGATCTGGAGTATTTCGGCCGCGCGGCCGACCGCATGCACATGATGTTCAATTTCCACGTCAACCAGCATCTGTTCTATGCGCTGGCATCCGGCGACTCCCGCCCGCTCGCGAAGGCGCTGAAAGCGACAAAGCCGCGGCCGCCCTCGGCGCAATGGGGCCTGTTCCTGCGCAATCACGACGAGCTCGATCTCGGACGCCTGACCAAGGCGCAACGCGAGACGGTCTTCAAAAGCTTCGGCCCCGACAAGGACATGCAGCTCTACGACCGCGGCATCCGTCGCCGCCTCGCGCCGATGCTGGGCGGCGACCGCCGGCGGCTCGAGCTCGCCTACAGCCTGATGTGCACGCTGCCGGGAACGCCCGTGATCCGCTACGGCGACGAGATCGCGATGGGCGACGATCTGGCGCTGCCGGAACGCAATTGCGCGCGCACGCCGATGCAATGGTCGACCGAACCGCAAGGTGGCTTCACCAAGAGCAACAGGCCGGCCATCCCCGTCATCGACAAGGGGCCTTACGGCTATGAGCACGTCAACGTCGCCAAGCAGCGGCGCGATCCCAACTCGATGCTGAACTGGACCGAGCGCATCGTGCGCATGCGCAAGGAAGTGCCCGAGATAGGCTGGGGCGATTTTTCGATCGTCCCGGTGCGCGATCCCGCCGTGTTCATCATCCGCTACGACTGGCGCAACAATTCCGTGCTGTTCGTGCACAATCTCGACAAGAAGCCGCGCGAGATCGCGTTTGCGACGGGGCTGCCCGACGATGCCGGCGCGCACCTGATCAATCTGCTGGCAGAAGACCACAGCCACGCCGACAAGCGCGGCCAGCACCGCGTCGTGCTGGAGCCGTATGGTTATCGCTGGTATCGCGTCGGCGGGCTGGATTATCTGCTGAAGCGGAGTGAGGTGGAGAAGACGACGGTGGGGAAGAGGCGCGGAAGGTAGCTCCAATGTCGTCCCGGCGAAGGCCGGGACGACGGCGGAGAATAACGCTGGCGCTTTACCCTTCACTCAGCTCGGCGGCACGACGATCACGCCCTCATTCCCACGCAAATCCAGCACGCCTTCGAGCTTCTCGCCCTCACGATCCAGGAACGTCGACAGCAAGATCTCGCTGCCGAACCGTATCGCGCTGGTGGTGACCGCGACCGGCTCGGGGCCGAGATTGAGCGCGACGACGAGTGCCCTGCCCTGGGCCTCGCGGCGATAGATCAGGAGATCGCCTTGCGCGGCGACCGGATGGTAGTCGCCAGCGACCAGCGCAGGCGAACTCTTCCGCAATGCGATCAGGCGCTTGTACAGGCTCAGGATCGAGCGCGAATCCGCATCGAGATTGACGACGTTCTCGTGGACATGATCCTCCGGCAGCGGCAGCCACGGCTTGGCCTCCGAGAAGCCGGAGAAATCAGAGGAATCCCACTGCATCGGCGTGCGGCAACCGTCGCGGCCGACCCCGATGCCGGGGACGTTCTTCTCGAAGGGATCGCGCACGTCCTCCGGCGCGATCGCGAGCTGATGCATGCCGATCTCGTCGCCGTAATAGAGCGTCGGCGTGCCGCGCAGGGTCAGGAGCAGCATGGCGGCGACGCGCGCCTGCTCGGGCCCGACGCGGCTGGCGACGCGCGGGCGATCGTGGTTGCCGAGCACCCAGTTCGGCCAGGCGCCGCGCGGCAACGCCTTCTCATAGTCGTCGATGATTGTCTCGATCGAGCGGGCGCTCCAGAAGGTCGAGAGCAGTGCGAAATTGAACGGCATCTGCGCGCCGGTGAGGTCGTTGCCGTAATAGGCCATGAGACGGTGCAGCGGCAGATAGATCTCGCCGATCAGGACGCGCGCGGAATAGGCATCCGTCACCCGCCGCATCTCGGCAATGACGTCGAACACCTCCGGCTGGTCGGTGGAATATTGGGTGAGGATCTTTTCGTTCGGCGGCCGGCCCTGGACATATCGCGGGTTGGGCGGATTGTCGCGAAACTCGGCATCCTTGATCAGGTGCCAGATCACGTCGACGCGAAAGCCGTCGACGCCTTTCTCCAGCCAGAACCGCATCACATCGTAGATCGCTTTGCGGACCTCCGGATTGCGCCAGTTGAGGTCCGGCTGCTGGGCGAGGAAGGCGTGGTAGTAATATTGCCCCGTGGCCGCATCGACCTGCCACGCACTGCCGCCGAATTCGGACAGCCAGTTGTTCGGCACGCCGCCATCGGGCGCCGGATCGCGCCAGATGTACCAGTCGCGCTTGGGGTTGTCGCGCGAGGAGCGGCTCTCGATAAACCAGGGATGCTGGTCGGAGGTGTGGTTCGGAACGAGGTCGAGGATCAGCTTCAATCCGTTATCATGCGCAGCAGCGAGCAACGCGTCGAAATCCGCCATCGTGCCGAACAAGGGATCGATGCCGGTATAGTCGGAGATGTCGTAGCCGAAATCGGCCATCGGCGAGGGGAAGATCGGCGACAGCCAGATCGCATCGACGCCGAGCGACTTGACGTAAGGCAGCCGCCGCAAAATGCCGGCGAGATCGCCGACGCCGTCACCGTCAGAGTCCTGAAAGGAGCGTGGATAGATCTGGTAGAAGATGCCGTCGCGCCACCAATTTTCGCCTTGTGCCATCTGTCGAAAACCCACCCAAAATCGGTATCTCGCGCGAGAGAACGCGGAAGGGATGCCCCCGGTTCAAACAGCCACGCCAATTGGGACGGCTGTGTGACGATCGCTGCCGCTGTTCCGCGGACCAACCACGACTATTTTGCTTGGCGGCGCAGCAAAAATCGGCATTGTGAGGCCATGACCGAGCAACCCGACACCCAACAAGCCAAATCTGAAGCGCCGAAGGCCGGCGCGATCATTGTCCCCGTGACGCTGTTCGAGCAGAACTGCACCATCATCTGGGACGAGCCTTCCAAGAAGGCCGTGGTGATCGATCCCGGCGGCGACGTGCCGAAGATTCTCGACGCGATCAAGCAGACCGGCGTCACCGTGGAGAAGATCTGGCTGACCCACGGCCATATCGATCATGTCGGCGGCGCGGCTGACTTGCGCGATGCGCTGAAGGTGCCGATCGAGGGTCCGCACGTCGCGGACAAATATCTGCTCGACAACGTGGTCGAAAGCGGCGCGCGCTTCGGCATGACGGGGGTGCGCAATTTCGAGCCGGACCGTTGGCTCGAGGAGGGCGACACGGTAGCGATCGGCGACTTGACCTTCGACATCCTGCACTGCCCCGGTCACTCGCCGGGCAGCGTGGTGTTCTTCAACAAGGATCTGCGGTTCGCCCATGTCGGCGACGTGCTGTTCGCGGGCTCGGTCGGCCGCACCGATTTGCCCGGCGGCAGTCACGCCACGCTGATCAACTCGATTCTGACAAAACTGCTGCCGCTCGGCGATGACGTCGGCTTCATCTGCGGCCATGGCGCCGGCTCGAGCATCGGCCAGGAGCGGATGACGAACCCGTTCATCACCGGCGAGATGTGAGTTTTGTGCGGCGGCGTCCGCTTGGCGCCGCCACAAACTCCGCTGTCGTCCCGGACAAGCGTAGCGAAGCGGAGCGCTGATCCGAGACCCATAGCCACAGGGAGATGTGGTTACGGAGACTCGGAGTTACGCCTTCGCGCCAAGCCTTGTCCTGTGATTATGGGTCCCGGATCGGCGCGCGCTTGAGGCGCGCTTGTCCGGGACGACAGCGGAGACTACTTCATCAATCCCGCCGCCGTCAGCGCCCGGGTGATGATCTGGCCGAGATCGAAGCCGCGTCCCTGCTCGCGCTTCGGCTCGGACTTCTCCTCGGCGACCTTCACACGGATCGCGCGGGCGAGATGCGGCGCCGGCGGGCGCACAGGGGCTGCCTTTGCCGGAGCAGACTTTGCCGGAGCGGCGGGCTTCGCCTCCGCCTTCTTCTTCGCCTCCTGGATCCAGCCGGTGAGGCCGAAGAATTTTGCAATGTGGTAGGACGACGAAATGCCGGCCTCGATCAGGAACGCACCCTCGACGCCGTAGCGCTGGTCGTTGTCGGCAAGGCCAAGCGGCGTGCCGTGCGCCATGCCGGTGATGGCGTAGGATTCGACCAGCGTCTCGCCGTCCTTGTTCCACCAGGCCTGACGCGGATAGCCGTCGACATTGGTCTCGGCCATCGGCGTCATCGGCAGGTCATGCAGATCGAGCCACTGCTTGACGATCTCGTTAGCATTGCCGGGATTGACGGTGCGATCGGCGCTGCCGTGCCATACCGAGACCCGCGGCCAGGGACCGCGATGGTTCGAGGCCCGCCGCACGAAATCGCCGAGCTCGCGCTCGGGTCGTTCGGGGGAATGAAACATGCCGTCCAGCGCTTCGCGCAGGTTCGAGGCAATGCCGTAGGGCAATCCCGCGATGATCGCGCCGGCCGCGAACACGTCAGGATAGGTGGCGAGCATCGCCGAGGTCATGCCGCCGCCGGCGGAAAGGCCGGTGATGAAGATGCGCCTGGGATCGATGCGATGCGTCTCCACCATATGCGCGATCATCTGGCGGATCGAACGCGCCTCGCCATTGTCGCGCGTGGTGTCCTCGGGATTGAACCAGTTGAAGCAGGTGTTGCCGTTGTTGATGCGCTGCTGCTCGGGCATCACGAGCGCAAAGCCGTAGTGACGTGCGAGCGTCGACCAGCCCGCGCCGAGATCGTAGGACGCTGCGGTCTGGCCGCAGCCGTGCAGCACAACGACCAGCGCGTGCGGCTTCTGCAACTGCGCCGGCACGAACGCGAACATGCGCAAGGCGCCGGGATTGTCGCCGAAGCCGTTCACTTCCGCCAGCGGACTGGACGCAGCGCCGCTCGCGCCAAAGTCGGGCAAGCGCAGACCGTCCATCCTTGGCAGACGTCTCAAGAGGTCGACATTACGGGCAAGCGACACGGCAAATTCCTGGTGGGCGACTTTCAACGTTTACCCGACCAGATAGTTGCTGCAGTGCGAAATGAAAAGACCGTGTGCTGCCGCTCCACCGGAATCACGCAAAATCCAGCGGAAATCGACACATATTAACCGCACTGCCTCAACTTCGTGCAGCGGCGCGGCGCATCCACGACAGAAATGCGACGCAGATCATGATTAACGCCGCAAACAACGCAAGCGAGACGAGAAATCCTGCGCGCGCTGATTGCAACGTCTCGATTGCGAAGAACGCCGCACCGATTGCGGCCACTCCGGCCGCATTTCCGATCTGCGCCGTCGTGCCGTACATGCCGGACGCCGAGCCTGCCGCGACCGGCTTTACCGTCGCGAGCACCGCGCCTGACAGCGGCGCCATCACCAGCCCCTGGCCGTAGCCGAAGATGATCATGACGAGCGCGAGCATGACCGGCGTCGGCGCATCGATCAGGCCGGCAGCAAGCGCGAGCGCCACCAGGCCCGCGATCTGCAGCGCGCAGCCTTCGATCAACACCTTGGTGCCGCGATGCTTCGCGCGTGCGCCGCTGTGGCGCGAGGCGACGACGAAAGCCAGCGCGAGCGGGATGAAGGCGAGGCCGGCGTCGAGCGGCACAATCTTCAAACCGCGCTGCATGAACAGCGTCATCACCAGATAGAACGAGAGATTGGCGGCGAAGAAAAACAAGGCGGCGCCGAGCCCGCGCAGGAAGGCTGCGTCCGCCAGCAGCGTCAGGTCGATCAGCGGCATGCCGCCGGCGCGCGCGACCGCGTGCTCGAGCCTCACGAACGCGAACAGGATCACGCCGCCGCCTCCCATCATGGCCCACAGCCACGGCGCCCAGCCGACATCGTGACCGAACAGCAGCGGGCCGATCACGCAGAGCAGCCCGGCGAACAGGACGACGCTGCCTTTGATGTCGAGCCTCGTGCCCGCGCGCCGCGGCGCCGTCGGCATGATGCGCCAGGCGGCGATGGCGATAACGAGCCCGCAGGGCACATTGACGAAGAACACCGAGCGCCAGCCGGTGTGGGCAAGGTCGATCGTGACCAGCAGGCCACCGAGCAAGAAGCCGGCAGCGCCCGCAAGCCCGAGCACGATGCCGTAGATGCCGAAGGCGCGGCTGCGCGTTTCGTCCGTGAAAAGCAGGTGCAGCGTCGCCAGCACCTGCGGCACCATCAGCGCCGCGGTTGCGCCCTGTGCCAGCCGGGCGATGATCAGCTCCGCGCCTGATGCCGCGAGGCCGCACCACAGCGACGTCGCGGTGAAGCCGACCACGCCGGCGAGAAACACGTTCCTGGTGCCGTGGATGTCGCCGAGCCGGCCGCCGGTGACGACCAGCGTCGCGTAAGCGATCAGATAGATCGCAATGACGGATTCGATCTGCGCCGGCGTCGCGTGCAGCTCGACCGCGATGGTCGGAATGGCGACGTTCACGATGAAGGCATCGACGCCGAACATGAACTGCGCGGCGACGACGATCGCCAGCACCCACCAGCGGCGGGTCGAATCGACAGGCTTTGTGACGATTTGATGCATCGGCGCGGGACCCTCGGAATTTCTCCCCGATGCTCCCAGATCTCCGTCATCGCGGCGATTACCTCCGAGGTAGGATTGGCCTGCCTTATCCCCCTCACCTCTCTCCGTAAGAACGTGGACAGGGAGATGAGACATCTCGTCTCGCCGCCACGCATGCCTGCATTCCGCCGCGCGGGACATCGCGCGATTGCGTTCGCGGCATTGGGCACGTAGCCTTGCGCGGACCCAACAAACAGAAAATCAAAGCCGGAGAGAACGCCATGGCGCGCCTGAAATTCGGAGCCTTCCTTGCCCCGCATCATCCGATCGGGGAGCATCCGATGCTCCAGTTTCGGCGCGATCTCGACTTCGTCGAGCAGCTCGATGCGCTCGGCTATGACGAGTTCTGGTGCGGCGAGCATCATTCCTCCGGCTGGGAGATGATCGCCTCGCCCGAGATGTTCCTGGCCGCGGCCGGCGAGCGCACCAAGCGGATCAAGCTCGGCACCGGCGTGGTGTCGCTGCCCTATCACCATCCCTTCAACGTCGCCCAGCGCATGGTGCAGCTCGACCACATGACCGGCGGCCGCGCCATCTTCGGCTCCGGCCCCGGCGCGCTTGCGTCCGACGCCCATACGCTCGGCATCGACCCGATGACCCAGCGCGACCGTCAGGACGAGGCGATCGGAATCATCCGCCGCCTGTTCAACGGCGAGCGCGTCACCGCGAAGAGCGACTGGTTCACCATGAACGACGCGGCGCTGCAGCTCCTGCCCTTGCAGGAGGAGATGCCGTTCGTGGTGGCGTCGCAGATCTCGCCCTCCGGCATGACGCTCGCCGGCAAATATGGCATCGGCATCATCTCGCTTGGCTCGATGACGACGCAGGGCCTGATGTCGCTGCAGCAGCAATGGCAGTTCGCCGAGGATGCCGCCAGGAAGCACGGCACCACGGTGAGCCGCGCCGACTGGCGCGTGCTGCTGACCTTCCACATCGCCGAGACCCGGGAACAAGCGCGCCGCGAAGCCGGGGCCGGACTGATGCGCTGGCACAACGAATATAATGTCGGCACGCTGCAGCGGCCGGGCCTCACCGCATTCTCCTCGCCGGATGAAGCCGTGGACAAGACCGCCTTCGTCGAGGGTGCGGCCTCCACCATCGGCACACCCGAC
This sequence comes from Bradyrhizobium sp. CCBAU 53340, assembly GCF_015291645.1. Classification (NCBI taxonomy): domain Bacteria; kingdom Pseudomonadati; phylum Pseudomonadota; class Alphaproteobacteria; order Hyphomicrobiales; family Nitrobacteraceae; genus Bradyrhizobium; species Bradyrhizobium sp. CCBAU 53340. The sequence continues at coordinate 7,689,520 of NZ_CP030055.1, forward strand.
GACCTCGTCAAAACCATCAAGAACGTGATGCAGGTCTCCGGCGGCGTCGGCGCCATCATCGGCTTCGTGCACGACTGGGCCAACCCGGAAGCCACCCGCCGAAGCTGGGACATGGTGGCGCGCTACGTCGTGCCTGAAATCAACGGCTACATCGATGGCCTGCGCAGGTCGCAAAAATTCGTGATCGAGAACCGCGCGATCTTCGAACGTGCGGGCCAGGCCGTGATGGCCAAGATCATGGAGAATGAGAAGGCCGCCGAGGCGCTGAAGGTGACCGGCCCCGGCCGCGTCGCCATTCCCGCGGTCAACGCGCCCGATCTGCAGAAGGAAGCGGCGAAGCGGTAGGGCGCAAGACCATCCAGTGGTCGTCCCGGCGAAAGCCGGGACCCATACGCCGCAGCAATAGTGTTGCGAAGACTCGGAGTTACCAGTTCGTTCTACAACTACGCCCTGTGGTTATGGGTCCCGGCCTTCGCCGGGACGACAATAGCGATGATGCGATCAAGACTACCGCGTTATCGTGCCCATATTGTGCTACTGTCTTCGGGGTCAGCCAAGCCGGAGCAATCGTCATGTCGATGCAGAATGTCGCCACGCCTGTGCTCGAATATACGGCGCCACGGCGCAACGAGCTGACGCATATTCCCGGCGACGAAGGCTGGCCGGTCATCGGCATGACCTTCAAGGTGCTCGCTGATCCCAAGGGGCATATCGAGCGGAACGGCGCCAAATACGGGCTCGTCTATCGCACCCACATTTTCGGCGAGACCAACGTCGTGCTGCTCGGCCCCGAAGCCAACGAGCTGGTGCTGTTCGATCAGCAGAAGCTGTTCTCGTCGACCCATGGCTGGAACAAGGTGCTCGGCCTGTTGTTTCCGCGCGGCCTGATGCTGCTCGATTTCGACGAGCACCGGCTGCATCGCAAGGCGCTGTCGGTCGCCTTCAAATCGGGGCCGATGAAATCCTATCTCAGCGATCTCGACCGCGGCATCTCGGCGCGGGTGGCGGAGTGGAAGGCCAAACCCGACGAAATGCAGCTCTATCCGGCGATGAAGCAGCTCACGCTCGATCTGGCCGCGACGTCCTTTCTCGGCGCCGACATCGGGCCGGAGGTCGACGAAATCAACCGCGCCTTCGTCGACATGGTCGCGGCCGCCGTCGCCCCGATCCGCCGTCCCCTGCCCGGCACGCAGATGGCGGCAGGCGTGAGGGGGCGCAAGCGCATCATCGCCTATTTCCGCGAGCAGATCCCGCTGCGCCGCGGCAATCACGGCGGCGACGATCTGTTTTCACACCTCTGCCGCGCCACCCATGAGGATGGCGCGCTGTTGTCCGACCAGGACATCATCGACCATATGAGCTTTTTGATGATGGCCGCGCACGATACGCTGACCTCGTCGCTGACGTCCTTCATCGGCGAGCTCGCCGCCAATCCGGAGTGGCAGACCAGACTGCGCGACGAAGTGCTCGCGCTCGGACTTGCCCCGGGCGCGCCGAGCAGCTTCGACGATCTCGAAAAGATGCCGTTGACGGAGATGGCATTCAAGGAAGCGCTGCGGATCAAGCCGCCGGTGCCGTCGATGCCGCGCCGTGCGATGCGCGATTTCACCTTCAAAGGTTATACGATTCCTGCCGGCACCGCGGTCGGCGTCAATCCGCTGTTTACGCATCACATGAAGGACATCTGGCCGGAGCCGGATCACTTCGATCCCCTGCGCTTCACCGAGGACGCCCAGCGCAACCGTCACCGCTTTGCGTGGGTCCCGTTCGGTGGCGGCGCGCATATGTGCCTCGGCCTGCACTTCGCCTACATGCAGGCAAAGTGCTTTGCCCGACACTTCCTGCAGAATATCGAGGTGTCGCTGGAGCCGGGCTACAAGCCGGACTGGCAGATGTGGCCGATCCCGAAGCCGCGGGATGGGCTGAGGGTGCGGATGAAGGCGGTGTGATTTTTTCGTATCCCGGACGCGCGCAGCGCGAGCCGGGACCCAGACTCTTGAAGCGCGCTCCGTTCGGAGAGATGGGCCCCGGCTCTGCAGCGCACCGCTGAAGAGGCGCTGCGCTGCGTCCGGGGCACGAGACATCTCCATCCGCGATCACAACACTCGTAGGGTGGGCAAAGGCGCGGAGCGCCATGCCCACCCTCTTTTTTCTCTAGAGGCAATTGGTGGGCACGGCGCGCGAGGGGCGCGCCTTTGCCCACCCTACGGCATCTCCGCTCGCTGCTACGCTCCCCGATTAAAAGCTTTGCGCAAAGCAGCGCCTCGCCTTCCGGCATGCGCCGGCCTGCGATCACAATTTTGGCACCTTCGGCAACGAAGACTTCCGCAGTCCGATCCCGCTCGTCGCCCCCGTGATCACCGCAACCCTGCCGTCCAGCCAACCGATGGAATGCCTCTGTTTTCGAATGATTTGATGCCAAATGGCGGACACCGGTCGATGACGCCGCGACGATCGGCGCCACGGCCGTCGCGATTTTCGCCGGCTGCTGACACGGCAAGCTTTGCTTGCGCATGCGAGATGCGTAACATTCTCAACCGCCACTCGATTTTCGGACGCATATCGTCACCGGGCTGTGCATGGGGAAGCTGATCGACGAATTCCGCAAGGGCTGGCAGGGCGTGGCGTCGCCATCGCTCGGCCTGAGCATTGCGTTTGCGGTGGCCTGCCTGCTGGTCGCGACCCTGGCCCGCTGGGGTCTCGCGCATGTGCGTCCCGACGTCTACTTCACGCCGTACTTCCCGGCGGTGTTCTTTGCGGCCGCCTTCGGAGGGCTCCGGATCGGCATCGTGACGGCGCTGGTCGGCGGCGTGCTCGGCGTCGTCGTGAATTTCGGCGATGCCTATGCCGATCGCGCGCGCTTCGCCCTGCTGACGCTCTATTGGGGCGTCTCCGCGCTGACCATCTGGGGCGTCGAGCACTACCGCACGATGCTGGCGGAGCAGCGCCGGATCTCCAGGCGTCTGATCGAGGAGGAAGACTATCGCAAGGTGCTGGTCGACGAACTGCAGCACCGGCTGAAAAACAAGCTGTCGACCGTGCATGCCGTGGTGCATCAGGTATTGCACGACCAGCCGCAGGTCTGGGCCAGGGTCGATCCGCGACTACGCTCGCTGGCCGCGACCGACGATCTGATCTCACGGATCGACAAGGCGGGCTGCGACATCCGCGATCTCCTGATCTCCGAGCTCGGCCCCTACGGCCATGTCCGCTTCACCCTCAACGGCGACCGCCTGTTCCTGCCGCCGAAGCTCGCGGTCACGCTGTCACTGATGTTTCACGAGCTCGCCACCAATGCCGGCAAATACGGCGCGTTCTCCTCGCCGCGGGGATTGTTGCAGGTGTCGTGGACCGTCAGCGACGATCGCCTGACCATCACGTGGGACGAAACCGAGGGACCGACCATTGGCGAAATCTCCGCGCCCGGGTTCGGCACCAAGCTGCTGAACTCCGCACTGTCCGCCTTCGACGGCAAGACCGATATCTCCTATTTGAAGACCGGCCTGCATTGCATCATGCAATGTCGCATTCCCAAGAGCGAATAGCCGATAGTTCAAGTCGGCCTGATCGGTCGGGTTCACCTCTCCCCGACGGGGAGAGGTGACAACTGCGGCTTCGGCGCAATGTCAATCAAAGCCATCCCACGATTGGAGCCGCCGCAAACGAAAGCAAACCGCGCATTATGCTCGCGCTTTCGCAAGCGACGTTGACCTTCTGTTAATGACGATCGGCGGCGCGCGTCGCATCGTCGCAAGTTTCTCGCAAAACACCCCCGTATTTCTTCGGACCCCTTAACCAAACCTAAGAGGGAACTGCGCATGATCGCGCTCATTGCAAATGCGCGCTGAAACAACAAGATTCATGACTTCTATGAACGACAATACATATAACGGCGCGAGTGAAGCCGAACTCGGATTTCTCAAGGAAATCGTTAGAATGCTGCCTGCCGGCCTGACCGTGCAGGACGCGCAGGGCAAGCTTCTGCTGGTCAACGATGTCGCCGCGTCCCAGCTCGGCATGGACGGCAGCCGCCCCTCGCCCGATCTCGCGCCGCGCCGCGCGGCTTGCCAGCAGGCACTCAACTCCGGCCAGTCTGTTGTCTCCGAAGAAGCGCTCCACGACGGGGCCGCTCGCCAGGTGCTGCTGACCACCCATCGTCCGGTCCGCCTTGCCGGACGCGAGCTCCTGATCTCGGCCTCCTCCGACATCACCGAGCAGAAGAATTTCGAGGACCAGCTGTTCCGCTCGGCCTATTTCGATGAGCTGACCGGCCTGCCCTCGCGGCGCGTAATCGAGCACCGCGCCAACAGCCTGCTGGCGCGCGACCACACGGCAGAGCGCTTTGCGCTGGCCTTTCTCGACGTCGACAATTTCAAGCACATCAACGACTATTACGGCCATGCCGTCGGCGACGCGCTGCTGATCGAGCTGTCGAAGCGGCTCGGGCGCGACTTGCGCGATTCCGACATGCTATCGCGCATCTCCGGCGACGAATTTTTGCTGCTGCTCTCGCCGATCCAGAGCCAGGAGGAAGTCGCCGAGTTCATGCAGTCGACGCTGGAACGGCTGACCGCGCCGTTCTTCATCGACAATTCGGAGGTGTTCGCCTCGACCTCGGTCGGTGTCAGCCTTTATCCCGATCACGGCCGCAGCTTCGAAACGTTGCGCCAGAATGCCGATATCGCGATGTACCGCATCAAGAACAACGGCAAGGGATGCGCCGCCTTCTTCGATGCCGGCATGGAGCGCGAGGCCCTGGCGCGGATGAAGATCGAGCAGTCGTTGCGGCTCGCCATCCTCGAAAAGCGCTTCTGCTGCGCGTTCCAATCCAAGGTCGACATCCGCACCCAGGCGGTGAAGGGCATCGAAGCGCTGGTGCGCCTGCGCGACGACGAGGGCGTGATCCAGGCGCCCGGCTCGTTCATCGATCTCGCCAGCGAGCTCGGGCTGATCGACGAACTGACCCACCTCGTGCTGGCCGAGATCGTGAAATCGATCGACCTGATCAATGACACCTTCGGCGCGGAAGCGACCATCAGTATCAACGTCGCCGCCAAACAGGCCGGCAACCCCGATTTCATGCGCGGGTTCGCGCAGGCGCTTCGGGACACCGGCTTTCCCCAGCGCTTCATGATCGAGGTGACGGAAGACGCCTTCGTCGCCAAGAATCATTTCCAGAGCGAGATTCTGCCGTTGTTCCGCAAGCTCGGCGTCGGCATCTCGATCGACGATTTCGGCACCGGCTATTCCTCGCTGTCGGCGCTCGCCGACATCACCGCCGACGAGATCAAGATCGACCGCTCCTTCATCACCGACATCCATAAACGGCCGCGCAGCCAGGGCATTCTGCGCGCGATCGAGTCCTTAAGCGAAGCGCTCGGCATGACCGTGATCGCCGAGGGTCTCGAAACCTACGAAGAGCTCGCCTATCTCCAGGCCGCGACCAAGATCCGCTACGCGCAGGGCTATTATTTCGCGCGGCCCATCTTCCTGGAAGAGCTGAGGCTCGCCACGCCGGCCTCGAGTGAGTCCCGCGCCAGCGTGTCCGCCCGTCCGGCGCAGCAGAACCGCCAGGGCTATTCGCGGGCGAGCGGGTATCGGCGATAAGCCGACTGAGGCGTAGGACGCAAGAGCGGCGCGACACCTACCGCTGTCATACCGGGGCGCGAAGCGCGAACCCGGGATCCATAATCCCAGGGAGCGGTGTGACGCGAAGCTCCCACCCCGAGTCTTCGTCAAACTTCTCCCTGTGGGTATGGGTCCCGGGCTCGCTTCGCGCCCCGGGACGACAGCAATTGCCGAGCTGCCTCAGGTGCCTTTTCCCCCTTTGAAATTACTGCCCTTTTGGTAATACACAGGCGGACCTCCCCGAGGCACGCCATGTCCACCCCGAGCTCTGTCGTCAGCGATCCCGCCTATATCCGCGCCCGCGCCATGGAGACGCTGTTCGAGCGGCTGGAGCATCTCTGCGAGGGTGCCATCGCGATCGATCGCAGCGGACGGGTGGTCTACGTCAACGAGAAATACGTCACCGCGATCGGCCTCTCGCATGAATCCGAGGCGCTCGGCCGCCCGATCGAGGAGGTCATCCCCAACAGCCTGATGCGCAGGGTCGTGGAGACGGGCGAACCGATCATCCTCGACATCATGGAGCTCGGCGGCCAACAGCTGGTCGTCACCCGCATGCCGATCGAGGACGAGAAGGGGAATGTCATCGGCGCGATCGGTTTCGTGCTTTACGATCGTCTCGAAGGCCTGAAGCCGCTGCTCGCTCGCGTGACCCAGCTCGAAAACGACCTCCGGCTGGCGCGGCGGCAATTGTCGAATGCCCGCGCGGCGCGCTTCACGTTCAACGACTATGTCGGCGCGACCGCGGGTATCGTACAGGCCAAGGAGCTCGCCGGCCGCGCCGCCCGGCAGAACGTCACGGTCCTGCTCACCGGCGAGACCGGGACCGGCAAGGAGATGCTGGCGCAAGCGATTCACAACGCCTCGTCCCGCGCCGAGAAGCCGTTCGTCAGCGTCAACGTCGCCGCGATCCCCGATACGCTGATCGAATCGGAATTCTTCGGCACCGCGCCCGGCGCCTATACCGGCGCGGATCGCAAGGGACGCGAGGGCAAATTCCGGGTCGCCGACGGCGGCACGCTGTTTCTCGACGAGATCGGCGAGATGCCGCTGCAATTGCAGGCCAAGCTGCTGCGCGTGCTGCAGGAGCGCGAGATCGAGCCGCTCGGCTCGGACAAGATCTCGAAGGTCGACGTGCGCGTGATCGCCGCCACCAATGTCGATCTGCATAAGCGCGTCAGCGACGGCGCGTTCCGGCCAGACCTCTATTACCGTCTCAACGTGCTCTCGATCGACCTGCCGCCGCTGCGCGACTGCCTCGGCGATCTCCCCGAGATCAGCGCCCGGCTGCTCGAAGACATCAGCGCCACCGGCGACTATGTCAGCGCCAAGATCACGTCGAGCGCGCTCGCGGCGCTCGCACGTTACGACTGGCCGGGCAATGTCCGCGAGCTTCGCAACGTCCTGGAGCGCGCGCTGATCCTGAGCGATTCCGGTCGGCTGACCGGCGACGATTTTGCCCGCATCCTCCCCGTCGGCACGGATTCGCGGCCGGCTCCGGCAGCGCGGGCCGCCGGCATCGTGGTGCCCTATGCCGAGGCCGAGGCGGAGTTCGAGAAGCAAACGCTGGAACAGGCGCTCGCCGCCAGCAACGGCCAGATCTCCGAGGCCGCCAAGATGCTGCGCATCTCGCGCGCGACCTTCTACAAGAAGCTCGCCAAGTTCGGCCTCACGACGGGGACGGCGCCGGTCTGAGATCCTTGACGCGGATGGAGTGGTAGCTGCTGCCAAACTCTCGGTGTCGTCCCGGACAAGCGTAAGCGCAGATCCGGGATCCATAGCCACAGGATTGAGTTTGGAGAAGATTCGCAGTTGCCAGCTCGCGCCAAACCAAATTTCGTGGTTATGGGTCCCGGATCAGCGCTCCGCTTCGCTGCGCTTGTCCGGGACGACAGCGGAGTAAATGGCTCGCCGTCGTGCGTACTGCTCAGTCGCCTGAGCTCGTCTGAGTTTCGAGACTGATTTTGTCTGGAGTCTCGGATTCCGGACACCTCGCCGGGCGCCTCGTTCCCCCTCCAGATGCGGAAATTGCCGGGTTTTCAGCCATATTGCGCAATGCCAATGCAGTTGGCGCGGGCCTTGCTCTTCGCTTTGCACAATGACGCATGCTGCACATGCGCATTCGCAACCAGGGAGGACGCAAGATGAGTGAAGCGATCTCAGTCCATCAGCTTCAGGCGAAACAGCCCTCGCACGTCACGGTCGCCACCGCGAGCCTGATCGGCACGGCCATCGAGTGGTACGATTTTTTCCTCTACGGCACCGCCGCGGCGCTGATCTTCAACAAGCTGTTCTTCCCGACCTTCGACCCCATGATGGGCACGCTGCTGGCGTTCGCGACCTACGCGCTCGGCTTCATCGCGCGTCCGCTCGGCGGCGTCGTGTTCGGGCATTACGGCGACAAGATCGGCCGCAAGACCATGCTGTATCTGACGCTGCTGATCATGGGCGCGGCGACGGCGGCGATCGGCTTCCTGCCGACCTATGAAACCGCCGGCATCGGGGCTGCGATCCTGCTCGTCACCTGCCGTCTGGTCCAGGGCTTCGGCCTCGGGGGCGAATGGGGCGGCGCGGTGCTGATGGCGGTCGAGCATGCGCCGGAAGACAAGAAAGGGTTCTATGGCAGTTGGCCGCAGCTCGGGGCGCCGCTCGGCCTCGTGCTCGGTACGCTGGTCTTCTCGGTGGTGTCGGCGATGCTGACGGACGCCCAGCTCCTTGCCTGGGGTTGGCGCATCCCGTTCCTGTTCTCGATCGCGCTGGTGCTGGTCGGCCTGTGGATCCGCTTCACCATCGCGGAATCTCCCGAGTTCCAGAAGGTCAAGGACTCCAAGCAGGAAGTGAAGATGCCGATCGTCGACGCGATCAGGATGTATCCCAAGAACATCCTGCTCGCGATGGGCGCGCGCTTTGCGGAGAACGGCTTCTTCTACATCTACGCCACCTTCGTGCTGGCCTATGCGACACAATCGCTCGGCATGAACAAGCAGGACATGCTGAACGGCGTGCTGATCGCCGCCGCGATCGAGACCTTCACCATCCCCGCCTTCGGCGCGCTGTCGGACCGGATCGGGCGGCGGCCGATCTACATTTTCGGCGCGGTATTTTCCGCGCTGATGTCGTTCCCGCTGTTCATGCTGCTGGCGACCAAGAACCCGCATACGGCCTGGATCGCCATCGTGCTGGGCCTCGCCATCGGGCATGCGGCGATGTACGGTCCGCAGGCGAGCTTCCTGTCGGAGCTGTTCGGCACCAAGGTGCGCTATAGCGGCGTCTCGCTCGGCTACAACCTCGCCTCGATCTTCGCCGGCGCGCTGTCGCCGTTGATCGCGACGGGCCTGATGACGGCCTATGCGCCCGCGACCTGGCCGGTCTCGCTCTACATGATCGCGCTCGCTATCATCACGGTGGTCTCGGTCTATTTCGCCACCGAGACGCGCAAGGCCGGTTAGCCCCGGCCCGACCGCAGGCTACAAATATCGGAGCGGCCATCGAAGGCCGCTCCCGACAAGATCAACATGGGAGAACACGCCGTGAGCCAGCATCCTGCCTTGGCTTACCTGCCCAATTCCGAGAAGGGCAAGATCGTCACGGCGACTGAAGCCGTGATGCTGATCCGCGACGGCGACACGGTCGCCACCGGCGGCTTCGTCGGCATCGGCTTTGCCGAGGAGATCGCGCTGGCGCTGGAGGAGGTCTATCTGGCGAGCGAGGGCGATGCGCCCTACACGCAAGGCAAGCCGCGCAACCTGACGCTGGTCTATGCCGCGGGCCAGGGCGACGGCAAACACCGCGGCCTCAATCATTTCGCGCATGAAGGCCTCGTCCGCCGCGTGATCGGCGGCCATTGGGGCCTTGCGCCGAAATTGCAACAGCTTGCGATCGCAAACCAGATCGAGGCCTACAACCTGCCGCAGGGCGTGATCACGCATCTGTTCCGCGACATCGCAGCACATCGGCCAGCCCACGTCACGCGCGTCGGCATCGGCACCTTCGTCGACCCCCGGCACGGCGGCGGCAAGCTCAATGCGCGCACCACCGAGGACATGGTGGAGCTGATCACGCTACGCGGCGAGGAATGCCTGCTGTATCGGACGTTCCCGATCAATGTCGGGATCATCCGCGCCACCACAGGCGATCCCGACGGCAATCTGACCATGGAGAAGGAGGCACTGACGCTGGAAGCGCTGGCGATCGCCATGGCCGCGCATAATTCCGGCGGCATCGTCATCGCCCAGGTCGAGCGGGTCGCCGAGAGCGGCAGCCTCAACCCGCGCCAGGTCAAGATCCCCGGCGTGCTGGTCGACTGCGTCGTCGTGGCCAAGCCCGAGCATCACTGGCAGACCTTTGGCACGCAGTACAACCCGGCCTATTCCAGCGAAATCCGGGTGCGCGCGACCTCGCTGCCTGAAATGCCGATGAGCGAGCGCAAGATCATCGCGCGCCGCGCGGCTTTCGAGCTGAAGGCCAACAGCGTCGTCAATCTCGGCATCGGCATGCCCGAAGGGATTGCCTCCGTCGCCAATGAAGAGCGCATCATCGACCTCATCACGCTGACGGCGGAGCCCGGCGTGATCGGCGGCATTCCCGCCAGCGGCATCGATTTCGGCGCGGCAATCAACACCCAGGCGGTGATCGACCAGCCCTATCAGTTCGACTTCTACGACGGCGGCGGGCTGGATGCCGCCTTTCTCGGGTTGGCGCAGGTCGATCGCACCGGCAATCTCAATGTCAGCAAGTTCGGGCCGAAGCTCGCCGGCGCCGGCGGCTTCATCAATATCAGCCAGAACGCCAAGGAGGTCGTGTTCGTCGGCACCTTTGCCGCCGGCAAGCAGCGGATCGCCGTCAACGACGGACAGCTCGCCATTGTCGAGGAGGCGAAATCCCGCAAATTCGTCGATCACGTCGAGCACGTCACCTTCAGCGGTCCCTTCGCCGCTGCGCGCGGACAGCGCGTGCTTTACGTGACCGAGCGCTGCGTCTTCGCGCTCCGGCCCGACGGGCTCGAGCTCACGGAGGTCGCGCCCGGCATCGACATCGAGCGCGATATCCTGCGCCTGATGGATTTCAAGCCGCTGATCCCGCGCGATCCGAGCCTGATGGATGCGCGCATCTTCCGCGAAGGTCCCATGGATCTGCGCGAACGGCTGCTGACCATCCCGCTCGACCAGCGCTTCACCCTCGACGAGGACCAGAACCTGTTCTTCATCAACCTCGAGCGCTATCCCTTGCGCAGCAAGGCCGAGATCGACGAGATCGGACGGATTGTCGCGGCCAGGCTCGGCCCGCTCGGCCGCAAGGTCTACGCCATCGTCAATTATGACAACTTCTCGATCCTGCCCGAGCTACTGGACGATTATTCGGCCATGGTGCGCAGCCTGGTCGACCGCTTCTATGTCGGCGTGTCGCGCTACACCACATCAGGCTTCCTGCGCATCAAGCTCGGCGAGGCGCTGGAGCGGCGCGGCGTCGCGCCACATATTTTCGAGAGTGCGGAGGAAGCGCAGTCGGATTGGCGGCAGGTCGAGGGCGCGCCTCCGATCTCCGGCGAGCCGCCTCCCGCGCGGCAAGCTCAAAAATAATGCATGCTCGCCTACCGATACAGTCGACCGGAAGGTTGAATTGCAATGTTCACACCGTTGTGCAAATCGCTATTGCCGAGAAACTTTAAATCAGGAGGGACCATCGTGCGTCGATCATTTGTCATAACAACAACCATTCTCGCGCTCGCCGCGGGCGTGTCCGCGCACGCCGATGACCTCAAGGTCGCGCTGATCTACGGCAAGACCGGTCCGCTGGAGGCCTATGCCAAGCAGACCGAGACCGGCCTGCAGATGGGCTTTGAATACGCCACCAAGGGCACCATGACGATCGACGGTCGCAAGATCGTCATCATCCCCAAGGACGACCAGAGCAAGCCGGACCTTGCCAAGACGGCACTCGCCGAGGCCTATCAGGACGACAAGGCCGACATCGCCATCGGCACCACCTTCTCGGCCGCGGCGCTGGCGATGCTCCCCGTCGCCGAAGAGAACAAGAAGATCCTGATCGTCGAGCCCGCCGTCGCGGATCAGATTACCGGCGAGAAGTGGAATCGCTACATCTTCCGCACCGCGCGCAACTCATCGCAGGATGCGATCTCGAATGCGGTCGCGATCGGCAAGCAGGGCGTCACCGTCGCGACGCTGGCGCAAGACTATGCCTTCGGCCGCGACGGCGTCGCCGCCTTCAAGGAGGCGCTGGCCAAGACCGGCGCGACGCTCGCCGCGGAGGAATATGCTCCGACCTCGACCACCGACTTCACCGCGGTCGGCCAGCGCCTGTTTGATGCGCTGAAGGATAAGCCCGGCCGCAAGGTGATCTGGGTGATCTGGGCCGGCGCCGGCAATCCGCTGGCGAAACTCCAGGACATGGACCCGAAGCGTTACGGCATCGAGCTCTCCACCGGCGGCAACATCTTGCCGGCGCTCGCCGCCTATAAGAGCCTGCCCGGCATGGAAGGCGCGACCTATTACTACTACGACATCCCGAAGAACCCGGTGAACGACTGGCTGGTCGCCGAGCACCAGAAGCGCTTCAACTCGCCGCCGGACTTCTTCACCGCGGGCGGCTTTGCGGCTGCAATGTCCGTCGTCGCCGCCGTCACCAAGGCGAAGTCGACCGACACCGAGAAGCTGATCACGGCGATGGAAGGCATGGAGTTCGACACGCCGAAGGGCAAGATGGTGTTCCGCAAAGAAGACCATCAGGCACTGCAGAGCATGTATCACTTCAAGGTCAAGGTCGATCCGAACGTCGCCTGGGCCATTCTCGAGCCGGTGCGCGAGCTAAAGATCGAGGACATGGACGTTCCGATCCGCAACAAGCGGTGAGCGTGCTTCACCTCTCCCATAGGGAGAGGTCGCGCCGAAGGCGCGGGTGAGGGGTTCCGAACTTTCGTGGGACCCGAGCCCCCTCACCCGATTTGCTGCGCAAATCGACCTCTCCCCGTTGGGGAGAGGTGTCACAACCGGCGACGAATTTGGCTCCAATGACGCTTTCCCTCGAAACCCGCGACCTCACCATCCGTTTCGGCGGCCATGTCGCGGTCAACAATGTCAGCTGTACGTTCCGCCCGGGCGAGCTCACCGCCATCGTCGGGCCGAACGGCGCCGGCAAGACCACCTATTTCAATCTGATCTCGGGTCAGCTGCGCGCTTCCAGCGGAAGCATCCTGTTCGACGGCACCGACATCACCCAGCACTCCGCGCCGCTGCGCACCCGCGCGGGGCTTGGGCGCGCATTCCAGCTCACCAACCTCTTTCCGAATCTCTCCGTCGAAGAGAACGTCCGCCTGGCCGTGCAGGCGGCGAACGGCACCCATTACGATATGCTGCGGCCCTGGATGGTCCGCCGCGATCTGATCGCGCGCGCCGATGGCATCCTCGACCAGGTCGCGCTCGGCAATCGCCGCAGCGTCGCCGCGACCGCGCTGTCGCATGGCGACCAGCGCAAGCTCGAGGTCGCGCTGATGATGGCGCTGGAGCCAAAGGTCTTCATGTTCGACGAGCCGACCGCCGGCATGAGCATCGACGAGGTGCCGGTCGTTTTGAACCTGATCGCGCAGCTCAAGCAGGACAAGAGCAAGATCATTCTGCTGGTCGAGCACAAGATGGACGTGGTGCGCTCGCTCGCCGACCGCATCATCGTGCTGCACAACGGCCAGCTCGTCGCCGACGGCGCACCTGCCGAGGTGATCGCCTCGCCGATCGTGCAGGAAGCCTATCTCGGCGTCGCCCCCAAGAGCGCTGCAGGGAGTGCAGCATGACCGACCTTCTGAAACTCTCCGGCGTTCACACCCATATCGGCCGGTACCACATCCTCCAGGGCATCGATCTCGCCGTGCCGCAGGGGCAGGTCACGATGCTGCTCGGCCGCAACGGCGCCGGAAAGACCACGACGCTGCGCACCATCATGGGCCTGTGGCCGGCCTCCTCAGGCGAGATCACGCTCGCCGGCGAGCGCATCGAGAGCCGCGCCACGCCCGACATCGCCCGGCTCGGCGTCGGCTATGTGCCGGAAAGCATGGCGGTGTTCTCCGACCTCACGGTGAGAGAGAATCTCGTTCTCGCCGCCCGCGATGCGGCGATGGACGACAAGCAGCTGGAGTGGATCTTCGGCTTCTTCCCGGCGCTGCGCCGGTTCTGGCTGTCGCGCGCGGGAAGCCTCTCGGGCGGGCAGAAGCAGATGCTGTCGATCGCACGCGCGATCATCGAGCCGCGCAAGCTGCTCTTGATCGACGAACCGACCAAGGGCCTCGCGCCCGCCATCGTGATGGCGCTGATCGAGTGCCTGAAGGAGATCAAGCGCAAGGGCGCGACGATCCTGCTGGTCGAGCAGAATTTCTTTGCCGCCCGCGAGCTCGGCGACAGCGTACTCGTGATGGACAACGGCACCATCGTCCATCGCGGCGAGATGGCGGCGCTTGCCGCCGACGTGCCGTTGCAAGAGCGGCTGCTCGGCCTGAGCCTGGAGGCACATCAGTGACTGAACTTGCCGCGTCAGATCCGCTGCCGAAGCCGAAGCGCGACATCGCACCGATCCTGCTGCCGGTCGCGCTCGCGCTTGTCATGATCCCGCTGGTCGGCTCGCCCTCGACCTGGCTGACGCTGACGGCCGCGAGCCTTGCGATGGGCATGATGATCTTCATCATGGCCTCCGGGCTGACGCTGGTGTTCGGCCTGATGGACGTGCTGAATTTCGGCCACGGCGCCTTTATCGCGGTCGGCGCCTATATCGCGACCCTGGTGTTTGCGCCGTTCGCAGCCTCGGTACAGGCCGATTCGCTCTGGGTGAATCTTGCCGTGCTGGCGCCGGCGGCGCTGCTCTCGATGGCCGTCTCCGGCGCGCTTGGCCTCGTCGTCGAGCGCGTGCTGATCCTGCCCGTATATGGTCAGCACCTGAAGCAGATCCTGATGACGACGGGCGGCCTCATCGTTGCGGAACAGACGCTCTATGCGTTGTGGGGGCCGCAGATCATCCCGATGCCGCTGCCGACCTCGCTGCGAGGCTCCTTCATCCTGGGCGACGTCGCAATCGCCAAATACCGCGTGCTGGCGATGCTGATCGGGCTCGCCGTCTTCATCGCGATCCAGCTCGTGCTCAACCGCACCAAGCTCGGCCTTCTGATCCGCGCCGGCGTCGAGAACCGCGAGATGGTCGAGGCGCTCGGCTATCGCATCCGCCGCCTGTTCCTCGGCGTGTTCATGACGGGATCGGCGCTCGCCGGCCTCGGCGGGGTAATGTGGGCGCTCTATCGCGAGCAGGTCCACGCCTCCATGAGCGACGAACTCACGGTCTTGATCTTCGTCGTCGTCATCATCGGCGGCCTCGGCTCGATCGGTGGCTGCTTCATCGGCGCGATCCTGGTGGCAATGGTCGCCAATTACGGCGGCTTTCTGCTGCCGAAACTCGCCCTCGTCTCCAACATCCTGCTGATGGTTGCCATTCTGATGTGGCGGCCGCGCGGCCTCTATGCGGTGACCAGCCGATGATGATCCTGTCGGGCGATCTGCCGCGGAGCCGCGTGCTCACCCTCATTCTCGTCGTCATCATCCTGGCGCTGGCGGCGACACCGTTCCTGTTCCCCGGCGCCAAGGCGCTGAACGTCGCGGCCAAGATCTGCGTCTTCGCCGCGCTGGTCGCGTCCTACGATCTGCTGCTCGGCTATACCGGCTCGGTGTCGTTCGCGCACACCATGTTCTACGGCATCGGCAGCTATGCGATCGCGATCGCGCTCTACGGCATGGGTCCGAACTGGGCCGCGGTCGCAACCGGCATCGTCGTCGGCCTGCCGCTGGCCGCGCTGCTCGCGCTCGCCATCGGCCTGTTCTCGCTGCGGGTCGCGGCGATCTTCTTTGCCATGATCACGCTCGCGGTCGCCTCCGCCTTCCAGGTGCTGGCCTCGCAGCTCTCCTGGCTGACCGGCGGCGAAGACGGGCGCAGCTTCCAATTGCCCGAGCTGCTCCGTCCCGGCACGGTGCTGATCTCCAAGAATCTGCTCGGCTTCGAGATCAACGGCCGCATCCTGACCTTCTACCTGGTGTTCGCCATCTCGGCCCTGATGATCCTCGCGCTGCTGCGCGTGGTGAACTCCCCGTTCGGGCGCGTGCTGCAGGCCATCCGCGAGAACCGCTTTCGCGCCGAAGCGCTCGGCTTCCGCACCGTATTCCACCTGACCTACGCCAACTGCCTCGCGGCGCTGGTCGCCGCCGGCGCCGGCATCCTGAACGCGCTATGGCTGCGCTATGCAGGCCCCGACACCTCGCTCAGCTTCTCGATCATGCTCGACATCCTGCTGATGGTCGTGATCGGCGGCATGGGCACGATCTACGGCGCGATCATCGGCGCCACCATCTTCATCCTTGCCCAGAACTACCTGCAGTCGTTGATGGGCGTCGCCTCCAAGGCAGCGAGCGAAGCCGGTCTGCCGCTGCTGCCCGGGCTGCTTCATCCCGACCGCTGGCTGCTCTGGCTCGGGCTGCTGTTCATTGCCAGCGTGTATTTCTTCCCGACTGGCGTGGTCGGACGGCTGCGCCATGGCGGCGGCAAGAGCGCAAGCGCCTCGCGTTAAGCTTCGATTAACGATGCAGCGCAGCGTGCCATGCAGGTGCTGTGCAACCGGCGCGCGGCGCTCCCGGGCTCGCCGGCCGTACAGGTCTGCAACCGGTTTAAGCCATAGGTAACCGGCTTTCCTAAGCATTGCGCCATCTGTCCATAGTATTGCTGTTCCTCCAGGGGAGTGGGATGCGCCGGATTTTTTCAGCGATGGCAGCTGCGACGTTCCTGGCCGCGAAGAGCGGCTGGGACGCGGCCATGCGGCGCGGCCCCGTGCTGTGGCTGACGCTCTCGGGCGCGTTGCTGGTCGCCGGCATCTTCGCCGTGACCGCAATGGCCGTCGGCGAGTTTCGCGAACGCACGCTGACAAATCGCGGGCGCGAGCTGGAGAATACGGTGCAGCTGATCGCGCGGCACTTCGATCAGCAGTTCGAGGATTCCGACGTCGTCGCGGCCGACCTGATCGGGCAGATGCATCTGCCCGATATCACCTCGCCACAGATGTTCCGCGAGCGCATGTCGGGGCCCGAAGCCAACCGGATGCTGATGGGCAAGATCAGCGCGGTCTCGTATCTCGGCGACATCGCCATCTATGACGCCGACGGCGAGATCATCTCCTGGTCGCGCGCGCAGCCGCTGCCCAAGATCAACATCTCCTCGCGCGCCTACTTCCAGACCTTCAAGACCAACCCGAGGTCGGATCCGGTCCTGCTGGAATCCGTGCGCAGCTTCCTGATCGGCAAATGGACCACGGTCGTCGCGCGCCGCCTGAGCCTGCCGGACGGCACTTTCGTCGGCGCGATGGTCCGGCGGATCGATCCCGACAGCTATCAGAACTACTTCGCGTCGGTCGCGCTGGCGGACGGGGCCGCCATCTCGCTGTTCGACCGCGAAGGCGTGATGCTGGCGCGCTACCCGAACGTCGAATCGATGATCGGGAGAAGCTACAAGGACGCGCCGCTGATGCGGCAGGTGCTGACCCATGGCGGGCAGCACACGCTTCGCGTCAAGAGCCCGGTCGACGGCGAAGAGAAGATCGGCTCGGCCGTATCGCTGACCCATTTCCCGCTGGTCATCGTGGCGACCAACACCACGTCGGCAGCTTTGGCCGACTGGCGGCAGCAGACCGGGTTCATGGTCACCACCGCGACATTGTCGGCAGCCGTGATCGCGCTGATCCTTTTCATGATCATCCGCCAGATCATCCGGCAGAACCGCGAGGCCCAGCAGCGGCTGGAGGCGGAGCGGCTGCGGCTCGACACCGCTCTCAACAACATGTCGCAAGGGCTTATCCTTTACGACGCTGCCGGCTATATCGTCACCTGCAATCGCCGCTATGCCGACATGTTCGGCCTCTCGCACGACGTCATCAGGCCCGGCTGTCATATTCACGAGGCGATGTATCATCGCAAGGAGCGCAACGCGTTCAGCGGCAACGTCGAAGAGTTTTGCGCCGACGTGATGCGGGGGGTCGCCGAAGGCAAGGTCGCGATAAAGTTGCATCAGTTGCCCAACGGGCGCGCTTTCCAGGTCATCAACACGCCGCTTGCGCAAGGCGGATGGGTCGCCACGATCGAGGAGATCACCGAGCGGCGCAATCTGGAGCAGGAGCGCGACCGCAACTACACCTTCCTTCGCGAGATCATCGACCACATCCCGTCGCAGATCACGGTGAAGGATGCGCACACGCGGCGCTACCTGCTGGTCAACCGGATCGCCGAAGAGATCTTTGGGGAAGGCGGCAAGACGATCGTCGGCAAGACGGCAGGCGATATCCTGCCCGAAGCGGACGCCGACATCGTCACGCGCGACGATGACGCCGTACTGCAATCGCCGGAACGGCTGCTGCAAAAGGAGCAAAGCTGGAAAACCCCGGCCGACGGCCAGCGCCACACCATTTCGAAGCGGATCGGCATCTGCGACAAGGCCGGCGACCCCCGCTACATCATCAACGTCATCGAGGACGTCACCGAACAGCGCAACGCCGCCGAGAAGATCGCGCATTTGGCGCATTACGATGCGCTCACCGACCTGCCCAACCGCGTCCTGTTCCGCGAGCAGATCGAGCGCGAGCTGGAGAAGGTCGCCAGCGGCGCCCAGTTCGCGCTGCTTTATATCGACGTCGACGAATTCAAGGGCATCAACGACTCGCTCGGCCATCATGTCGGCGACGAGCTGTTGAAGGCGATCGCCGGCCGCATCCGGGCCTGCCTCAAGCCGGGCGATCTGATCGCGCGGCTCGGCGGCGACGAATTCGCCGTGATCCAGACCGGAATCGAATCCTCCAGCGACGTGCTGGCCTTCGTGACGCGGGTCCATGAGGCGATCCGCCGCCCGTATCATTGCCTCGGGCACCAGCTCTCCACCGACGCCAGCATCGGCATCGCGCTGGCGCCGCAGGACGGCGCCGATCTAGACCAGCTCGTCAAGAATGCCGACCTTGCGATGTACGGCGCCAAGGCCGAAGGACGGCGCACCTATCGCTTCTTCGTGCCGGAGATGGACGCGAGCGCCAAAGCACGCCTGATGCTGGAGCAGGACCTGCGCCAGGCGCTGATCGATGGCGGCTTCGAGATCCATTACCAGCCGCTGGTCAATCTGCACTCGGGCGTGGTTTCCGGCTGCGAGGCGCTGCTGCGCTGGCGCCATCCCGAACGCGGCATGGTATCGCCGGCCGAATTCATTCCGATCGCCGAGGACACCGGATTGATCAACGAGCTCGGCGACTGGGTGCTGCGCACGGCCTGCAACGAGGCCGCGACCTGGCCCTCCCATATCCGCCTCGCCGTCAACGTCTCGCCGGTACAGCTCAAATGCGACACGCTGGCGCTCCGGATTGCGGGTGCCCTCGCCGCCTCCGGGCTGGAGCCACGACGGCTCGAGCTCGAGATCACCGAGGCGGTGCTGATCCGCGACGACGAGGCGGCACTCTCGATCCTGCACCAGCTCCGTTCGATCGGCGTGCGGATCGCACTCGACGATTTCGGCACGGGCTATTCGTCGCTGAGCTATCTGAAGCGCTTCCCGTTCGACAAGATCAAGATCGACCGTTGTTTCGTCGCCGACATCGCCGAGTCCAGCGGATCACCCGTGATCGTGCAGGCGGTGGTGAACATCGCCACCACCAGCAACATGACGACGGTCGCCGAAGGCGTCGAGACCGAGGCGCAGCGCGAGATGCTGCGCGCGCTCGGTTGCACCGAGATGCAGGGCTATCTGTTCAGCAAGCCGAGACCGGCGGCCGAGGTACGCAAATTGTTCGGTCCGGGCGACGCTTTGCCTGTGGCGGCGGTGGCCTGAGATGCAAAAACGCATCAAGACCCCTTCCAGGAAGGCTCCTGCCAAGGCCGTCGACATCGCGGATTCCTACGCGGTGCGGCTGATGCAGCATCTGGTGGTGCCGACCTTCGTGATCGATCCGAAGCGGCGCGTCGTGATCTGGAACAGGGCCTGCGAGCGGCTGACCGGCGTTGCTGCCGCTGATGTGATCGGCACCAACAAGCACTGGCAGGCCTTCTACGAGACCAAGCGTCCCTGCCTTGCCGATCTGGTCGCGCTCGACCAGCCCGAGCAGCTGCCGGAATTCTATCCGGAATATGCCGCGCGCGGCCATAACGGGCTCGGCTTTTCCGCCGAGAACTGGTGCGTGATGCCGAAGCTCGGCAGCCAGCTTTATCTCGCGATCGACGCCGGTCCGATCCATGACGAGGCCGGCAATCTAATCGCGGTCGTGGAGACGCTGCGCGATCTTACCGACCAGAAGCGCGCCGAGACGGCCCTGAAGGAGCTCGCCACCAAGGACGGGCTGACCGGGCTGTCGAACCGCCGCGCGTTCGACCAGATGCTGATGAGCGAGTGGGCGCGCGCCCAGCGGACGCGGAAGTCGCTGGCCCTGCTGTTCGTCGACGTCGATCATTTCAAGCTGTTCAACGATCAGCATGGCCACCAGAGCGGCGATGAGTGCCTGCGGGCGGTCGCCGGTGTCGTCAGCGGCTACGCCACGCGCCCGCTCGACCTTGCCAGCCGCTACGGCGGCGAGGAATTCGCGCTGATCCTGCCCGACATGAGCTGCGACGATGCCTGCGCCATAGCCGAAGAGATCCGCCGCGCCGTCATGGCGCTGCGGATCGTCCACGGCGCGCATGGGGCCGGCAGCCATGTCACCCTCAGTGTCGGCGTTGCCAGTCACGTCCCCGGCGAGGCCGATCGCGCCCCCGACCATCTCCTGGGCGAGGCGGACCAGGCCCTCTATGCCGCCAAGCGTCTCGGCCGCAACCGCGTGGTCTGCTCCGAGCGCGTGCTGGCCGAATTCACAGGGCTCGGCCGGGATAATGGGCCAGTTCCTGCCGCCGCCCCGCGCAAATCGGCCTGAACCGCTGCGATTGCCGCGGCCAGACCGGTTGCTCCCCCCTCGCCATTAGGCTAAATGAAGCCTCGCTGCACCCGTAGCTCAGCTGGATAGAGCGTTGCCCTCCGAAGGCAAAGGTCACACGTTCGAATCGTGTCGGGTGCGCCATTTCGCGGCTTTCAACGCGGTGGGCGCAATAATCGGTTGATGAGCTGAACCAGGGTGCCCTCCAACTCTTCCGGAGAGCTGATGGTGATACCCTGCTTGTAGTAGTGCTCGACCGGGTGACCGATGCCGATCGCTGCAAGCTGGATGTCACCGGCCTGCTCGATCTCGCCGGTGACCCGCCGCAAATGATCGTCCAGATATCCCCCTCCGTTCGCCTGCAATGTGGAATCGTCGACCGGCGCACCGTCGGACAGCACAATCAGGCATTTCCGCCTTTCTTCACGCTGCCGCAAACGCGACACAGCCCATTCGACGGCCTCGCCGTCGATATTCTCCTTGACGAGGTCTGGCCGTAGCATCGCGGCGCAGTGCCGCGCACTCAGCTTCTCGCCGGCGCTGCAATAGACGATGTGCAACAGGTCGTTCAGTCGCCCAGGGTAGGGAGGTCGGCCGTTCCTCAGCCATTTTTCCCAGCTTCGGCCGCCCTTCCAACGCGCAGTCGTAAAACCGAGCACTTCCTGCCTTGCTCCGAGACTATCGAGCAGATCCGAAGCGATCAGCGCCGCCCTGGCCGCAAACAGCATCGGTTGTCCGCGCATTGATCCGGAATGATCGATGAGCAATGACACGATGGCATCAGCAGCACCGGGAGCGGAGCTGTCTTGCGGCTGGGCAGTCCCGACGTGCGCACGCCGTGCAGCAAGGTCCTTTTCGAGGTCGTACAGCTGTTCGGGATCGACCTCCGGAAAGCGCTTGGCCCAGTTCCGGTCTGACCCCGGGAGCGCCGCCAGGATCGAGTCCAAATCGTTGACCTTGGTCTCCACGTCGAAGTCTCGGGTATAGACTTGATAAGGCCGATCGGGATCGAATCGAACCGGGCGACGCGATCTCCGAAGCGATGGCAAAAAGCTCAACGCAATCAGCGCAACGAGCATCGTCATGAACGCGTTACGCCAAAGCAAGGCGGGCTCCAGTGATCTCGACGATAATGTGCAGCGCGTGACAGCAGTCCAAGTGGTCGCACCACCATATGGGACATGCTATTCTAGCTCAGGTAAGCCGCCAATCGACAGCGATCAGAAGGTCCATGCTCGCAATTCGTCCAGTACCCGATCCAGCACGCTCTCGAATTCGCACGTCTCGGTCTGCCGGAACAGACGCACGCTCGGATACCAGGGGCTGTCCGTGCGGTCGAGCAGCCAGCGATAATCGGGCGTCCACGGCAGCAGGATCCACGTTGGGCAGCCGAGCGCGCCGGCGAGATGGGCGACGCTGGTGTCGACGGTGATCACGACATCGAGGCATCTGATCAAGGCGGCGGTGTCAGTGAAGTCGGTGAGATCAGCGGTCAGGTCGACGATGTCGCTTCGCTCGCGCAGCACCGCCGCATCATGCGGGCGCGGGACTTTCTGCAGGCTGATGAAGGTGGCATCGACGTCGAGGATGATGCGGGACAGCGTTCGCAGTGGAATGGAGCGGGTCTCGTCATTCACATGCGAGGGATCGCCGGACCAGACCAGGCCGACCCTGAGTCTGGTTCGAGGACCCAGGCGATTCTCCCAGGCCTGAACAAGACTGTCTGGAGGAGGAGGAAGATACGGCATGTCTGCCGGGATCGTATCGAGACGCGTCTTGAAGGCCAGCGGCAGGCTGGAGATCGGGCAGTGCAGATCGAAGGCCGGTAGCGTGCCCAAGGCCGACATCGGCACGCAGTGGGAGACATCGCGCAGCGACTGCAACAGCCGATGCAGCGGGTCCTGAACGGCAAGCAGAACGCGCGCTCGGCGCTCCGCCAGCATGGGAACGTAGCGGGCGAAGTGAATGGTGTCGCCCAAGCCCTCGTCCGCTGCGATCAGGATCGTCTTTCCGTCAATACTGTCGTCACCGAGCCACATCGGCTGCGAAAACCTGGGGTATTTCGCCGAAGGCAGTTTCGATCGGGTCTGGTGTCCGCGCCAGCCGGCTTCGAAATTGCCTGTCAGCAGATAGGCCAGGGACACATTCCACTCGGTCACCACATCGCTGAGCCCGAGCGACTTCATGGAATCGGCCAGCGCAAAGACCTCGTCGAAGCGATGCAGGTGGAACAGCGCGACCAGCTTGTTGTCGAAGGCATCCGCGAAGCGCGGTTGAAGCGCGATGGCTTTTTCGAACCATGTCAGCGCCCCCTCGTTGCGACGAAGCCGCCGCAAGGCAAGACCCAGATTGTTGCAGATCTCGGCATTGTCGGGATCAAGCTGATGCGCCCGCATGCCGTCGCGCGCGGACTCCTCGTAGCGTTTCAGGCCATAGAGAACCCATGCGCGCGTCCGCAGTGTCGGGGCATGGTTCGGTAACAGGCTGTCGCTGAGATCGAGGCAGGCAAGCGCCTCTTCGTTCCGCCCGAGCTTGTGGAGGACAATACCGTTCTTGTAGAGGGCGTCGCACTGATGCGGATTGAGCTTGAGTGCATGCTGGAAGCTCAGGAGGGCCTGCTCTAGGCGCGCAAGCTGGATGAAGATGTCGCCGCGCTGGCACCACAATGCGGCGTCGTCGGCGCGAAGCTGGATCGCTTTGTCGAGGACGCCGAGCGCTTCCTCGCAGCGCCCATGCTGCTGCAGCACGCTGGCGAAGCTCGCAAGATATTCGGGCTTGGGCGCGCGCCGGATCGCGCGGACGATCCACTCCAGCGCGTCATTGTAGTGCCTGGCGTGGAGAAACAGCAGCCCCCTGAGATGCTGGGCGTCCGTATGCTCCGCATCGATGCTGAGGGCCTGCTGGCAGCAAACGCTGGCGTCGAGATGCCGCCCGTCTCTGAAATGCTGAAAGCCCGCGGCACAGAACGCGGCTGGTGTGCTCATCTCAATCCCGTTCATGACCAAGGCCCGCCTCGGTAGCGGCAGCCGCTTCTGTTCAAATGGCGGATGAACGGGCCAACCCCCGCTCCGTTGGCATCGCGGTCGGCGACATCTCAGCAGACGAAGATTGCGTGGGGGTTGCGGAGCGACGACCTGAACCAGCGAATGAGACCATCCTTCGGCCCGCCGAAGGATGGCTGTGTGTCTCCCGTCACGGCAGCGCGACTGACATAGCCGCATTCTCCTCGCATCGCGCGGAATGGACCGCCCGATGGGAAATGAGGAGACTGCCATGCAGACCATGGCTCGCGAATTGACGGAGACGGAACTGGAGACGATCGCCGGCGGAAGCTTCTGGGGCAGCATTGCCGGCTTCTTCCGCGGCCTGTTCGGCGGCCCCGGCGATCTTCGCCGTCCGCTCGACCGCCCCTGATCTCAACCGATCTTTCGATCGCAGCAGTCGGACGGGGGGCGCGCGCGGCCCCCGTCCTCGCAGAATTCAGTGCCTCACATGCTCGAACACGACGATCACGCCGGTCGGTTCGGGCTCGTGTGCCATCAGGCGCGTCAAATCAGCATCGCTCCAGTCCGCGAGGCTGACGACTTCGCCCGTCTGGCGTTCCGCGCTCAGCGAAGGCGTCGGCTCGAGAACCTTCAACCCCATTTCGTCGACGAAGAACGTGTGTTCACCGAACATGCTGTTGAGCTGCGGCATGGCGGGATGTTCGTCGGGCAGCACCTGGGCGCCGAGCTGGTTGACGGTCTGCTTCACCTGTTCGGATGTGAGCTTCATGAGCTGCTCCGTTCTGTCGTTCGAGTTTCATGGCATGAACCAGGGTTTTTTTGGCCGGAGCGCTCTTGTTCCCCGCGCCTGCGTCGCCTGGCTCAAACGTCCGAACGGGTGCTGCGCACAAATGTTCCTGTGAAATGTATTTCGTGATCGCGCCTGCCGCGCAGATGGCGCGAGATCGCCACATGATGTCCACGATTCGCCGCCTGGCGCGCGCGGTCGACCCCGCTACTCGCTTCGGTTTTCACCAATCGAGAGCGCGCAGATGCGTGACAGATAGGTGTAGGGCAGCCCCGTCTCCTCGGCCCAGGCATTGAACTGCGCCTGCACCTTGGCGAGATCGCCCTTCGACTTGACCTCTTCGGCAATGTCGAGGCCGGCATCGCGCAAGGCCGCGACGACGTCCTTCGACGTGACAAAACCGTCCCATCCCACGAAGCGCAGCAGCATCTGCCCGGTGTTGCCGCCGAGCCGGCTGCCGCGCTTGGTCAGGAGATCGAGCAGGCCGATCTCGTCGGACGGCGGCCATTTCGCCAGAAACTTGCCGAAGCTGCCGTGCTCTTTCGCAATCTCCTGCACGAAGGCGGCATTGTCGCGCACCGACATGATCTTGGCGCCGTTGCGCACGATCCGCGCGTCGCGCAGCAGAGCCTCCCAATAGTCTTCCGGTTGGAAGCTGAGCTTGGCCGGCTGGAAGCGCAGAAAAGCGTCTTCGAAACCGTCCCATTTCGCGTCGATTACGCTCCACGCAAAGCCTGCGCAAAAGACCCGCTTCGTCATCTCGGCGAGAATGCGATCGTCACCAAGCTTGGCCAGGCGCTTCAGATCGGGCTTGTCAGGCATCAGCTTTTCGAGCGCCCTGGGCCCACCCTTGCGCTTCTCGGCGCGGGCACGAATGGTCTTGAAAGAGGTCATGCGACACCGGCGTTGAATACGTGCACGACAGCAGAATTCGACGATCCGGTCCAGCCCTGCGACACCACCGGCACTTGCGCATTCCCACGCAACGCAGCATTCTCAACTGGCCGGGCCTGTCGCGTTGGTCTGCTTCTTGCTTCATAATAATTTGGAATTCCCAGATTTTTTTCACGCTCTCTCCGGCGGATTATCGATGCGCTGTCTGGTCGTAGCCGACCTTCACTACTCACTGCCGCAGTTCGACTGGCTGGTCAGCGCGGCACCGCAGTTCGACCTTCTGATCTTCGCCGGCGATGCGCTCGACATCGGCTCGATGGTGGATTTTCGCGCGCAGATCGTGGTGATGAAGAAGTACCTCGCGCTGATCGCTGCGCAGACCCGCGTGATCCTCTGCTCCGGCAATCATGACCTCGACGAGCGCAATGCGGAGGGCGAGAAGATCTCACGCTGGATCTCGGAGCTGCGCGAGCTCGGCATCGCCTGCGACGGCGACAATCTGGCCATCGGCGACACGCTGTTCACGGTGTGCCCATGGTGGGACGGGCCCCTGGTCAAGCAGCGCCTCGCCGACCAGCTTCGTGATGCATCTGTCAATCGCCCGCAGCGCTGGATCTGGGCGCACCACGCGCCGCCGGCAAATTCGCCAACGAGCTGGGGCGGCAAGCGCTTCTTCGGCGATGTCGAGCTGGTGCAGTGGATCACGCAGTACCAGCCCTCCATGGTGATCTCGGGCCATGTTCATCAATCGCCCTTCATCAGGGACGGCTCGTGGTTCGACCGGATCGGCCAGACCTGGGTGTTTAACGCCGGCCTGCAACCCGGACGACCGCCTACGCATATCGTTCTGGATCTGGAAGAGAACAAGGCGTTCTGGCTTGCGGCCGGCGAGGCGCAGTGGATCGATCTCGGCGCGCCGCCGAAGCGGCCAGCGTCCTACATCGAAGAGGCGCCGGACTGGCTCACATCCTTGGATCGGATTGCCGATCGGAGCCTGGCGAGACCTCGAGCGGCTGCAGGTTGATCATGCTCTGGAGCACCTCGCCGACCATGGCGAGATGCGTGCCGTGGCCGGCATATTGCCGCTTGAGGTCGGCGAGATAGGTGTTGGCGACATTGAGCCGCTGTGCCAGCAGTTTTGCGATCAGGAGCGCGACCTCCGGCTCCTGCTTGAGGAACGAAGCGGCATCCTCGAATTCGTAGATCACAGCATCCGAACAGGCCCGCACCGTTGCGGTGTGCGCCTGGCCCAGCAGCACCGACATTTCTCCCAGCACCGCGCCAGGCTCGGTGACGGTCGCCACCACCATGTCGCCCTTGAGCACCTCGAGCTTGCCCTGCATCAGCACGTAGAGATGTCCGCTGGTGCCGCCCTCGGTGACGACCAGCGTCCCGGCCGCAACCTGTCGCTTCGTTCCACCGGTGCAATAGTCCAGAACCGCGCGCATCGCCGAAAGCTCCCGTCGGGATATTCGGGATGACACTAGAGCACGATCCGTGCCACGCGGCAAATCGGGGAGATGGCTATCGCGACAGGCGTTTTGCGAATTGAACCGATTGCCAGTCCCCAAGGCCCGTATCTTCAAAGCCGGCCTTCCGGGCAAGACCGCGCATTTCGGCGTTTGTCCGCGCCGTTTCGGCCGCAATCATCTCGTGACCGAGGTTGCTTGCATGCCGCTCCATCGCCGTCACCATTTGCAGGCCGATGCCCTTGCGCTGAAACACATCGGTCACGGAGATGGCGAAATCGCCGTGGCGCGCGGCGGCATCATAGGCGTAGCGCGTTTCGCCGATGATCCTGCTCTCGCCCTCCCGCCTGAGTTCGGCGAGCAAGGTGAAGTGATCGGGATGGCCCGTCTTGGCCAGGCACTCGGCCGCAACCACGGACGAGTCCGCCCGCGCGCCCATGAAGCGCTTGTTGCGCGTTGTCGTGGAAAGGCCCGTGAAATAGATCGAGAGGCCCTCTACATCGGACGCATTGGCGGTCCTGATGCAGACCGTGCCGTTCGGCCCGTCCGGCGCAACAACGGTGTTCGGAAATGGCGGTGACATGCGCGCGGCTCTCGGCAGGTTGCAATGACTGCACACCTAGCCGAGCCTCGCGCCCGCCGCTTGGACGAGACCGCCAATCTCGCGGCCGAAAACGAACCGATCGCCTCTCCGTGCGGCGCGTCACACGCGCGACAGCGCCGGCACCTCCTCCGGCATGATGGCCTGAAGGCCGCCGAAGCGGCGCTCGCGGTCGTGGAAGGAGGCGAGCGCCGCAGTGAGATCGCCCGCGTCGAATTCGGGCCACATCCGCTCGGTGAAATGCAGCTCGGCATAGGCGCCTTCCCAGAGCAGGAAGTCGGACAGCCGCTTTTCGCCTGACGTGCGGATGATCAGATCGACATCGCGCAAGCCTGCCTCGCCGGTGACGAGCTGCGAGAAGGCCTCGCGGGTCAGGCTGGTCAGCGCCGCGGCCTTCGCGGCGGCATTCAGGATGGCGTCGCGCGCGGAATAGTCGACGGCAATGCGCAGATGCAGCGTGTTGCCGTGCGCGGTGGCCTCCTCCGCGCGTGCGATGGCGCTGGCGATGCCGTCGGGCAGGCGGTCGCGACGGCCGATCACGTTGAGCCGCACGCCGTTTTTCACCAGGCTCTGCACTTCATTGGCGAGATAGAAGCGCAGGAGCGTCATCAGCGCCGCGACCTCGGCCTTGGGCCGGCGCCAATTGTCGGTCGAGAACGCATAGAGCGTCAGCGTGCCGATGCCGTGCTTGGGCGCGGCCTCGACGATGCGGCGGATGGCCTCGACGCCGGCCTCGTGACCGCGCACGCGCGACAGGCCGCGCCGCGTCGCCCACCGTCCGTTACCGTCCATGATGATGCCGACATGAAGTTTCTCATTGCGGGACGTGACATCACTTTGCATTGCAAAGTCTCCAGTCAAAAAGGGGACGATCAGGTCGGGAGAATGCCGAGGCGGCCGAGCGGCGGCGCCTCGCGGCCGGCGGCCTTGGCGGCGTCGCGCACGAGCCGCTCGAGGACAGCGAGATAGTCGAGGAAACGGCGGCGTCCGGTCTTGGTCAGCCGGCAGGTGGTGTGCGGGCGATTGCCCTCATAGCCCTTCGTCACCTCGACGAGACCGGCCTCCTGAAGCACGGCAAGATGCCGGCTGAGATTACCGTCGGTCAGACCGCAGAGCTGTTTCAGATCGGCAAATGCAAGCCCCTTCGGGTGAGCCATCAACGAGGTCAGAAGGCCGAGCCTCGCCTTCTCGTGGATCACACGGTCGAGCCCCTCATAGGAGAAAGGCGCGCTGTCAGTCTTCGACATCATTGTCTCCGGACGCGAAATACAGAATGGCCGCCATTACCGACTGGCCGATCACGAAGGGCAATCCCATGGTCCACGGCGACAGCGTGTGGGTTCGACTCGCCAGCACCACCACCGCAAAACCGGAAACGAAATACCAGGCCCCGGCGAATGCCACGCTGCGCGGCAGCGAGCGGACGGACGCAAAAATGCCGAGCGACACCAGGATCTGCCACAGCCCCGGCAGGAGCCACAGCGTCTCGGCAGCGAACTTCCACATCACCACCGCAAGCAGGATTCCGGCGACGCCAGCGGGCAAGAACTGCTCGACCGCCTGATGGATCATGGCGTCGGCCAGACCCGAATGATGACGACGCGAACGCGCGCGCATCTCGATCCAGATCATCAGGCCGGATAGCGCGGCTGCGACGAACCAGCCGAAGAAAAAGCCAAGCGGCTCGCTGGTGGGATCGCCGAGCAGCCAGAATTGCAGGATCGCGGTCAGAAGCGCGACCGCGCCAGTCGCAGCCATCGTCGCCGGACCGTAGCCGCGGAACGCGGTGCCGGCCGCGATCCGGCTGCGGATCTCCACGATGTCGGCCAGCGCCTTGTCGAGATCGCGCATCGGCAACGCCAAAACTCCGCTCCACCCAAGTTCACGGACCAGCTCACCCGGTCACTTTGTATCGCAAAGTATACCGCGTTACAAAGTAAAGGCAAGCCGGGAAATCGCCTGCCGCTCACGGGGTCCGGCCAGACAACTGCCGGTTGCATCTCCGCAGCCGACGCAGCTAAGATGCGGCCAAGGTGTCCTTGGGGGAAGTCATGTGGTTGAGGTCGCTCGTCGCTGCAGTTCTGCTGCAGGTGTGTGTTATCGGGACAGCGCATGCGAAAGGACCATTTGGCACCGTCAATGTCGGCAACTGGGTCGGCGGCGCCTTCAGCAACGACGAGACGGGCGCCTTCTCGCATTGCGCGGCGACGGCGCCTTATGCGAACGGCGTCATCCTCGTCGTGAGCCAAAATGCCGCCGGCACATGGTCGCTCGCCTTCGCGAGTCCCAGCTATCACTTCAACAAGGGCGAGAACGCCGCGATCGACGTGACCTTTGACGGGCAGGAGCAGGCCAGGCTGTACGCCACGGCGTACCGACCCGACATGCTCACGGCCGTCATGCCGCTCAATGTCGTGCGTACGTTTCAAAGGGCGAGCCTGATGGTCGCGACGGCCGGCCGCGCCGCCCTGAATTTCGACCTGACATCGACGGGGCCCGTGATCGCGGCCTTGGCCAATTGCGTGACCCACGTGAAGGCCCAGGGGCTCGACAAGGCCGGCGATTTCACCAAGGGTGCCGCGAAGCCGGCGGCCACGGCGGACAAGCAAGGCGCGCCGCCGGCGAGTAAACCGGGCAAAGGTACCAAGGGTGGCTTCGGCACCGGCTTTGTCGTCAGCGCCAGCGGGCACATCGTCACCAACAACCACGTGATCGAGGGTTGCAGCGAACTCAAGGGCAATCTCACCGGCGAAGCCGCTATGGTCTTGCGCGTCGTCTCTGCTGACCCGAACAACGATCTGGCTTTGTTGCAGCCGTCGACCACGGCGGCATTCAAGGACTTTGCCCGGATTCGCGACCGCTCCTTCCACTCCGGTGATTCCGTCGTCGTCATCGGTTTTCCCTATCACGGCTTGCTGACGTCGGACTTCAGCGTGACGACCGGGATCGTGAGCTCGCTCAGCGGCATGCGCAACGACACGCGCTTCCTGCAAATCAGCGCACCGGTGCAGCCCGGCAACAGCGGCGGCCCGCTGTTCGACACCAGCGGGCAGATCGTGGGTGTCGTCACGGCAAAGCTCCCCGGATTGCGCATTGCCGCGCTGACCGGCGACATCCCCGAGAACATCAACTTCGCCATCAAGACCGGCGCGCTGCGCGATTTCCTCGATAATTCGGTGGTGCCGTACCAGACGGCCGAGCCCAAGGGCGAGCTCAAGACCCCTGAGATTGCCGGCAATGCGCGGGCTTATACGATGCTGATCTCGTGCAAGGGCACAGAAGAGGCCGACGCGAAGAAGTAGAGCGAGTCGATACTGCCGAACCCGTCATCCTGAGGTGCGAGGCATGGGACGGGGCGCGTCCCATGGGGAACCTCGAAGGATGAGCGGGCCCGATGCATCCGGGCCGTCGCCCTTCGAGGGCCGCTGAAGGAGCGGCCACCTCAGGGTGACGGTGATGCAGGTTCATCGCGTCATCAATTCACCCGTGGCAGCACGCGCCTTTCGCCTGAGGCTCGTATTGATCGCGCAGGCGGACCCAGTCCATCGGATAGGGCAGTCCCTCCTCGTGACGGCCGAGTGGCGTGAGGTCGAGATATTGGTAAGCCGCATTCATCATGTCGAGGCCGCGGGCGAAGCAGGAATAGGTGTGAAAGATCTCGCCGGCCTCGTTGCGGTAGAACACGCTGATGCCGGGCAGCTCCGGGCCATAGAACGGCGTGGTGCCGAAATTGTATTTCGGTACGCCCTTCTCGATCTGCTCCCGCGTGAACGAGACCTCGTAATCATAGTTGAAGTCGTTGCCGCCCGAGGACACCCAGTCGAACGTCCAGCCCATCCGCTTCTTGAACGCCTCGAGCTTTTCACTAGGTGCCAGCGAGATTGCGACCATGGTGGTGTCGCGCGCCGCCAGGTGCGGCACCATGCGCTCGAAGCCATCCGCCCAGAACGAGCAGCTCTTGCATGCTGCCTCCCAATCCGGCGCGAACATCACGTGCTGGACCACGAGCTGCGGACGGCCTTTGAAGAGCTCGCCGAGCGTCACCTTGCCGTCAGGTCCGTCGAACACATAATTCTTGTCGACCTTCACCCAGGGTAATGCGCGGCGCTCCTCGGCGAGGCGCTCGCGGGCCTGCGAAAACGCCTTCTCGTGCGCCAGATGGGCCTTGCGGGCCGCGACCCACTGCTCGCGCGAGACGATCTGATGTTGCTGCATAATGTCCTCCTCTGACAGGAATCAGGCGACGAAGGCGTCGAGCTTGTCGAAGAACGAGCTCCAGCCACGTTGGTGGTTGTCGCGCGCGGTCTCGTCGAAGAACTGGGCATGATGAAAGACCATCAGCGTGCCGGCGCTGTCGGGCTTCAGCGTAATCGTCACCAGCGACTCGCGCTCGGGCGTTGAATGCCAGGCCCAGGTGAAGACCAGCCGCTCGTTCGGTACCACCTCGCGGTAGATGCCACCGGCCTCGAAATATTCGCCATCGTCTCGGGTGAACGAGATGCGGTAACGGCCGCCGGAGCGAACGTCGAGCTCGGCGTTCAACGTCGCCGGCTTCATGTTCGGCGGGCCGAACCATTGCACTAGCTGCGCAGCTTGCGTCCAGGCGGCGAAGACTTTTTCCGGCCGCGCCCGGAGCCGGCGCGTGAGGGTAAGGCTTGGACCGTCGCTTGCGGGTCCGGCGCTGCGGCGATCGGCGTTGGCGACTGCGTTGGCCATGGTTTGTCCTCCACAAAGGCGGCAAGGCGATCGAAACGCTCGGACCAGAACTGCGCGTAGCGATTGAGCCAGTTCATGGCCTGCTCCATCGGCTGCGCGGTGAGCCGGCAAGCGACCGTGCGCCCGGTCTTCTCGCGCACGATCAGGCCTGCGTCCGTGAGCACGTCGAGATGCTTCATGATCGCCGGCAGCGAGATCGAGAACGGCGCGGCGAGCTCGCTCACCGACAGGCCGTCCTTTTCGCCGAGGCGCGCCAGCAGGGCGCGTCGCGTCGGGTCCGACAGCGCCGCAAAAGTCCGGTCCAGCGTCTCATCTTTATACTTAACCATATGGTTTAGTATAGACGCAACCGCAATGACGTCAAGCGGGAACCCGCACGTCTGCGTGATCAGGCGGCGATCAGTGAGGCGCGATCAATACGGCGCGACTGGGCGCACGCGACGATGTGGCCGGGGTTGTGGAAGCGGCTGCGGCGCCTGGCCATAGGCGACCAGCGGATTGGGTCCACAGTACAGCAGCCGGCCGGAGACGCTGGCCTGGCATTGCTCATAGGTGCTGTAGGCACATTCGCCGGGATAGTCGAACTCGCCGCCCTGGGCGCACCAGGGATAATTGCGGGCGGCTGCGGGCGTGATGGTGATGAAACCGGCAAGGACCGTCGCGCCCAGCGTCAGCAACGCCAATTGCGTCTTGCGCATGATCCCAACTCCTCTGTTCGTGGCACCAGATACGGCGCCATCTATGATGAGGTTTCGTCCCGCCGTTTTATTCCAGATCAATGGATCAGGGTATGCAAGAAAAAGCCCTGCCATGCGGCAGGGCTCCAGTCCCGGTCATCACAAGATCGCTACTCGACCTTGAGGCCGGCGAACTCGACGACCTTCTTCCACTTGGCGGTCTCGGCCTCGATCTCCTTGCCGAATGCTTCCGGCGTCTCGATCAGCGGATCGCCGCCGAGCTCGACCAGGCGCTTGGTCATATCGGGCTCCTTCATCAGCGTGTTGATCTCGTTGTTGAGCTTGGCGATCAGGTCCTTGGGCATGTTCTTCGGCGCGCCGATGCCGAACAGCGCGCTCGCCTCGTAATCCTTCACGGTCTCGCCGATGGTGGGCACGTCGGGCAGTTGCGGCGAGCGCTGGGCGGTGGTGACGCCGAGCGCGCGAAGCGAGCCGGAGCGGATGTGCTGGATGATCGAAGGCATGTTGTCGAAGATCACCTGCACCTGGCCGCCGAGCATGTCGGTGATCGCGGGCGCCGCGCCGCGATAGGGGACGTGCTGCATCTTGCAGCCCGTCATCGCCATGAACATCTCGCCGGACAGATGCACCGAGGTGCCGTTGCCGGAGGACGCCATGTTCACCTTGCCGGGATTGGCCTTCACATAGTCGATGAATTCGGCGACGGTCTTTGCCGGCACGTCCTTGTTGACGGTCATCACGTTCGGCACGCGCTGGAACGCGGCGATCGGCGCGATGTCGCGGACGAAGTTGAACTTGAGGTTGGTGTAGAGCGTGGTGTTGATGTAGTTCGCCGGATTGATCAGCAGCACGGTGTACCCGTCCGGTTCGGCGTTCACGACGGATTCTGTGCCGATATTGTTGCCGGCGCCCGGCTTGTTCTCGATCACGAATTGCTGGCCGAGCCGCTCCGACAGGCGCTGGCCGATCAGGCGCGCCAGAATGTCGGTGGCGCCGCCCGGCGGATAGCCGACCACGAACTTCACCGGCCGGGACGGATAATCCGCCGCAAGAGCCTTCGACAGCGGGCTGGCTGCAAGCGGGGTGGCGGCGAGCAGACCGAGTGCGGAACGGCGGGTGATCATCTCGAGGGTTCTCCCAAGTGTTATTTTTGCAGGTGTTGTTCTTGCAAGTCTTGTTCTTGAAAAGCAGTCGTCTTGATCGTTGCGTCTGCGGCGTTGTAACAAAGCCCGCTTGCTGCGGAAAGTGCGCAAGTTCCATAGCGACGAAAGGATAAGGCATGCCGGTCAAGGTTCAGGCCCTCGATCACCTCGTGATCAACGTCGCAGACGTCGCCGTCACCACCGAGTGGTATCGCAAGATCCTCGGCATGGAAGTCAAAGTGTTCGACCCCGGCGGCGGCAAAGCGCCGCGGACCTCGCTTCAGTTTGGTCAACAGAAGATCAACGTGCGGCCGCGCAACGCCGACAAGGTGGAGTGGTTCACCGCCGATCATCAGACCGCCGGCAGCGAGGATTTGTGTTTCCTCACCGCCTCGACGCCCGACGAGGTCGTGGCGCATTTGAAGGCGCATGGCGTCGCCATCGAGGACGGCCCGTCTCGCAGGCAGGGCGCGCGCGGCACGCTGCGTTCGGTCTATTGCAGGGATCCGGATGGCAGCCTGATCGAGATCTCCTCGTACGAGGATTAGACGGCACACGGCTCTCTCGCCTGATTGCGCTTCGCGCCATGTGATGGCAGGAAGACGCAATAATCAAAAGGCAGCCGCCAGCAAGATGCAGGCTGCAGGGGAGGATGCATGGCCATTCAACAGACCGCTGCCGGGGTCGTGGGCCCGTTCGACGGGCTCGATGTGCCGTGGCTGCTCAAGATGCGTGCCGAGGTGCGGCGTGATCATCCGTTCCTGATCTGGGCCCCGTTCGACGCGCCGGCGCGGCGCTGGAGCTATGGCGAGTTTCACGATCGGGTCGGCGCGCTGGCGGCGGGGCTCGTCAGGCGCGGCGTGAAGCCGGGCGAATATGTGCTCATTCACCTCGATAATTGCATCGAGGCGCTGCTGGCCTGGTTTGCCAGCGTCGAGTGCGGGGCGATCGCGGTCACCACCAACACCCGCTCGGCGCCGGCGGAAATGGAGTATTTCGCCGATCATTGCGGCGCGGTCGCCGCGATCACGCAGCCGGCCTATGCGGAAATGGTCGCGCAGAACTGCCGCAACATCCGCTGGATGGCGGTGACCGCGCACGATGCCGGCGCCGCACCCGCGCAAGCCCCTTCCCGCGGCGACAGTTTCGACTCGCTGTTCGCCGACAGCGCCGACCGCCCCGGGCGCGCGACCAATCCGCTGGCGCCGTGCAGCGTGCAGTACACATCGGGCACGACCTCGCGCCCCAAGGCGGTGCTCTGGACCCACGCCAATGCGCTGTGGGGCGCCAAGATCAATGCTGCGCATGAAGACCTGCACGCCAGCGACGTGCACCAGACCTATCTGCCGCTATTCCACACCAATGCGCTGGCCTATTCGATGCTGGCCACGCTCTGGGTCGGGGCGACTTGCGTGATCCAGCCGCGCTTCTCCGCCAGCCGGTTCTGGAGCGTCGCGCGCGAGCACGGCTCGACCTGGACCTCGACAATTCCGTTCTGCATGAAGGCGCTGCTCGAGCAGGAGATCCCGCGCGATCACAAATTCCGTCTGTGGGGCTCGGCGGTGAACGAGCCGCCGCCCTTCGCCGCCTTTGGCGTCAAGATCATCGGCTGGTGGGGCATGACCGAGACCATCACCCACGGCATCATCGGCGAGGTCGACCAGCCCAACATCCCGTTGTCGATCGGCCGCGCCGCAGGCGAATATCAGATCCGCATCACCGACGATGACGGCCGGCCGACCGAAGTCGGCGACACCGGCAATCTCGCCATCAGGGGCATCCCCGGCCTGTCATTGTTTGCCGAATATCTGCACAACGAAAAAGCGACGCGCGAGAGCTTTGACGAGCACGGCTTCTTCCTCACCGGCGATCGCGTCGAGCGCCTGGAGAACGGCTTCATCAAGTTCGGCGACCGCGCCAAGGACATGCTGAAGGTCGGCGGCGAGAACGTCGCGGCGTCCGAGATCGAGCAGGTGATCGCCCTCGTGTCAGGCGTGCGCGAGGCTGCGGTGGTGGCCAAGAAGCATCCGATGCTGGACGAGGTGCCCGTCGTCTTCATCATCCCGCAGGGCGGCGTCGCGGGTGCGATGCCCGACCTGCACGACCGCGTGATGGCGGCCTGCCGCAAAGGCCTCGCCGACTTCAAGGTGCCGCGCGAGATCAGGCTGGTCGACGACATGCCGCGCTCCACCCTTGAGAAGGTGGCGAAGGCGGAGCTGCGGAAGCTGGTGGAGTAAGGAAGTGCCGTAGGGTGGGCAAAGCGAAGCGTGCCCACCAACGGTCTCGTGGGCACGGCGCGTCGCGCCTTTGCCCACCCTACGGCAGCGGAGAATGCAGCCTCAGAACGATCCCAGCGCCACCGGGCGGAATGCCTGCAGCAGCTGCTGATCAAGCTTGCCGCCCATGCCTTCCATCATCGTGAACGCACGCGCGTGGGTGAAGGGCATGCGGTAGGCGCGCTTCTCGACCAGGGCCGCGTAGATGTCGACGATCGTCGTCAGCCGCACGATGTCGCTGATCTGGTTCGACGACAGGCCATTCGGATAGCCGGTGCCGTCGAGGAATTCGTGGTGATGCAGGACGACGTCGAGCATCTCCGGCGGGAAGCCGCCCTGGGCTGCAAGCGCATCATAGCCGCGGCGCGGATGCTCGCGGACCTCGGCCATCTCCTCGTCGGTGAGCTTACCGGGCTTGTCGAGCAGGTGGGAGGGAACGAAGGCCTTGCCGACATCGTGCAGCAGCGCGGCGCGGGTCAGGCGGCGCTGGTCGTCCTCGCGCATGCCGAGATGCTGCGCGAAAGAGACCGCAAAGCCGGTGACGAACAGGCAGTGGCGGTAGCTGCCGACATGATGACAGCCGACCGTGGTGAGCCATTCGCGCAGCGAGGAGTGCTTGATCGCCTTCAGGATCTTGTTCTCGGCGGCGATGACGTCGTCGAAGGTCAAGGGCACGCCGAGCGGCAGCTTCTCGAACATCTTCTTCAGCACCGCATGCGCCGCCTCGACGCCGCGGTTGAGCGTCTTGCCGCGATCGGTTGCGTCATAGACGGCGGTGTCCGGGAACGCGGCGCGGATGCGCTGCAGGATCGCCTCGGCCTGCAGCGGCCGCGAGATGGTGTCGGTGGCGCCCAGCGCCCAGGCCTGCATGGTGCCGTGGTGAAGTGCGTCCGCCAGCACGAACAGGCGCGGCATCGAGCGGTAGGCCTCGCCGCGCAGCTTGTTGCGCACCCGCTGCACGCTTTCGGGCGAGCGCAGGTTGATGTCGACCACGAGGCCGGAGAGATCCCGCGACGGCTGCTCGGGGATTCCTTCCGTCGTCACCGTCGAGACGTCGCCGACCGCCTTCAGGATGCTGGCGAGCTCGGTGCTCGCGTCGCTCCGGTCGGAGGCAAGCAGAAGCCGGCGTTTGGTGGCGGATTTGGCTGGCGCGTTCATGGCTTCCCCAAAGCACGGGAGTGTATTCGGCATCAGCCTAAGCCGGATCAGGTTCTCCGGCCCTTAAGAGGCGTGCTCAACGGAACCTGCCGCAATTGCACGCAATTTTACGGATCGGGTTTCCAGCAAAGCAAAACAACCCCATGCACAGTAGAACGCCCATTGATGGATAAGGGGAATTTGCTCCGTCATGGCCGGGCTTGTCCCGGCCATCCACGACCTTGGCGCAGGGTACGAAGAGCGTGGATGCCCGGGACAAGCCCGGGCATGACGAAATCCTGGGGTTCAAAACAAATCCGCCGGAGGCTAGCCTCCGGCGGATCAATCTTCGCGAGCCGATCCGGCTTACGCCTTCATCGCCCCCTTCACGGCTTCCGCCGTAATCGGCAGCGCCCGGACGCGGGCGCCGCTGGCATTGAAGATGGCATTGCCGATGGCGGGCGCCACGACCGTCACCGCCGGCTCGCCGACACCGGTCGCCTTCTCGCCGTTGGCGATCACGGCGACCGCGACCTCCGGCATCTGGCTCATGCGCAGCGGCGTGTAGCTGTCGAAATTGGTCTGCTCGATGCCGCCGTTCTTCAGGGTCGCCTTCTCGTACAGCGCCAGCGACAGGCCCCACAGCGCCGCCCCCTCGACCTGGGCGCGGATGTTGTCGGGATGCACCTGCGTGCCGACGTCGGTTGCGACCGTGAGCTTCTTCACGGTCACCTCGCCCGTCGGCGCCACCGCAACATGGGCGACGCAGGCGGTCCAGCTTGCCGTCGCGCGCTCCTGTGAGGAGACGCAGGCCACGCCCATGCCCTCGCCTTTCGGCAATTGCTTGGTGCCGTAACCCGACAGTCCCATCGCCGCGAGCAGCGTGTTGCGCAGCCGCTGCGCGCCGCCGTCGTTCTTGCCGGCGCCGTCGAGCAACGAGATGCGGAACTGCGCGGGATCCTTGCCCGTCGCCGCCGCGATCTCGTCGATCATGCTTTCGACGGCCCAGAAGGTCCAGCCCGGTGCCACCGAGCGCAGCTGACCGGACGGGGTGGCGTTGTGCGCCATCTCGTTCTTGATCGCCCGCACGTGATGGTTGGGCACGGTGTAGAAGAAGTCCGACCCGTTGACCGTGAAGCTGTCGAGCGGACCTTTCTTGTCGACCGAGGGCGTGAGGAAATCGGGAATGCCCCAGCGCGCCGTCGGCCAGGCCGAGACCACGTCATGGCTGATCGCGACCAGCTTGCCGTCGCCGTCCACGCCGGCCTTTACTTTTTGGTAGGTGAGCGGACGCGAGAAATCCATCGTCATGTCGTTCTCGCGCGTGTAGATCACCTTCACCGGCTTGCCCACGGCCTTCGCCGCCTGCACCGCCGGCACCATCATGTCGGCATCGAGCCTGCGGCCGAAGCCGCCGCCCAGCCACATCTGGTGCATCACCACGAACTTCGGATCGATCCCGGCAGCGCCCGCGGCGATCGCGCCGGAGCGCGTCGCGAACTGGTTGCCGGAATAGATGTGCAGGATGTCGCCCTTGAACTCCGCGGTGGCGTTCATCGGCTCCATCGGCGCGTGGATGTTGATGCTGGTGGTGTACTCCGCCTCCAGCACCTTGGCGGCCGTGCCGAGGGCGGCTGCGGGATCGCCGTCCTTGACGAAGAACTGGCCGGAATCCTCCAGTCCCTGAAGCCGCTTGGCTTCATCGAGCAGCGACTGGCTCGACAGCGTTGCATTCGGACCGCCGTCATAGGCGATCTTCAGTGCCTGCGCTGCCTTCTTGGCGT
Organism: Bradyrhizobium sp. CCBAU 53340; assembly: GCF_015291645.1. NCBI lineage: Bacteria > Pseudomonadati > Pseudomonadota > Alphaproteobacteria > Hyphomicrobiales > Nitrobacteraceae > Bradyrhizobium > Bradyrhizobium sp. CCBAU 53340. The sequence continues at coordinate 7,728,622 of NZ_CP030055.1, forward strand.
TGGCGTAGGTGCCGGCGACCGCGACCACCCAGCCCGACGTGGTCTGCGTCTTGTCGTCGAGGATGACGGCCTTGATGAAGCCCGGCACCTTCTTGGCATCGCCGTCGTCGACCGATTTCACCGTGGCGCCGAAGCGCACCGGCGGCGTCACGACCGCGCCATAGACCATGCCCGGAATCATCGCGTCGATGCCGTATTTGGCCGTGCCGTTGGTCTTGGAGGGAATGTCGAGCTGCGGCACCGACACGCCGATCATGGTGTATTGATCCGGCGTCTTCAGCTTGATCGCCTTCAGCTCGTCGGGCGTGAAGGTCTTGGTTGCCTTGCCGCTCTTGACGATCTCGGCAAACGACATCTGCTTCTTCGACTTCGGATGCGACACCATGGAGTCGCGGACGACGAGCTGGTCCTTGAAGTAGGGCGGCAGGCCCATCGCCGCGGCTGCGGCTTCGGTCAGGGCCATGCGGCCGGCAGCGCCCGCACGGCTCATCGCCTCGAAGTTCATCATGGTCGACCAGCTGCCGCCGGTGATCTGCGCACCGAGCACCGGATCGTTGAACTTCGGATCGTTGGAGGCGAGGTTGACCCGCATGTCGCTCCACTTCGCGCCCAGTTCCTCGCAGACGATCTGCGCCATGGTGGAGGCGATGTGCTGGCCCATGTCGGCCTTGCCGCAGGTCACGGTGACGAGGCCATCAGGCGAGATCGAATACCAGACGCTCGGCTCGAAATTGGCAGGCGCGGCAGCCAGTGCTTCACCTGTTCCGGGCACGCCGGCATAGCCGAGCACGAGGCCGGTTGCGGCCGTGCCGACCAGGAAGGAGCGGCGGCTGAGATCCGATGTCTCAGGCGTGACGTTTTTCACGTGCTTGTTCATGTGGGCCTCCGCTCGTTGCCGGCGGCGGATGCGGTGCGCATCTCGGTGGCGGCGCGCATGATCGCCTTCTGGATCCGCGAATAGGTCATGCAACGGCAGAGATTGCCGTCCATATGCGCCACGACCTCTTCCTTGGTCGGATTGGAATTCTTCGCCAGCAGCGAAGCCGCCTGCATGATCTGCCCGGACTGGCAGTAGCCGCATTGCGGCACCTGCTCGGCGATCCACGCCTTCTGCAAGGGATGATCGCCCTTGGCGGACAGGCCTTCGATGGTGGTGATCTTCTTGCCGGCGACATCGCCGACCATGGTCTGGCACGAGCGCACGGCTTCGCCGTTGACGTGCACGGTGCAGGCACCGCACAGGCCGGCACCGCAGCCGAACTTCGTGCCGGTCATCTGCAATTGTTCGCGGATGGCCCAAAGGAGCGGCGTGTCGTTTGCCGCATCCACGGACATACTCCGCCCGTTGATCGTGAGCGTTGGCATAGGCGTCTTCCCCTGCCGGTGCATGAAGCCGCTTACGGCGGCAACTTGAATGGCGGACACCCACCGGGCTGGCATCCACCTTGCGCGGAAGAATGATCGCGTTCACGCGCGGAGGCAAATGCAATTTGGAAGCGATCGAAACTATCTCGGCGCCGGACCGTGTGCGTTGCGACAACAGCGCTGATGTTAGCGACTGGACACAACAAGCAGCGCCGCATGCATGCCATCGCAGCGAGGTGGTTTCTTCCGAGTAACCTTGCGAGCTAGGATGCAGAGGAACGCAACAGTGTCGTAGGGTGGGCAAAGCGAAGCGTACTCACCACCCGTTGCGATCGGAAACAGGTGGTGGGCACGGCGCAAGTGCGCCTTTGCCCACCCTACGATTCCGGGCCGGCGGAGAGATACTCCACCTCGCCGCTCTTTCCTGTCGGTAGGGAGGGTGCACCGTCGTCATGGCTCGATAGAAAGAGAAAAGAAAGGCGGAAACAATGCCAAGGATCGATCGGGACGGCGTCGGCATCTATTACGAGGTTCACGGCGACGGGCCGCCGCTGCTGCTCACGCACGGCTACTCATCCACGTCGGCGATGTGGTACGGGCAGGTCGATGCGCTGGCGCGCGATCACCAACTGATCTTGTGGGACATGCGCGGTCATGGCCAATCCGATTATCCCGACGAGCCTGCGGCCTACAGCGAAGCGCTGACCGTCGGCGACATGGCGGCGATCCTCGATGCGGTCGGCGCTAACAGCGCCATCATCGGCGGGCTGTCGCTCGGCGGCTACATGTCGCTGGCGTTCTATCGCGCCCATCCCTCGCGCACGCGTGCGCTGCTGATCATCGACACCGGTCCCGGCTTCAAGAAGGACGACGCGCGCGAGGCCTGGAACGCCCGGGCACTCGCCACCGCCGACAAGCTCGATCGCGAAGGTCTCGACGCACTGAAATCAGCGACGCGCGAGCGCGCCACGGCCAGCCATCGCAATGCGAGGGGATTGGCGCTCGCCGCGCGCGGCATGCTGACCCAGCGCGATGCCAAGGTGATGGAGCTGCTGCCGGAGATCGCGGTGCCCAGCCTGATCGTGGTCGGCGCCGACGACACGCCGTTCCTGGCGGCGTCCGACTACATGGCGGCCAAGATCCCCGGCGCACAAAAAGTCGTGATCCCCGCGGCCGGACACGCCGTCAACATCGATCAGCCGCAGGCTTTTGTTGACGCCGTGCTGCCTTTCCTGAAGAACTTGCCGGAATAGAAGGTCGGACGGGGATCTCGGCAATGAAGCGGACAATCCTGGCTGTGGGCGCCGCGCTGCTCGCGATGGCAGCGTCGGTGCAGGCCGAGCCGTTCGGCACGGTGCCGCTGCGCCGCCCCTTCGTCGACACCTTGTCGAACAACACGCCTTTGGCGTTCGGGATGGATGCGGAGCAGACCGCGCATGCGCTCGGTCAGCCCCTGCAATATGTCCGGGGCCGCCCCGGCAATGAGATCTATCTCGCCCTTCGCGACATCGGCGGCAGCGGATTGGTGCCGTACCGTCACCGCCTGTTCCTGCAATTCCGTCATGGACGGCTGGCAGGATGGAAGGAGGATTACGGCGAGAACTGGATGTGGGAGTGAGGATGCATTGAAGTCGGCACACCGTCATGCCCGGGCTTGTCCCGGGCATCCACGTTCCTAGTGCCGCTCGAAAGATCGTGGATGGCCCGGACAAGCCCGGCCATGACGAGTTTGTGGAACGGCCAGAGCTCCTATCGACCATCAACCAAGAAGGACAACCCGCGTGGGACAAGACATCAAACTGACGGCCTCGGACAATTTTCAACTCGGCGCCTATCGCGCTGATCCCTCCGGCAGCCCGAAGGGCGCGGTGGTGGTGATCCAGGAGATCTTTGGCGTCAATCATCACATCCGCTCGGTCTGCGACCGTCTTGCGGGCGAAGGCTATGTCGCGATCGCGCCGTCGATCTTCGATCGCAGCGAGCCCAACTTCCAGTCGGGCTATACGCCCGACGAGATCGCCGTCGCACGCAAGTTCGTCGCCAATCCCGATTGGGAGGCGATGCTGCGCGACACGCAGGCCGCAATCGATGCGGTGAAGGATATCGGCCCGGTCGGCATCATCGGCTTTTGCCTGGGCGGCAGCATCGCCTATGTCGCGGCAACACGGCTGACCGGCCTGAAGGCCGCGATCGGCTATTACGGCGGCGCCGTGGTGCGCTTTGCGGACGAGACGCCGAAAGTGCCGACGCAATTGCATTTCGGCGAGAAGGATGCCGGCATTCCCCTCAGCGACGTCGAGACGGTCAAGGCCAAGCGGCCTGACGTCGAGGTCTTCATCTATCCGAACGCCCAGCACGGCTTCCATTGCGACGAGCGGCCGAGCTACGACAAGGTCAGCTCGGATATCGCCTGGCCGCGCTCGATGGAATTTTTCGCGAAGCATCTGACGAAGTAGCGCGCGCCTCTCTGCCGTCATTCCGGGATGCGCCGTAAGGCGCAGGCCCGGAATCCATAACCACGAAATGGGGTTATGGATTCCGGGCTCGCGCTACGCGCGCCCCGGAATGACGAGGAGAGAGATTTGCGTCACCCCCCAAGAACAGAAATCGGGTGGCTGCACCACGTTGCCCGGCGATAGAGCTGGCCGATCAAGCCAGGTCACGCCGGGAGAGCGCCCATGCAGCAAGCCAATACCAACATCGTCATCCGCAATCCGTTCGGCACCATGGATGTTCCAGCGCCGGGGGATTGCGAAGTCCTGCACTATGCCATTTCAGCCGCGCTGGCCGGCGATGACGCCGATGGCAATGCGGCGCAGTGGGCGTCGATTCCCGCAGCATCCGATCCCCTTGAAGGTGCCTGGGCGAGCCGCTGGAACGGCGGCGCCGATCCGACGATTGCCGGCGATACGCCGGAGCGATGGAAACAGGGCCGCGCGGAAGTCCGCGTCGTGGGCGGGCGGATCTACCTGCGGTTCGACTGGGATGACGGCCGTCGGCACGGATTGATCGATGCTATCAGCGAGAGCGGCGATCGTCTGATCGGGAAGTACATCAACCTGACCAATCCCGCGATCATGCGGCCGTGGATCGGGCTGGTGGTTGACACTAACAGGATCGACGGATGCTTTCCGAACGGGCGGCTGGATTTCAGGAGGTGACTCTATCTTTCATTCCGGGATGCGCCGCGAAGCGGTGCAGGCCCGGAATCCATAACCACGATCGGGAGTATGGATTCTCAGGTGCGCAATTGCGCACCATGGCTCGCGCTACGCGCGCCCCGGAATGACCAAGGGATAGAGTTGGCCCGAAGCCTCTAAAACCAGCGCTCGCCGACGAACACTGTGTCGCCGGGGCTGACGGGCGTGCCGAGCGGAACGACGGCGCGCATGGCACTACCGGCTTCGGTGTGGGTGACGGTGACCACGTCGCGCTTGGCACGCGGCGAGAAGCCGCCGGCGATCGCGACCGCGCTTTCGACCGTCATGTTGGGCACGTAAGGATATTGGCCGGGCGCGGCGACTTCGCCGAGAATGAAGAACGGGCGATACGACTCGATCTCCACCGCGACCGAAGGTTCGCGAATATAGCCGTTGCGCAGACGCGCGGCGATCTCGCCGGCAAGTCCCGCCGTGGTGCGGCCGCGCGCCGGCACCGAACCGATCAGCGGCATGGTGATGGAGCCGCCGGCATCGATGGCGTAGCTGTTGGTGAGACCTTCCTGGCCGTAGACCACGACGCGCAGCTTGTCGCCGGCATCGAGGTGATAGGAGGAATCGTAACGGACCGGAGCTGCCACCACCGGCGCGGCATAGGCGACCGGCACGGGACCCGGGCCAAGGGAATTGGTGAGCGCATCGATGGCGCCGCCGCCGTTGGCAACGACGACCGGCTGCGGCGCGCTATAGGGCTGGCCATAGGCCATGGTATCGAGATCGGCGCGAGGCTGCACGTAGGCGACGGGACCTGCAGTCTGCATGCAGCCGCCCAGGGTCAGCGCGGCGGACGCTGCCAAGATCGACCATCGAAACGCGCGCAGAACCCGCACCGGAGCATCCCTGAAAACGAGATAGGTCCAGTCTTGCACCCGTTATGGTTAATAAAGGGTTGAGGGGGCGGGGCACGGCGGTCGCACCCTCCCCTGGAGGGGGAGGGTAAGAGAAGCACGCTTACACACTCACACCCACGCCGATCGGGCACGACACGCCGGTGCCGCCAAGGCCGCAATAGCCGGCGGGATTCTTCGCCAGATATTGCTGATGATAGTCCTCGGCGAAATAGAACGGACCTGCAGGCGCGATCTCCGTGGTGATAGCGCCGAGACCTTTTGCAGCGAGCGCCTTCTGATAGAGCGCCTTCGACTGGTCGGCCGCCTTCTTCTGCGCGTCGGAATACGTATAGATCGCACTGCGATATTGCGTGCCGACGTCGTTGCCCTGGCGCATGCCCTGCGTCGGGTTGTGGTTCTCCCAGAACGTCTTCAGCAGTTTTTCGTAGGAGATCTTGTTCGGATCGAACACGACCAGCACCACTTCGGTGTGGCCGGTGCGCCCCGAACAGGTCTCTTCATAGGTCGGGTTCGGCGTGTGGCCACCGGCATAGCCGACAGCGGTCGCATAGATGCCCTCGCCAAGCTCCCAGAATTTGCGCTCCGCGCCCCAGAAGCAGCCGAGCCCGAACACAGCCTGCTCGAGGCCGGCAGGATAGGGCGGCTGCAACTTCGCGCCGTTGACGAAATGGGTGGTCGCGGTCGGAATCGGCTGCGCACGGCCCGGCAGCGCGTCGGCTGCATCAGGCAGTGCGGTGGTCTTGCGCGTGAACAGCATGATCGGGTCTCCGAAAGAACGAGCCGTGCGTCGCCGGAACCAGGCGCTCAGGCGGCGTGCTCGCGATCGAGTGGGAATATAGGTCTTTACGCAGCAAGGGACAGGCTTGTTACAGCGTCCTTGTTCGGGAGCCCAATCCCGGCGGGAATTGAAAGATCAATCCCGGGAATAGCCGATCAGCGGCTTGCGCGGACGGAACAGGATCATCAGCAGGATGCCGAGCAGGCCGAGGACGGCGAAAACCGGCTGGTCCAGCACCAGGCGGATCACCGAGGTCCAGAGCCAGGGCGCCTTGGCCTCGACCCAGCTCCGGAAGGCCGATTGGCTGGCCTGGTTGATGTCGTTCCAGAATTGGCCGAACCGGGTAAAGCGCAGGGTCTGGTCGGCCACCCAGCGGGCGCCGTCATAGACCATGAAGAAGAACCCGCCGGCCAGCAGCAGCAAGCCAATCAGTCGGAAAAAGCCGCGGATCATGTCCCACCCCAATGGCCGTCCGGTCGCACGACCTTCGAAACGCCGCCAGCCAATAGCCAAGAGACGGCAGAAATTCAACCTCATCAGGGCGTTACGGCCCCCTCCGGCACGTCAGGGGCCTGTTTTCCAGCCCCTTAAAGCGTTGACGGTGCCAAAGACCCCCTCTATAAGGGCGCCAACTGGCGGTGGGCGCAATCCTGCCGCCGCTGTTCTTTGAGCAGTTGCAGGCTCTTTTGGGGCCGCAGAGATGGTCGCAAGGCCTATCGCTCATGTTCCGGGAACGGCCCAGCAACCGAACACCCTAAATCCGAGCGTCGATTCCGCGGTCAAGCTGCCGGCGCTACCCGACCAAGACGCGACCGGTACCCGCAAAGGACATTGAGACCATGGCCAATACCACTTCCGCCAAGAAAGCGACGCGCAAGATCGCCCGCCGCACCGCCGTCAACAAGTCGCGCCGCACCCAGATGCGTGGTGCCGTGCGCAACGTCGAAGAAGCGATCAAGAGCGGTGATCGCGCCGCCGCCGCGAAGGCGCTGGCCGCTGCCGAGCCCGCGCTGATGCGCGCCGCCCAGCGCAACATCATTCACAAGAACAACGCCAGCCGCAAAGTCTCGCGCCTCACCGCGCAGATCGCCAAGCTTGCCAAGTAAAACTGCGAATTTAAAACTGCGAAGTAAAGTTCGCAGCACGATCCGATCTCTTCATTCGATCGGTTGACGCGAACATCGCACGCCAATCAGCCCGGCTTTCACGCCGGGCTTTTTGTTGCCCGTCACAATTCATGCTTGCGGTCTTTGGGCGCCCCAATCTTCCATTGGAAGAACCTCGTCGCGCGCGCTATGCTCCATCCGTAGTTTTACCTGCCGTCGTTTTTGCAACAGCGGAAACTTTCACTGCGCTGCGAAAAACCCCTGCGGTATAGGCTTAAGTTGAATTCGCGCGCACCGGAGTTCTGCACACCGTAGTTTCCCCGGAACACGTTTCGAGATTGGGTTACCCTTCGAAACGAGACTCAAAAAACGAAGACTCGCTAATCACTTATCGACATAGCAGCCACAAGCATTTGAAAAATTCGCGCACAACTCAGATGCGTGACGATTTTGTAAAAATTTTTTGGCGGTGGCGCAGCCGTTGTCACATGACAGGCGCGATTTTCGAATCTGTGCACGAATCCAAAAACTTGGTCTCAAGCCTGTGAACAACTCGCGCGCGGCGTTAACGCTGGTCAAGTTTTTTGATGCCTCAAGTCTGAATCAATTTCGTTGCGAGTCTTTCCGCTTAGTGTATTCCTTAAGTCGTTCGCGGCGCCCACGATCTTGAGACCAGCGCGGTTTAGGAAACGGGGCGAGCGTGCAAATCGGCGGCGGTGTGCACGTAGGCGACGCTTCAACAAGCGATTGTCGGTTCAGAACTCATAGCAATATGGGAATGGTAGGGCTTTGTCTTGATGTCTCCAAGCGGGATCTTAGCGATCCCGCTCGCGCCAAGCGAAAATGAGAGACACATCGACGCTGCCCCGACACGCGCGCTGGCGAAGCCGAGCGGACGACACGAGCAGACGGGCAGGACATCCGCGACTTGAGTATAGCGTGGGCGTCTATTTACGCAGGACCTTGCCGTGAGCGATCACGGCAGGACGGGGAGGTATCATGTCCTACGGATTAAACGCGGTATTGACTTTCGTTTCATCGTTCAACGATGCCGTTTCCAATCCGTCTTGCGACCATCCTCCGTGTGAGGGCGCGTCGAGTACGCGCTGACCTCGCGAATCCTCCATCGCAGACATCGCTGATCTGAGCTGCGGCGTTCGCGCCGGGCGGTCGAGCTATGCCCGAAGATGGACTCGCTTGAGGTCGCACCATGACCGAGATCCCGCAGGAACTCCGCATGGCGCCCACCACGCAACCTTATCTCTCAAGAAAAGTTTTCAA
>NZ_CP030056.1:900000-979292 GCF_015291645.1 Bradyrhizobium sp. CCBAU 53340
AATTCGCCCCGATGACTTCTCTCCATCTGCGGCGGAGAGGAAAGAGATCGCGATCGAACTCGACGTCGATTTCGTCGAGCATCTTGGCAGCGTCACCTACATCTACGGAAACGCTGGCAAGGAATCGGTGGTCGCAAAGGCGCCAAAGCCGGAGTCACAGAAGAGGTCTGGCAAGGTTCGTCTTGCGGCGTCGCCGGCGGACTGCCACCTGTTCGTGACGAACGGAAAGGCGCTGCGCCGGTTGCACGCGCCCGCAAATTGGAGCTAGTTTTCGCAACCGCCGTGCAGGAGGCGGGCAAGTCATGCACACGCGGACAGACCAGGCAAAGGGCGGCGGCATCAGGCGGTTCTTCCGCAACTCCCGCTCCTTTATGCTTGGGGCTGGAATAGGATCGGGCATGACCGCGCGAGCGGCCGAACGGGCGGGCGCGGATTTCGTTCTCGCCCTTAACGCCGGCCGATTTCGCGCGATGGGGGGCTCTTCGCCAGCCTCAATTCTTCCAATCCGCAATACAAACGAATTCGTGGCGGGCTTCGGCCGGACCGAGATCCTGCCCTCAACGAAATTGCCGGTATTTTTTGGCGCTTGTACCTTCGATCCGCAGCTGGATATCGACCGCTTTCTCGACCGCATCATGCGATGGGGTTTTTCAGGCGTCACCAATTTCCCGTCCGTCATCCACATTGATGACTACAGGAGATCACTGCTTGAAAGTTGCGGGCTCGGCTACGAGCGGGAAATCGAACTCCTGGTCAAAGCCGCAAAACGCGGCCTAATGACCATCGCTTATACTCGCACCCAGTCCGAAGCAAGGCGCATGGTTGAAGCTGGAGCTGAAGCCATCTGTATCAACTTCAATCTCAACCGCGCTGTCGAAAGCGGATGCGACTTGTCGATCAGCCTGTCGGAGCTTGCCGCGCGAACGAGCGCTGTTGCGCGTGTCGCTCAATCCGTCGACGTGAACGCAATTTGCCTGCTTGGTGGCGGGCCAATCACGAAGCCTGACGAACTCCTGGACATCTGCCGAGAAACGGGTGTGCAGGGTTTCATTGGCGGTTCGTCGCTCGACCGCATCCCGCTCGAAATGTCAGTTCTCGAGGTAACCTCGGGCTTTAAGACCATCCACTTATTGCGAGAGAAGGTCGATCTCCTCGAGCGCCAGCTCCAGTTGAGCGGATTCCGGCATGGCGTCATCGCGCAGTCCTCGATCATGAAGCACGTGCTTGAGACTGCAAGGCGCTTGGCAAGTAATCCCAATTCTGTGCTGGTGTGGGGCGAGGCGGGATCGGGAAAGCGAAGGATAGCGAACCTCGTCCATGCCTTTAGCGATCGGAGACACACGAAGGCCGCGCTGTTTCATTGCCGCCGAGGGCCGGCAATCGACACGGTCGGTGCGCTGTTCGGTGCCGAGAGCGCTGAGAATAGGAGGCGCCAACTGTCGCTCCTCGAAGCCGCAAGTGATTCCGCGCTCCTGCTGACGCATGTCGATCAGCTGTCGCGAGATGGGCAAGAGCGTCTCGCGGACTATCTCGAGACGGGTACTTTCACGCCGCTGAACGGCGTATCCGTTGTAAGGTCAAACGCCCGGATCATCGCAACCGCGACAGTGACCCGCGGAGCAAGCTTGGAAAGTGTTCTATGTCCCCGCCTTCTTGCCTTCTTTGCCGGGCTTGACATAGAACAACCCGCTTTGCCAAACCGTCTGGAGGACCTTCCACAGCTCATTCAGCATTTTGCCGTCGAAGCCAAGGGGGATTCGAATGCACAAACGCTGGCAATAGAGAAGTCCGCGTTCTTGGCGTTAGCGGGCCACCATTGGCCCGGAAATTTGAGAGAATTGCGCCAGATCGTCAATCAACTGGTGATGGTGAAAGACGCGCATATAACTGCTGACGTCCTCAAGCCGCTTCTGAACTCGACGTCGCCCGCTCGGCCCAAAGGAGCATTCTCCGAGCGCGAGTGGTTCATCGAAGGCCTAAAACGAAACAGGCTCCACCGTGGCAAGACCGCACAATCTCTTGGGCTTTCAAGGAAGACGCTTTACAACAAGATAAAGAAACTGCGGATCCTAGAATAGCCTACCCTCATTTCTTGCGTCGGGTTTGCTGCGACGTAGTCGCATGCAAAAACGAGAACCTTGGCATCGACGATGCCTGTTGGCCAAGGCTGATCAACCCCATTTCGTCGCAAATCCTACGCGCAAGAGCCTCTTCGGGCAAATACACAATACCTTCGAGATGCGCTCCAAGTCTCGTCTCTGCCATCGTGATCTCAGAATCCTTGGCAGCAACAAACAGGATTTTGAATCCCAGGCTGGCGAACCATTCCATACGTCGAAGTTCGAGCTCCAGTCCGGAGTTAATTGGCATGCCATCCGTAGCCTGCTCAATGATAGATGCAGGTGGGAAATTTGTGACGCCGGAGATTCTCGCCTCTTTCAGCAAGTCGGCAAAATCCTCCCAACAGGCAAAGGGATCGATCATGACCATCGCCGCGTAGGCGCGAATGGACGCTTGCTTGTCGAGGCTGCGCAAATCTCGCAAAAGACAGTCATTCCAGTCGACGACAGGTAAAGTCGCCATTACGAGCATCGAGTCTGCTGGAAAGCTCCGCAGGGACGGCGCGTAGATTTCCAAGGGCGCGCCTCTAGATGCGGCCGTTAAGCGCGTGGCAAGCTTGCAGCTGACTATACCCATTCTTACCCACCCGGAAGTATCGCCGATGTTATACAATGCTTCAGCCCGGTCTAGACCTCCTATTGTTGAGAATGCTCCGGGAGGAAATTCGTGTCTCATTATTTGGCGGACGGCCAAGCGTCGGTCCCGGATGGAGCCTCGCCTGTAAATGTTTCAATCCGTGCGTGTGAAAGCCGGCGTCACCCTTGTCGGTGGTTGGTTGAAGCTGAAGCAAAAATCACCCGCTGGATCCTTTCGCGGCCACTAAGGGGAAATCTCGCGGCCGCCAGTGATGGGAAAGAGGTGTTCCGCTTCACCGCAACCTTCAATGGTCTGGATCACGCGCAAGCGCCAAAGCCCGTGCCGACCCTCGCTCTCCGAATGCGAGAGTGGCGGCGCAAGTCTCCAGCCTGGTCCAGCGTCTCGTCCGGAATCTCTCCGAACTGGGGGGCACCAGGAAAATCTAATTCAATCGGTAATTTGGTCGCGGTGGTCTCCGGCGTCCTATGTCGATGCGTTGGGCGACCAACTATCCGATTTGTCGCCTGCTAACGATAGCCTTCGGCTCCGCTGGCAGACCGGTTCGTCTGCCTTCCTCCCTCAACTTAAGCCGCTGTTGGAGAAATCTGACAGCGGCTTTTTCTTAAAGGACACTAGGCATCTCATTCATTGAAGCGCGAGTGTCGCTAACGAGCGCGCCAATCCTCAAGGGCGGGACCCTTCCACGCTCTCGGCATTGAAGGAACACGCCCGTACCTCCAAAGGCAGTGAGATAGTAAAATTCGATTAGACCGAAGACTTTATGAGTGAGACAAATGAGGTAGAGTCAGTTCGCCTTTGCCCGAGGCAACCGAGGCGTTTAACTTGTTCGCAGCCGCAGCTAGGATCGGCACCGAAACTACGTTCTCGCCCGCTAGGCGCACAGCGCAATTAATATCCTTTGCGGAATTGGCAATTGAGACGGCCAGAACATCGGGTTTTTCGCCCAACAAAAAGGCAGCGAAGGCTTGGAATATTCCGCTGTTAGTGGAACCGCGGCTGACCAGAGAGCGGAGTGTTACAAGATCAATGTCAAGAGCCTTTGCGAATTGGCAGACCTCTGCTGCGACGGCCGCTATGCCCATAGTCATGCTGTTGTAAACAAGCTTGAGCTTATGACCCTGTCCGACTTCTCCGACATGAAGAACGGTCTCACAAAATGCAGCAAGAATGCCTTCCGCCACAGGAAAGAGCGTCTCGTTCGATCCAACGATCGCATTGAGAAGGCCGAACTCAGCTTGTTCGGGGCTACGTGTTACTGGGGCATCTACAAAACCTAGGCCATGTTCTTGAGCCTGCTCCGCCAGTGTAACTGTCGAAGCAGGATAAGATGTCGTGCAGTCAATTATCAAACCGCCACGGGACATATGGACAAAAAGCCCATCCTGCCCAAGGCACACTGCCTCAACCTCGCGGCTTGACGGTAGGGACAACACCACAGCGCTTACATGTTGCGCCAACTCAGCGATCGAAGGATGTTCACGGGCACCGGCTGAAGCAAATCGATTCGCACCGAAACGATTCTTGTTGGCTTTGATATGCAGTTCAATTTGATGACGCATCAGGCTAATACCCATTCCAGTTCCCATTCGCCCGACGCCGACAAGACCTATTCTCTGTTTCGCAGTGCTAGGACCTGCGTTTGGTGATGATGCCTCGCTGAACATGGTTCATGCACTCTAGAAAAAGCCGTGCCTTTGTAAGATAGGCAACAGCTCATGATGGTTGTTAATCGAATAGTCAGGATTTGCCGCCCGCAAGCGCGAGTCCGAAACAAAACCTCCGGTGATCGATATGCTTATGAGTGCGAGATTGCGTGCGATGTCCATTTCGATCGGCATATCGCCGATGATAAACGTCGACGCCGGGTCGAGGCTGTACTTCTGCATGTAGAGGCGAAGCCGCTCTCCTTTGCTCATCGATTTGTATTGAGTGGCGCGGCTTTCAAAGGCGAGAGCTTCGTTGATGTAGTCATGGATTCCAAGTCTTCTCAATTGGGACCGAAGGGGGGCAACGATATGGTTGCTCACGATGACGGACAAAGCTGCTTCTCGGTGCGCTAGCTCCAGCACTCTACGCGCGCCCTCGCGCAGATCGGCGCGATCCGCAAGTGGTTCATAGGTGTTGTGAAAGACAGCGCTGCCATCGCGATCCACGGCCGCAACCTCGTCCTGCGACATTCCGAGATTGCGATAAAGAAGAGATAGCGGGAGGTCGCAATGTTCCCGAAACGTCTCCATATTGATCGGCGCGTAACCAAAGCGGTTCAGAATAGCATTAGTCGTTTGAAGCAGTGCGTGCGCATCATCGAGCAACGTTCCATTCCAATCAAAGACGAGAACGGGTTTCATTAATGACCTCAAGCGTGAACTGATTGCATGCGGGGAAGATCAGCCACCAATTCGCGCAGATTCCTGTCCGCCCGCTCCTGTCCCGCCCGAGTTGGCATCTCGAATGTAAAGGGTGACAGATCGAAGCTCTCCGGTCTCAGGGGCAGCAACGATTCTAGCAGTGGGAAGGGCAGATACGTTATCGAGGCTGCGTTGATGGATGTCGCGATGTTGCTTTCGATGAGTCTCAAAACGTGGGGTTCCATCTTGTGAAAGCGAAGGCTTTGCGTTCGCTGCTCGGACGGCAGTCGTTTCCAAATCTGCCAGAATGCGAGCTCATCGAGTGTGTTGATACCCATGCCGTAGTAGTTCGGAGCCACTATAGGCGGCGAACCGATCGCCCAATGCACGGCTTTGGCTCCGGCGGTAAGGAGCATGCTCGTGACAGCTCGACTGGTATCGCCGCGAATGAGTGCTTCGTCGACAATTACTACGCTGGTTTTAGTCAGGTCAGTTTCCAGTACTCGGTACTTTTGAGAAATGCGGGACTTTCGCTCGTCGGTCGTGCCGATGAGCGTTCGCTGAAGAAACGTCGTGGCGACCACTTCACGACGCTCGGCGAGCAGCCCGTATTCCGCGAGAGATGCGTACAGGCCATCGGCGAACGGACCACCTGTACGCGGCTTGGAGGAAACGAGTGTGCAGGTAGGATCTGCTTCAGCTTGCAGTCGCTGCGCAACAATCCCACCCAAGGCAGCACCGATATTGTACCGGGTTTCGAAATGTGAATGGCCTTCGACCGACGTATTCGGACTTCCTAAATAGAGAGCTTCGTACGCGCAGAGCCTGGCTTTATGTCGCCCGTTGTGCACGGCACGACTAACGCTGCCCCCCGTCGTTCCGTCCACATACGTTATGTGGCCCGGCGAGATCTGCCGCGTCTTACCCTCGAGAGCGGCAAAGGCACAATTTTCAGAGGCGAAGAGCAAGAACCCGTCATCTGTTTGCATGGTCTCCAACGGTCGCAAGCCGCTTCGATTGCGGTAAGCAATGAGATTTCCGTCTCCGTCCAGGAAAAGCGCGCTAATAGCGCCGTCAATACGATCGTCAATCTCTCGAAAAACGGTTTCGTAATTGGCCGCTAGACCGTGGCGCCAGTAGTGTCGTTCACAACAGCGTTCAATACACTTGAGCAAGAGCTCAGCATCTGTGTTGACGGTTGATCGTTGCTCCTGGGCAAGAAAGGCTCCCCTGAGTTCACGAGCATTGACCAAGGCCTCATCCAGAGAAATGGCCAGATGGCGGCTGGTGCCTGCATTGTTATGAATTGACTGAAGGTCGACGCCATCACTGAGTTCGCGGCATCGGCTACGGACTTGAGCGATTGCAACATGAGGCCGAAAACGCCGATCTTGTTCGTTGGGATCAATGCGCACTGAAGCGCTCGATGACTGAAACGCTCTCCCATATCGAATACCTTGTTTGTGCATGAAAGCCGCAACGCCGACCGCCGCCTGGCCACGAAGCGCAAGTTTCGGGATCATGTGCTCGAGTCGATCATAAACATCCGCCTGCGAATTGCTTGAAGGACAAAAAAACGCAGCAGCAACGCCGGACATGCCTTTACCCCTCTTGTCGAAGAACCGATGTCCCGGCTCGCATCATTGGCGAATGCACCACGGCGTGACGACGTGGCTCTGCTCTCTTTAAGCAAGCGCCGTACCACTCCTCAGACGAGCTGGCT
Organism: Bradyrhizobium sp. CCBAU 53340; assembly: GCF_015291645.1. Taxonomy (NCBI): domain Bacteria; kingdom Pseudomonadati; phylum Pseudomonadota; class Alphaproteobacteria; order Hyphomicrobiales; family Nitrobacteraceae; genus Bradyrhizobium; species Bradyrhizobium sp. CCBAU 53340. The sequence continues at coordinate 906,790 of NZ_CP030056.1, forward strand.
CGCGCTGATGCAACAACGAAGGTCGAGATACGCAAACAGTTTGGCGACCCGCGATGAGCTCCGTGTCCGAATCCCGACATTCTGTCTAAGGTGCGACGAGCTCGTCCGAAAAGTGTCAGGCGCCGACCGTTGGTCTGAGACTCTCACGCTCGCGCGTGGGTACGAGGCAGTGTCCTCACATTAGCGAGCATGACCAATGCGAGTCGCGCCAAGCCGGCCGCGGGGCTTTGCTGGCATCCAGCAGAAGGAAGTATTGCCCGGATGAACTACCAACAATAGTGATTGATCAAGAGATGGTTTCTTGGCAATGAACGGTGGGTAACTGCTGCGGATCACGCGCTGATCGCAAGGCAGATGGGAGGAGGTCGGCAATTAAGATCAACCACAATCGACTATCGTCAACGGGCTAGTCGAGGCGGCAAGGCGGGTCGCAGAACGATCACATGGAGGTTGTGGCGTGTTGAGGCTGAACGCTGCCATGCGCTCGTTGATGAAGACAGGAGCTTCGGCAAGTTGGCAGATGGCACGACTCGTGGCGCGCTCACCAGCCCGCATTGCATGGTGGCGTCCTGCCGAGCGACATCGGGGTCCAAAAGTCGATCTGTTTGTTCCCAGCATTATCGCCGTGCCAATACTACTGAAGGTCGGCTGCGGTTGGCTCTGGTCCGCGTCTTGTGCGTGTTCGGCTTCAATTCCGGAGTAGTCGCAACCACGTGTTGTGCATATTGAGAAAGGGCTTGGTGGTTTCGGTGAACTCTCGGCGGTTGGGAAGAGCTTGTTCAACCCGAAGAGCGATATCTCCGAAACAGATCAAGGAACGTCCGGTCACGCGGCTGGGATCACTTCACAAGCGCGACAACTTTGCAGGAGAGCGCCTATGCCGTCGCGCCCGATGTCCTTCCTTTCTAGATCCCGAAAAGCCGGCCACGACTTAGCCACGGTAGCTGTGATTGGGCGCCGGTTCATTGATCTGGCAACCGACGAAATCGTCGTCGAGCCGTCCTCATCAGTGTGCGAAGGAGCGATGGCTGCGGTCAACGCCGAAGCGAACCGCTATGTCGATCTCATTGGGCTTACGCCCCTTCGCAGGGCCGTCGCCGAAAAGCTCTCGGTCGAAACGCGCGTTGGTTGGAGTGCGGAAGAGATCGTAATCACTACGGGCGCGCAGCAAGCGCTGCTCTATGCGGCCGTGACTGTCCTAGCGCCGGGCGACGAGGTTATCATTATTCGCCCCTGGCGGCCGATATTGCTGTCCCAGGTCGTTCTCGCTGGTGCAGCACCAGTGTTCGTTGATGCTCGCTGCCCGAGATATATTCCCGATATCAGTGCAATCCGAGTTGCTGTCACACCGCAGACGAAAGCTATAATAATCAATTCGCCAAATAACCCGACCGGCGCAGTCTACAATCGAACGATACTACAAGATATCGGCGAACTCGCTATCGAACGCCAGATATGGATCATTTCCGATGAGTGCTACTCGGGACTGGTATTCACTGGTTTTCGTCACCACGAGTCGATCGTCATGGCGCACCCCCGGGTACGTTCGCGGACGATCATAGTCAAGTCGTTTTCAAGGGAGTTGATGATAACCGGCTGGCGCTTGGGCTATTTCGCCGCGCCCGCGCAGCTCGTTTCCGCGGTAAGAAAGCTTCAGAGCCATGCAATCGCAACTCCGAATGTAATCGCGCAGCAGGCGATCCTGCACCACCTTCAAGCCAGCGATGGCAGCTTTGAGGAGCAGATCTATCAGCGTCTTGTCGACGCTCGCAACATAGGTCTTCACATCCTTTCTGATCTACGCGATGTAACTCCATCCCGCGCCGATGGTTCGTTCTGTTTTTATCTCAATCTGAGTCGGCTTTTGTCTGCTTTGCGGACTGAAGGCTCAGTGCGATCTGCCGATGACATCGCACGAGTGCTCCTCGAAGAAGCTAATGTAGGATGTGTTCCAGGCGACGCTTTCGGCGACGCGAACGGCCTACGTCTCTCCTTCGGTGCTCCACCGGAGCTATTGGAGATGGGGCTCAAACGCATCGTCGAGGCGCTCAACGGTCTAAGGCGCGGGCAGCCAGGGACCTAACCGCATCAGAAATGAAGGAATTTGAGCTGAGTGTCCGTCGTTCACCTCATCCATTGCCGCTAAGCGGCGGATAGGGCTTTCGATATCTTGTTAACGGCGAGATTGCTCTATTTCAAAATTAAGCCCTAGCGATGCCGCCACTTCTGGCGATCAATCTCCTGATCTGGTCCGTGATAAGGGCATCGCTGTGAGTCTCACTCAAGAGTCGAGCTCAAAACGTCTAACGTGGGCCAGTCATAAACTGCAAAATCGAACTCGATCCGAACCATAAGAGTCCTTACTAGCGGCGGCGGCTTGTTCCAACGGGGAGCGCAGAGGAAGCTCTGGTGCGGCATAAGCCACGCTCGTTCAACATGGATGGCAATGTAGGGTTAAGCGGTCCTCTGGTTTGCTGCGGCCACAGACAGGTGCAGCAGGACAATCGGCGACGACAGGATCTTCGAGTGCGGACGGCAAGTGAGCTTGTTCGCTTACGATCCGTACATGGTCGGTCGCTGGCGGGGGTTAATCGTGAATCAGGTCTGCCGTCAATTTGAACTGTCACTGCCAGCGCGGCCCAGACGTGCTTTCGTTCATCGGCAGGAGGGATGCTGACCAAGGGACGTTGTCGGTCACCGAGGCGCCGCGTTCGTTCTCGATCCGATCGATGGTACTACCGAAGCACCGAAGCGCGCGAACCCGCCACCTCAACACCATCGCCGAGCGCGCTATGCGAACTTCATTCGTATCAGGTGTCATCCTCTGAGGTCGGGGATCCAGGATGCCCACTCGCACCCTGCTAAGCTCATAGGCCGTTGGTCCTGCGACTGCTGCACCCGAAAAGCAGCCGTACTCTTTTCGGACTCGGATATGCGTCAAGCCATTCCGAACACATCCGCTTACTACAGCGCGTGGATTGTGCTGATCCCGGCCAAAACAGTTGGCGTTTCCCTTGGCAAGCGAGGCCACGTGCGTATTGCGTTGCACTGTCAGATTGCGGCCATGCCGCAACTCTAAGTGATCACGTTGGTGTACTCGTGCCGCCTTACAAAAACTAATCGCTCGCGCCAACTGCGACACAAGTCAAATCCTGGCGGCTGGATGAGGGCGACGCTCAGGGAGGCTGCATTCGTCGCCGGAGCCGCTCTACCGAGTATTACTCAAATTGCGTTGTGCGCCCTCTAGAACAGGCTATTATAGCGCGACAATCTGGTTGGGAAGCACTGTCACTGATTGTCGCGCCGCACGGTTATCGAGCTTTGGTCCACAGTATGCCGTCGCCCCATACGTGCTCGACGCGTCCCCACTCGCAGGCTGCTGCGACATGCGGGAAGAACCCACGTCCATGGTGGTTTGCACTCGTATTGCAAAGCAGCGGAATGCCTGTGAGCTTTTCGTATTCGACGAGAAGCTCGGCGACTTTGTGCTGAGAGGTCCTGCAAATCGTCTGCAATCGCGCCGATCCATCGAGATGTACAACAGCGGGGATTTTGTCCCGCCATTCTGGTCGTGTCTGGTGATCGAAAAGCATGTAAGGGTCCGGTGTTCCGGGACTAAATATATCCGGCGCACGATCCTCTAGGCATATCGGAGCCACTGGCCGGAAGTGTTCGCGAAGTTTGATGTCGTTGAGATAATCCTTCATTCGCGGCGAGGTCGCGGGGGCGAGAATGCTTCTGCTACCCAACGCCCGAGGCCCAAGCTCGGCGCGGCCGGTAAGAAAAATCACGGGCTTGTTGCCGGCAAGAATGGTCGCAAGTTCATGCAGACTACACGGCGCGGCCTTCCATTCGGGGGGTACATCTCGACGTTGCAAGGCTGGACCACTATATACCGACCATTCCAACGGCGAGAAGCCTTTTTCCACCACCATTGCGCAGCAAGCGGCACCGATTGCCGAGCCACTGTCATTCGGAAACGGGGGCACCCAGACGGCATCGAACAGGCCTGTCGCACGTAGTGCGCTGTTCCATTTGATATTGAGACCGCAGCCACCTGCTACGCACAGATTGCGCGCCCCAAGATATGAATGCCGCTGCAAAGCAAGCGCCATTTTGCGGACGAGGAGACGCTCGAGGAAGCAATGAAACGATGCCAGCACATCTTCGGGGGCCCTGGCCTTTAGGTGGCGCGCGCTGGCGTCGAAGAAGTCATGCACAGCCGCAAGCGCGGACTCCATGCTCTCAATGTCTGTACGGAAACTGGCAAGTTTCGTGTCGGCCGCAAAGCGCTCCTGGTAGAGTTCCTCAAAGACCGTGACAATGTTTTCAATGACAGACCCGAGCGCGATATACGCCATCAGCTTGCCGGCTACACCCAGGTTAAGCTTGCCGGCACCGCCCGGGTCCACCTTGCCGGGGCCACCCAGGTCCCAGTTAGCGCGGTTCGCCTGCTTATACGGTCCAAAATGAAGTCCCGCGGCGGCATAGACATGCCCAATCACCGGGAACAGGCATTCGATGAACTGAGCGCCTCGATGTTCTACGTGATAAAGACGTGGAAAGGTGCCGCCGTCCCACACGAGGCAGAAGGCGGGCTGTCCAGCTTTGGCAAAGGGGCTGGTGCAGTATGCGGAGGCTACATGGCCTGTGACGTGCGGATAGCTTCTATAAGGGAAATCGCTGCCATCGAGCCTAAGACCAGAGCCATCGCACGAGGTGAGAAGGCCGTCGGCATGGCGTTCAACATAGGGCGCCCCTTTGAGAGTGATCGGTGTCGTCCCGCTGAGAACCTGGAACTGCGACTCCGCCACCCCCGCCCAGCCATCGATGACGAACTGATCAACTTCTTGCGGATCCAGACCGTGTTCGGTCAAAGCGACGACGATTGCATCGAGGTTGTCGATTGTTTGATACCGCGGATTGTTGCTCCGTTTCTCCTGCTCGATACAAAAGATAAGCCGTCCGTCCTCAACAAGAGCAATCCCGCCGTCATGTGTCAGCTTGATACCGCAGATGCGCATAGTGCCTCCTTGTCTGATGCCGGCAATTCGATTGACAAAGACCGAATCGAACTTAGAAAGATGCGAATAGGAAATCGTCGTGGATCGATTCTGGCACCGCTCGCGCTCGACGTCGGTCTAAGGTTGCATTCCACATACCCACGACCGTCTCGGCACTAGCAGCGTGACCCCAGCGCGGCGATCCGATTACTAGATGCCGCACGTAGCGCAGTGCACGATCTAGACCAATGCAAATCGCAGGAATCCCTCGCGGTTTCTCGGCCGACTCTCGCGTTCGCAAACTGCTTGGCGGGTTCCTGACATCAGACGAGTGTGTTTTCGGACAGAAGCATGCGCTACGCCAATTGGGAGGTGCTATCCGACCTACCGCCGCGAACTGGACTCGGCGGTCGGTTTGGCTTCTCCGGTCAACAGCGGAAGTACCGCAACACGCAGATCATTGATGCATCGATCATCGAGAGCTACCGCGTGCAGGCCAAGCGGACGAAGGAATTTGGCCGACTCGGCGCGATGTTGACGTCGACGGGCGGCTCGAGGTGCGCAGCCTCTCCAAATTTATTGTCGTCGTCGGCGCACCTGTCGAGGCCTTGCGTGACGTGTCGCTCATGGCCAGCGAATTCGTTGTACAGCCTGGCCTTGAAGTCCGTAAAGAGCCAGGGCCTCAATCTAACGTTGTTGTCGAGAAAGCTTGGCGATCGTCGATCAAGTAGCTAGACGGCCCGCAGCTTGTAACTCCAACACAAAGACTTCGAGCCGCCGTATCGCGCGGCAGCGAGGCACGGGAATTGCCAAGCCGCTCCAGCCAGCAAATCACCTCTATCGCCATTTTTCCACCATTGTGAACCCATTCATATTTCTGAGATCAACATTTTAGTGGTCTCACGTGCGCGAGCGAAGACCGCCGACTAGATAGGCATGTTGGTCGCGGGAAAGTTCGGTTGACTCTTTAGTACTTTTCAAATCCCACCATTTTCATGGTCCAGCGGCTGACACCCCCCTTGTCGTCGCGATGAATGAACATCTTCCTGATTGTAGTCTCGAGGTTTCTACGCTCGATCGCGGGCAGGAACGGAATGTCGAGCCGACGTGTCTGAGCGAATTTCTCAACTACGGTCTCAGTTGAATTGCAGGAAGGCAATCGTGCGGCAATCCCGTGCGTGGTATGTAGATCCTCGATAAAGTAGAAACCGCCAGGCTCGACGATGGGAAACAGCTTCGCTAGAGCAAGCTGCTGGTGATAAGCTGCGTGCGAAGCGTCATCAATGATGATCCTTACGGGCGGGAGCGAGTTCGCTAGGCGTTCCAGGGCTACCGTATCGCCCATGTCAAGGCGCTCGAAACGGAACCGGTCCATCTTAAAGGCGCTGAAATCGGCAACGTCGCATCCGATGATCTCGGCTTTGGGAAAGAACTCCAGCCACATCTTAATAGACGGAATGTCGTCAACCTTGCGACCGACCACTACATCGGGATCGAGAGAGCCGTTTCCGTGTTGTAATCCAATCTCGACCATCGTGAAAGGTTGCTGGCGGAATTCTTCGAACAGAAAAGAGTAGAAGCTGGTGTAGCCGTGGGCGTCGCCTACCTCATTCCCCTTGTCGGTTCCGAGGGCATTAGCTCGCTTGGTCAAATTCGGTGCGCTCATTGCAGCATTTCCTATTCTCGGATGGAGCATTACACGGCGGGTCAGCTTCTGAGTTCAAGAAGCATACCAAAACCGTCAGTCTGAGTTTCCTTCTTATTCTCATCTGGCACGTGTCTCAGGTAGAACGGGTGTGTCGTGACTCCGACAGTGCGCCGCATGCTCCTTCTCGGTTCTTTAACGCGTCCCCCACGTGCAAATGCGGCGGCTGATGGTGACTCCGCCCACCGCCCCGACAGCGGCAGTGTGGTAGCCTCTCCCGGCATCTGCACCCCTCGCTACGGCTCCAACAGCGCGATGGGATCTCGGGGGATCACGAGTCACGTACTGGCGTTTGCGCTGAGTGACCGACGGGCGCTGGAAGGTCACAAGTTATTCCAAGAAACCGGTAGCCGCTTTGAGATGTATTACTGCAACCGCACAGATCCGCGCGAACGAGTAAGGTCGACGGTCGCAAATGCCGCATCGTCTTAGTCGCCTTACGACTGAGCTTCGACTGGCTCGCCTCAATCGACTAGATCCAACTGGGCACCCTCTTGTCTGAAGCATATACGGCGCGGCGGTCTGTATTTCTCCTTCCTAGCAGTCCCGATATTCTCAGCCGGGACAATCGTACCCAGAATATCTAAGTACCGATGCAATTCGACCATTGCGACCAGAAGCAAACCGGCGGCCAGCTTTAGCTCAGAGCGACGCGGTTGCGCCGCCGATTGAACTCGTGGCTCTCGCCGGGAGCGAAGATGACAGGGTGATCGAGACGATCAACGATGATCCGGCTAGGCCATCGTAGCTTCCAATGCCTCAGCACCACAAGCAGCCCGACGGCTCTCGTGCGGCGCTCGCAAATCTGCTCGCTTTGTATTGTGTTCCTAAGAGCAGAATTCTGCAAAGGGGTTCTATTTCCCCTGGTAATTTGGGGGCCGCTTCTCGAAGAAAGCGTCCATCCCTTCCTGCTGATCAGAAGTGGTGAAAGCAACCCGGATCGCTTGCCGTTCAAATTCCACACCGGCATCGAGGTTCGTTTGATAGGCGGCCAGAACGGCAGCCTTCGCAAGCTCCGTCGATCGAGGCGGCTTCTGTGCGATTATTTCCGCAATCTCGAGCGCGCGTGCCCGCGCCTGGCCCGTTTCTGTAACCTCGGAGACCATTCCTGCCTGCATTGCGGCACGGGCCGAAATTGATTGGCCAGTGAGGATCATCAGCATGGCAAGCGATTTGCCCGCCACGCGTGTCAACCGCTGGGTTCCGCCGTCACCCGGCAAAACGCCGATGTTGATTTCAGGTTGACCGAAGAGCGCGCCTTCGCCTGCGATAATGATATCGGCCAGCATTGCAAGTTCGTGACCGCCCCCAAGACAAACGCCCTCTACGGCAGCTATGATCGGCTTGAGACAGTTGGTGAGGTCGCGCCAATCATTGCGTCGGGCGAGATTGTTAATGGCCTCGAAGCCGCGTTGTTGCATCTCCTTGATATCCGCGCCCGCGCAAAAGAACGTGTCGGTGCCGCAAAGCACGATGCAGCGGACGTCCTCATCCAAAATTGCGTCTCGGCAGGCCGATGCAAGTGCCGCGATAAGCTCATTGCTCAGGGCATTTCGCTTCGCCGGCCTGTTCATGCTCAGCAGGCGGACGTGCGGGAGAGGGGAAGTGGATAGCACGAGTTCGGATTTTTGGATCACGAGAGAATTCTTCCTGGAGAATGGGAGAAGAACCAGAACTTCTTCTCGACTTGGATCGGGATGCACCTTGCGTAAGCTGGCTTGCAGCGAGCTTCGGAGAGATCATTGCGTTGCACACAATTCGCTGCCATTCATCCGGGCAAGCTGCCGAGGACCCGAGGTTGATATGGTTGCTATCGTGCGAGCAAGGCCAGGAAAAACAGACACCACATTGTGGTTTGGGCGGGCTATCCGAAAGCCTTTCTGCTTCGAGCCTCCTGAATCGCCTGCTCCGAGAAGCCAAAGGAAGTCAGGACCTCCTCGGTAGCGGCACCGATCGGCGCGGGGTGAATCCGGACGGCTGGAGGTGTGCGTGAGAGCCGGACTGGCAGTCCGGCGAGCGAAACGACTCCTCGCCCGGGTACCTCAACCTGCCACATGATGCCGTTTTGGCTTGCCTGAGGGTGGCTGATCGCTTCTGGAATTTCATTCACAGGTGAGCAGAGCAGATCCACGGAAGCCAGACGATCGAGTACCTCCGAAGTGTTCAAGGTCATCAAAGCCGGCGCACAATATTCCTGAATGGCGGTCAGATTTTCGATCTGCTTTTCGCGTGTAGCGAGTTCAGGCCGCGTGCTTATGTCCGGTAGATCGAGCGCCTGGCAAAGCAGGCCAAGCGGGTTGTCGCGAAAGAGCATTACAACGGCTACCCAACCGTCCGCGGTCCTGACGAGCATCGCCTGACGCGTCCAGTCGGTTTTCACACCATAGATGCTCTCGCTGGCGATTTCGCACAGCTGCATAGCGAGCGAAACATCGAACAGCGACGTCGACACCAGTTGTCCCCGGCCCGAGGTCTGGCGTTCGATGACGGCGGCAAGAATGCCCTGGACGAGCGACATCGCCGCGCCATAGTCGACAATAGGAGAGTTCGTCAGCTGCGGAGGCTGGTGCTCCTGCAGTCCTCCCCGTGCCAACCCGCTAAATGCCTGCGCCAGCATGTCCTGGCCCGGACGATCTGCAAGCGGACCTGTTTCCCCGAAACCAAACCCCGCAGCATAGATGAGACGGGGATTGCGTGTGCTAAGATCCTTATAGCCGAGGCCCAGCCGCTCCATCACGCCGGGGCGGAAGTTGTGCATCAACACGTCAGCGCGGTCGACCAGGGTCAGCAAGATCTCAAAGGCGGCCGGGTTCTTCAAATCCAAGGCGAGTGTCCGCTTGTTTCTGCCCATCGCAGCGTAATACGCGCTCATCCCGCCGACGCGGGTGGCCTCAAAATCAAGCCCGCGCGTGATGTCACCTTGGGGACGTTCGATCTTGATGACGTCCGCGCCAAAATCCCCCAACACCTGTCCTGCAAGCGGCACCTGCATCACCATGCCGACTTCCAGAACGATCAAGCCGTCAAGGGCGCCACGCGCTACGGAGGCAGTTGCTTTATCGCTCACGACAGGCCTTTCCCTCAGATTGGAACGCTCGATACTATGCCGCGCGATCGTCGCCGTCAAGATTACTATATCCCATTATAAAATTGATATATTGCAATGCGCTGCGAAACCGGCTTTGAATGCGATTGCCGAATCGAGGCGCCGAACAGGCGTTTGGGCCAGCACCTGCCGGAAAGGGGATCACTCCCTGCCGCCGAAAAGCAGGTGCCGACGCAGTTGGACGTCCTGAGACGTTCTGCAAGGCTTGGTGACGGGGGGCCTGATGACGAAGAACTACATCGCCGGTGAATGGATTGCGGCAGCCAAGGCAGTCGCGAACATCAACCCGTCTGATACTCGCGACATCGTAGGCGAGTACGCCCAAGCCTCTGTAGAAGAGGCGAAGCGTGCGATCGATGCGGCCCATGGCGCCTTTCCGGCTTGGGCGCGTTCGACGATCCAGAGCCGCCACGACGTTCTGAAAGCCGTGGGTGACGAGATATTGGCCCGCAAGGACGAACTCGGACGCCTGCTCTCACGTGAGGAAGGAAAGACCTTGCCGGAGGGGATCGGCGAGGTCGCTCGCGCCGGCCAGATCTTCCATTTCTTCGCGGGTGAGTGCCTGAGGCTGAGCGGCGAGAAGCTGCTCTCCGTGCGAGCCGGCATAGACGTTGAGATGTCCCGCGAGCCGCTCGGCGATCACGCCATGGAATTTTCCTATGGCCATTCCGGCCTGGAAGATCGCCCCGGCACTGGCCTATGGCAACTCCGTCGTGTTCAAGCCTGCAGAACTGGTCCCCGCCTCGGCAAACGCCCTTTGCGACATCATTGCGCGCGCCGGCGTTCCCCCCGGCGTCTTCAACCTCGTCATGGGGAGCGGCTCGGTCGTGGGCGAAACAATGCTCGCCAGTACGAAGGTGGCCGCGATCTCCTTCACCGGCTCGTTGTCGACCGGCCGGCGCATTGCCCAAACCTGCATTTCTGCCGATCCCATGAAGAAGATGCAGTTGGAGATGGGGGGCAAGAATCCAATGGTGGTGCTCGACGACGCCGACCTAAAGGTGGCCGTCGAATGCGCGATCAACAGCGCCTTCTTTTCGACCGGCCAGCGCTGCACGGCCTCATCTCGCCTCATCGTGACAGATGGCATTTACGACGCCTTCCTGGCAGCTATCACGGAAAGGATGGATGCGCTGGTCGTGGATGACGCCTGCAAGCCAGGAACGCAGATTGGGCCGGTGGTTGATCAGAAGCAGCTGGAGCAAGACTTGATGTACATCCGCCTCGGCCAGGACGAGGGGGCCAAGCTCGTCGCTGGGGGCGAGCTATTGAAACGCGATGCGCCCGGTTTCTACTTGTCGCCCGCGCTGTTTGCAGAAGTCGACAATCGGATGCGGGTCGCGCGCGAAGAAATTTTCGGCCCGTGGCAGCACTGATCCGGGCGCGAAATTATGACGAGGCCCTTGAGATCGCCAACGACACCCCATTCGGACTATCTTCCGGAATCTGCACCACAAGTCTGAACTATGCCAGCCATTTCAAGCGCAACGCGGAGGCTGGCATGGTGATGGTCAACCTGCCGACGGCGGGCGTCGACTATCACGTGCCCTTCGGCGGCCGCAAAGGTTCGTCCTATGGATCACGTGAGCAAGGGCGCTACGCTGCAGAGTTCTATGCGACTGTGAAGACAGCCTATGCGTTTGATGGAGGTCCACCATGAGCGTGATGGCGGCCGCCTGAAAGCGCCCGAGTTGAACAGTTCTGCACGTTCAGATGATTGACATGCTGGCTTCGTTGCCGACTTCGAGCGAAGCTGCGACCTGGCGGAGCGCCCATTCGAGATCTTCGATGTTTTCGGGAACGCCGATCGATATCCTCAGCCCCGAGATCAAGGAGGGATCAACCACGAGCGCCGAGGGCGGCGTTGTGATGACGCCCCGTTGCAATGAACGGGCTGCCACCTGTTGAGCAATGTCGCTTGGCAGGTCCATCCAGATGTGAAAGCTGGCCGGATGATCTGCACGTATATGCGGCCGGAGGATTTGGGAGGCAAGCTTCACGCGCTTCTTCGCCTCCTGGACCAGAGACTGCTTCACGCGCGCGGCTGTTCCCGTGCGGATCCATTCGGATACGATGAAGGTTGAAATCGGCGAGGCCATCCAGCAGGTCGCGCGCATAGATTGATGAATCTGCGAAAGATAAGGCTCGGGCGCGACGAGCATTCCGATGCGCAGACCCGGCGCCAGGCACTTCGACAGCGTATTGACATAGAAGGTCCGCTCCGGCGCCAATGAGGCGAGCGGCTCGCTGGTCTCGTCCAGGAAGCCGTATGCGTCATCTTCGATGATCAGGATGTCCCGCTTACGCGCGATCCGCACGATCTCTCGCCGGCGTGCCGCGCTCATGATTCTCGCGGTTGGGCTCTGGATGGTGGGAATAGCAAAAAGCACCCGCGCTGCCCCGCTTGCCGCCGCTTTGTCGAAAGCGCCCGGCAGCAATCCTTCGCCATCCATCGGCAGCCCGATAAGGTCGAGCTTTGCGAAATGAGCATAGGACTTCATGCCGTGATAAGTGCCGGCCTCGACGAAGACTTTGTCACCAGGCTGGCAGATCGAGCTGAAGGTCAGCGCTATCCCGTGCTGTGCTCCATTCGTAATAACGAGGTTGTCCGGATTGGCTTCGAAGCCCGATTGACGAAATAGGCCGGCGAGCTGGGCCCGGTGTTCGGCAACACCAGAGTGGGAGAGGTATCCCACGTAGTCGGAGATGTCAGCCGTTGGAAACGTAGATGGGCTCTCAGCTAGCACCTTGGGCAGTAACGCCGGCCCTGGGATGTTGAGGCTGAGATCGACAACCTTGCCACCGGACGCAGGGGTCGGCCTCTGTGACGCGACAAACGTCCCGCGGCCGACGTGCCCCAGAAGCAGGCCGCGCCGTTGACCTTCTGCATAGGCCTTGATGACCGTTCCGACGCTGAGGCCGATCTCCTCTGCCAAATCACGCTGGGTAGGCAGCCTTGTTCCTGCCGCAAGAGTTCCTGCCGCGATGTCGTGTTCGATGGCCTCGACGAGCCGGACGAACAGGGGAGCGGTGCCAGCCCGCAGGTGAGGGTGCCATTTCTGCATTTTGATTGCTTATCTCAGAATACCGCGCTTTCGCTATCCCAATTTTTGGTCCACCAGATCAAGCTCATAGCGGCCGCACCCTCACGATCTCTGTTTGCTTTTCCTCGATGAGCGAGTTGCGCAATGGCCGCCCGAAAGCCGGAGATTCGATCTCGAAAGCGTCACCGCCGCGCAGCTTGACGCCGGCCGAAAAGCTTAAGGCGCTCGCGCCGAAGAAATAGACGTGGACGTCGCCGGGCCGACGAAACGCGCGGTATTTGAAGTGATGGTGCTCAAGATTCTCAATGGAATGAGACATGTTGTTCTCGCCCGAGATAAAGCTTCCGGACCAGATCGCTTCGCCAGCTCGCAAGACGCGGACCGTTCCGGATACCTCGTCCGGAAGATCGCCCACGAGGAGTTCGGGACCATAGGAGCACTGGCGCAGCTTTGAATGAGCAAGGTAGAGGTAGTTTCGCTGCTCCATCACATGATCGGAGTATTCGTTGCCGAGGCAGAAGCCGACACGCAGTACGTCGCCTCCCTCGCCAATGACGTAAAGCCCTACAATTTCGGCCTCCTCGCCCCCGTCTTCAGCATAGGACGGCAACGTGAGGGGTTGCTCAGGTGCGACTGCCCAGGAGCCATCACCCTTATAGGCCCACTCTGGCTGGACCCCGATGGATCCCGGCGGAGGCTTTCCACCGTCCAGGCCAAGCTTGAACATCCGCATTGAATCGGAAAGTTCGCCTGCGGCCAATTTCGCGTGCATGGCGTCGCGCGACTCGGCGCTACCGAGGTGCGTAAGTCCAGTCACCGCGATCATGCAACGCGAAGGATCAGCGTGGTCGAGAGGCGGCAACAGCCGCTTCTCGCGGATGATCGCATCGTAATCGACCTTCTCTCCGAAGCCGCACCTTTGGACGCATTCGGCAAGCGATAGCCGGGAGCGGGCTGCCTCCAAGGCTAATTCGCGTACACTTGTCCGATTGTTCACGAGCACAGGGACCCCGTCGCCCGCCTGGAGCGCAGCGACATGACGAGAACCGTTCAGAGATACAAATTGGATGAGGCGCACGAGATCCATTCCAGGTGAGAGCCAGCCGCGCTGATTGCGGCAAAGCCAGACTGACATTCAAATTGAGATAGGTCAATGTGCTTGGCTAATCGGGGGTGCCAATATTTCATGAGCGATTTCAGTCGTATAGATGTATCAATCCTTCAGCTAGAATGATGGCTACCAGATTGATATATCCTAATTGTATTTGAGATAGTCTATTGCTTGACATTGGCCCGTCATTGTGATGGTCTCGCTCGATATTGGGCTAGTGCACAGAGATGCCGGCCGTCATGGGAGACGAAGCGGTGGAGGCGATTTACTGGTTTCATGGGAGGAGCGGCTGGGCTGGCGATATTGCAGTCCATGCCAAGCTTCTCGCCAGCCCGCGCCCTTTACAACCATCCCTCTCGCGCTCGCGCGAGCCCCTTTGTCTTTCCGCGCAAGTCCTTGTGATCCAAGCGGCGGCCCCGAGACGATCTCATCATTCACCTTTTCCAGGTCAGTTCGGCTTACGTAAGCAGATACTCGATCAGCTCGCATCGTTTGCGCGGAAAAGTAGGAAACGTTCGCCTCGCCAAGCCGAGCGGACGTCTCAGCGCGGAGGAGTTTGTCCGCCTGCCTTGAATCGAAAAACTTAAGCGTCCCGCAGAAGGGCGCATTGCTACAGGAGGGACCATGGAGTTGGGACATAAGCCCGCCCGCGGGCTGTTACACAGACGATTGGAATGAAGGAAGCCCGATCAGCTGCCTTCGATCGCGCCAGCGTCCATTTACGGGCGTGCCGCCAGAAATCTCAGCGCCTTGAGCAGGCCAACAAGCGACAGGCCGGCGCGCATTCGCGCTTGCCGCGCAAGGCTTAAGCAGTCTTACCCAATGAGCGGAAGCAGACCCATGCAAACAATGGCCCAACCTTCTATCGATTTCATTCAGCCCGAGAAGCAAGTTGCAACGAGATCAATGACTATTGGTCTGGGCGGAGGCGTCGCGCTGGAGTGGTATGACTGGCAAGTCTACGGCTTCATGGCGGCTTTTCTATCTCCCCACTTCTTCCCTTCAAATGACCCGGTCGTTTCGCTGCTGGGAGCATTTGCCGTATTTGGAGCCGGATTCATTGCGCGGCCTCTGGGAGCGGCTTTGCTTGGTCCTATCGCAGATCGCATCAGCCATAAACGCGTCATGATGATCGCTGTTACGGTCATGGCGCTATCTTCGTTCCTGATTGCGATCTTGCCGGCTCATAAGGACATCGGGACCCTTGCCACTGCAGCGCTGGTCATTCTTCGACTGATGCAAGGGCTTGCCACTGGCGCAGAGGCGGGCGTCGCCAATGCAATCGCCATCGAGTTGGCACCACCAGGTGAGGAGGGGCGGTATCTCGGCTTGATCAACGGTACATTCATCATGTTGGGTTCGATCGGAGCAAGCCTCGTCGCTTTTCTGGTGAGCGCGGCCGTCGCCCCCGAGGTCATGCGCGAGTGGGCTTGGCGAGTGCCGTTTGCGGTCGGAGGCCTGCTTGGCGTCCTCATCTTCTTCCTGCGCCAAGCAATCCCGGAAACATTGATCGCCCGCGCTATGCATCATGACGAGATGTCGCGCGTTCAGAAAACCACCGGCGGCGTTTGGAAGGCGCTCTGGAATGTGCGACTGTCGCTTCTGGCCGTGATTTTGGTGATCGGCTCGGTGCAGCTCGCCAACTACACGTACAACGTGGGCCTGCCCAACATCGCCAATGGTGTTTTCAAGGAAAACAGCACGTGGGTGTACGGCATCCTGACCCTCATGGGATTTTGCTGGATGGTCTTTTCACCTGCCATCGGTGCGTTTGCAGACAAGATAAAGCCCTCGCGCGCGTTCATCTTGATGCGCCTTCTGCTCATCCCAGCATTCTTCCTGACGCTGCTCTATTCACACCAAAGCCTTCTGACCTACGCCATGGTGATGCTGGTTGGCGGGGCCATGGTGGGCTGCAATATGGCTCTCTACAACTTCATAGCCACAACCTTGATGCCGCGCACAGTGAGAACGACAGGCGTCGCCCTTGGTTACGCAATCGGTGTGACAATTTTCGGCGGTACCACGCCCTACCTGCTGGTATGGTTGCAACGCGAGGACATGGCATGGATGTTCCCAATCTACGGGTCGCTCGTCGCTTTGCTCAGCGTGGTCGTATATCAGATCGCTAAAAAGCGCGGCTGCATCTATGTAGGCGAGTGATAACAGTCTTGTTAGGGCACTCCAGAGAGGTCCGGCCGATCGGCGGCTCCCCTCTGGAAAGGCAATGGTCTCAGTGGAACAGCGGCTGAACAAGAAACCCTTGATCTCTCCAGCCGTCAAATGCGCCCCTAGGTCCGTTCCAAGCCGCTTTAAGGATTTCGGCCGGGGTAACGCGAGAGTGACACAGAGAGCGCTCGCCGCTGGCCTTCGCCAGCAGCGAGTGCCATTTTAGATTTCTTCAGGCCGCAACCTGCCGGTTAGCAAATGAAGCGCCTCGAACAAGTAGTAGCTACCAAAGATCAATTCGGCATTACTGACGTAGTCCTCGGCTCTCGAATCCCCGCGCTTGTTGAAGCATCCTTCCACCAGCATGCCGGCTGGACGGCTATCGTTCTTATGAACCGGAGTGAGATATCGTTCGACCAGCGCCAAAGCGGTGCGTTCTCCGGCGCTACGGTATTGCCGCCGCTTACTGTCAGTCGGCGCAATCGAGCTCAATTTTAGAAGAGCCGATGCCATAAAAGCGGTCGCCGCAGTGTCCCGCTCGACGTTGGGCGCTTTAGGAGCGTCAAAATCCCAGTACGACACGCAATCATCTGGCACATGGGCGAGCCACCAGTCGGCCCCGTTCATGGCGGCTTGACGCCATCGCTCCTCTCCGCCGCCGGAAAAGTAGCTGATCGTCGAGCACACCACGCCCCACGCCTGTGCTCTTGCCCAAACGCTGTTCTCGCTGAAGCCCTTGTGTGTGTAGCGTCGGAGAACCTTGCCGGTCTCGGGATCGAGGGAGGAGGACTGGATGAAGGATCCGTCCTCACGCTGATGGACGGTCAGAACTTTATCCGTATGATTGGCAGCCACTTCGCGCATCGCGCGGTCGTCTAGAGTTCGAGCGGCCCAAAACAGCAGCAATGAGACGACCAAACTGTCGACGCTGCTTGCAGTGGCTCCCACGTCAGCGCCCTCCTCGGCATTCGCGCCAAGGGGCACAAGACCAAGGTGATGGTTGTAGCGTTGCTTCAGATCTCGTGCCGCCGCAAGGCCGAGCGTCCGCGCGCGGTGACTTCCGGTGAGCAGCGAACCCAGTCCGGCCCCGTAATAGAAGGTCGCAGCCTTGAACGCGGTATCGGCCGAGACGCGCGGTTCAAGACGCTCGCAACCTCGTTCTGCAAGATCTCTGAAGCGCTCGCCGCCGTTACTCCGCGAGGCAAGCCAAAGCATCCCCAGCCAATAGCCGCCGGTCCAGTCTCCGTTTGAAGTTGTCGTCCAGGTGCCGCTCTCCGGATCTGCCCAATGTGGATAGGCGTCGCCAACTTGTTGAGCTGTATTCTCGATCCGCCGCATCATACGTGCGATCGCTTCTTCCCAGTCTATGCTCATCAAAGCTCCTCGTGAAAATGCAGGATGGTTCCACCTGAAAGCGGGTTCTCACCATTGCTTCACTTGAGAGCTTCTCATGATTATTGCATTATATCAATCTGAAATTGGGATAGTGTATTTGCTCAACGAGGTAGGTCTTGCTACATTCAATCGGGCTCCCAGCGTGATGCCGCCAGGTCCCGAAAAGCAGCGCATGATGTTCAGCGCGGTATCAAAGTAGTCTGCGTTTGCTTGCAGGGATATTGGCGCACAGTGGAGCGCTGGCGCGCCGGCCCGAAGTTGATCTATCGATCGAGCCTTCTCAACGGTCGTCCTGGCTCGACAAACGCCGCATCCAGCCTCTGACGAGGGATTGCCGCTACGCCCAATGGGCGAGCATTCGGTAGCCCGCGTGGCGCATGTCCTTTTGCCAGGTGACTTGCTTGCCGGGTGACCTGCGCCGCGGCAGTAGTCACTAAAGAAGCTGCTTCAAGTTCAGCGCCGGATTAGCGAGCGCCTCTGCCTCGACCTTCAGTTCCCGCCTAATGATCGTCTCTGCAACTCGGATTTCCTTCGCAACGGCGCCGAGGCTTCCAAACCCACAAGCAGCCACGAGGCGCCCGCCGTCGACAAGGGAGAATAGAAGTTGGCCCCTCGGGCCTAGGCTTCTGACGACCGGGATTTCTCCGCCGCAGCAGAGGCCGACCATTTGCAAAGTCTCATCGTATTGGTCCGACCAGAACCAGGGGAGATCGTCATACGGACGATCCTCGCCCACCATATTCGCCGCCGCAATCACCCCTTGCCGCTGCGCGTTGCGCCAAGCTTCCAGCCTGATCCGCTTTCCGTAAAGGCGATGTGGAAAGGAACAGCAGTCCCCCGCTGCGAATACGCGCGGATCCGATGTGGCCAGCATTTCGTCAAGCGCGATGCCGTTGTCGACAGCGAGCCCCGCCGCTTGCGCCAGTTCGACGTTGGGGGTTGCACCGACCCCCACGATCACGAGATCGGCAAGATGTCTTTGGCCCCCGGCCAGTACCACGCAGGAGCGTCCTTCACAAAGCTCGATACGTTCAACGACTGCCGTTGTCTCGATCCGTACCCCAGAACGCTCGTGCTTGGCCCTGATCAGTTCAGCTATGCCAACTGGCACTGCCCGGGAAAGTATGCGCGATCCTGCTTCGAAGACGATGACCGAAGCGCCTCGCAAGATCGAGCTCGCAGCAACCTCGAGCCCGATAAAGCCGCCGCCGATCACAGCCATCTCGCAGCCTTGGCCGATTAACTCGCGAAGGCGTGTGGCATCCTCATACGACCTAAGCGTTGCGACCCTTGATCCCTCAGCAATTGGCACGTTCAGGTCACGCGGACGAGCGCCAGTGGCCAAGAGGAGGCGATGATAGCCTATCTTGGCCCCATTCGAGAGAATCACCATGCTGGCCGTGCGATCAATCGAGACCACCTCACAGCCGTGGCGATAATCGATCTTCAATTCGGAAAGCCGCTCTGACGTCACAATCGTCTTCGGCCCAGGCCTCGTCTCATCGACCAGAACTGCTTTGGAGAGAGGAGGGCGCTCATACGGGAGACTGCTTTCGTTGCCGATCAACACCACGCTCTCTTCCCAGCCGCGCTCGCGCAGCGCCAGGGCGGCTGCCGTGCCAGCTTCGCCGGCGCCAACAATGGCAATCGTCGAATGAGTACTCAAATGGCCACCCCTCTTGCAGGCAGAGCCTGCTCCTCACTGGCCACGCTATCGAAGAGGTCACGGACTAGGGACCTAAGAAGAAGAGCTTCCTCCCAACGATCCGTCGTGTCCTTGCCTTGCCGATCGGTGATCGCATAGGGCTGCGGGCCAAGTTCGCAGGTAAAACTAAGGCAGGCACCCGTGCCTGCGCGCTTTCGCCAGCTTCGGAACCCGTATTTCCACCACCCCAGGAACAGATCCAGCCATATCCTGTGCTGAGGAAACGTGATCTCAACCTGAATTTGCTCGCGAGATGCAACCCGTCCATGAAACGCCCAAGCGCGATCGAGCACCTGCCGCACCAGCGCTTCATCCTCGTCCGAGATGGGATACCAGAACTCCCGACCCAGCAGGATGTGCGACAAATCGGCAAGGATCCGCATCCCGGGCACCTCGTCCATCAGATCGAGAGTAAAGAGGAGATCCGTGGTCATCCTGTTGCGATGCGTTTCGAAGTAGATCGGCATGCCTGCCTCTTCCGCCACCCTGATCCAGCCATCCAGCAGCGGGATACAATCGCTGACCCTGCGCGGACGGATGTCTGGCTGGACGTTGAGATGCAGAACGTTGATCTGCTTGGCGAGGTCGATGGCAGACTTCAAGTGATCGATCGTCTGCGGGAAGCACATGCCCTCGACTGCAAGCCCGGAACCGTTCAAAGCGCGTGCGATCAGGTTGACGCGTCCTGGATCATTGCAGGACGTAGAGATCCCGTCGAACCCCGCTTGCTGTATCATCGCCAGGTTTTCATCGAGAGAACGTTCGAAACCGTCAGGCTGCCGCCGCTCCATGGCCCAGAGGGACTGCAAGACAAGTAAACGCTGTGAGGTCATCCGCAGCTCTCACCCGCTCAGACCTTGACCATAACAATGCCATTCTCGATTTTTACCTCGTAACTCTGCAAGTCGACGCATGCGGGCAGCGCACGCGACTCGCCCGTTCGATAGTCGAAGGTGCCGAAGTGTTTCGGGCATTCGATAATTCCGCCATCGACAATGCCATCCGCAAGATGGACCTTCTCGTGTGAGCAGTGGCCGTCCATCGCGAAGTAATCGCCCTCGGGCGAGCGAACAATCACAAACGTGCGGCCGCCGTGATCGAGGCGGCGAACCTCTTCAGGCCTCAAAGCGTCCGCAGCGCAGGCCGCCACCCATTCAGCTTGTTTAGTCATATCTAGTCCTCAATCTTCAACTGGCGGCGATCAATCGGCTGTGGCTCAGTCGCGCAGCGTGCGCCAGTACCGTTGCGGCGCAAGGGCTGCCTCAACGTGACAGGCCTTCGGAGCCTCCCCGCTTCGGCGCTAACCGCCGCGCACCCACTTCTTGGCCTTTATGCGCTTATACATTCTCTCGTCGGCCTCTGGAGAGCCGTCGTGAGCCGTGCCGAACCACTCGTCGAGCGGGATGCGGCGTTCACCGTAGTTCACCTCGAAATACTTGTGGTGCAGGTAATGGTAGAAGTTGTCGGTGCTGATCGCCTTCGCATCATCCACGACCACGCGGTCGAAACCGGTATGTGACTTTGCGGGGGACAGTCCCGCGTGCATCAGCTGAAACATTGCGTGCAGCGGATGGGACGGAAGAACGAAATGAATCAATACCCCTGAGAAGTAAGCGATGTGTTCCAGTGTCGACGCCGAGAGGCCGGACCACGGCCCCGGATTGACGTTCTTGTGGTGGACCTTGTGGATGAGATGGTACAGCGGCCCAATATGGATGAGGCGGTGAATGAGGTAAAAGTGCAGTTCGCGCCACGCCGGCATCACCAGCACGAGTGCAGCACAATATAGCGGATGCGCTGCGAAATCGACGTAAGGCAAGCGGTCGTTCGCGTACATCCACCAGGTGAGCGCCTCATATGCACTCCATACAGGCACGGCGCTGCACATGGTCCAGAATATGTTCTCGGCCGTCTGACTTCCGAACATGAAGGTCGGGTTGTGCGCATCCGGCCACTTTGCATTGTATTTAAACGCCGTCTGCTGACGCCGCTCGATATAAAGAATGAAATGGAAGGTGCCGTAGAGGAGGAGAGTCAAAGCGGTGTTACGAAGCAGAATGAGCAGTATCCAGTCGGCGTGGAGTTCTCGCATCGTATCGAGCGATGGAGTGAGATAAGTCCACGATACAAGAGAGATCAGGAAATAGACCGTATTCCAGGGCAGGAGATAGCCCGGTAACCAGCGCAGTATTTTCAGCGGTTGCACCGGCCAGACAAAAATCGGCGCACGTTCGGGCTTCTTCTTTGGTACCCAATTGCCCCGCTTATCGCGCGTGCCGTACAATGCTTCGTCCATATTGCACTCCATTGCCGCTTCAAGGCAGACAGCTCGTGTGTTAGATCCTTCGCCGGCTGATTGAGATCAGCTCTCGTCGCCGTCGCAAGAGCTTTAGATCAATCGCCAAAGCCCGAGTCTTTTAGTCTCGACACGAAGGCCGCATATTCATCGTCGGCGATGTCCGATATTTCCTGCGGGCCTGGAAAGCCATTTGCGGTGACGTCAGCACGGAATGCGCTGAGAGCTTTCACGCGCTCCTGTTTGATGCGCTCCTGCAGGGCCTGAAGATCTCCATAGACCCGAGCGTGCCGGGGCCGCCGGCCTTCGCCACCGCATATGTCCTCGGTGAATAGAAAGATCACGTCAGCATCCGGTCCGGAGCCGAGCGAGACGGTCACCAGTCCGATCCGCCGGCGAATTTCCGACATGACCCGGGCTGGGATGACCTCGCATTCCACCGCAAAAGCGCCGGCTTCTTCTAGACGTCGGAAGCGCTGGAAGAGTGCCAAGGCTTCCTCCGCATATTTGCCGAAGGCGCGAAGCCTTCCGAGCCAGGTCGATTTTCTGGGAACGAGGCCCAAGTGACCGACAACCGGAATATCCTCGGCCGCGAGCATTGAGACGGTCGCCATGCCGCGTGCGGTGATCACCGCATCGGCCCCGTCGCTTAGCGCCTTCAAGGCGGTACGAAGGATGTCGTCCTGTGTTACAGCATCGGCAAAGCCCAACGCGGCGGTGACGAAGAGGTGCTTTGAGCCCCTCCGTACGGCTTCCACGTTGCGGGCGCGGGTCACCAGCATTTCAATGCCGGCCTGCTCCGCGGCCGCTGCCTCCTCGGCGGTCTCGGCAGTGACCTGAGTGTAGCGCTTGCCCGACTTTCGGGAAGCGCGCAGGTCGGCCACCGTCACCGTGCGCTCGGCCTCGCGCGCCGCCCAATCGTAAATCCGCGGCATATCGTTCCAGTTCTCACTGTTCGCGCCCAAGGCGCATTGATTTCTTGTTGCTCTCTCATTCTGCAGCCGAGGCGCGCATTGTGCGATACATCTCGTCTGCTGCGGCGCGCCTCGCCATGCCGGGAATGACCCCTAGCTTTGTGCAGACCAGGGCACCGCAGCACACCCCGAAGCGCGCGGCCTCGATCACATCCCGCCCTTCCGCCAGAGCCACGGCGAAGCCGGAATTGAACGCGTCGCCAGCACCCGTCGTGTCCACTACGTCGACCACTGCAGCCGGAATGGTGGTATCGACCTTGTCGGTGACGATCAGTACACCACGGTCGCCAAGCGTCACGATCACGTTGGCGGCCCCGCGCTTGCGCAACAGATCGACCAGCTCGCGCGAGGGCCGCGGATCATCCGGGCGCAGACCGAGCAGGATGCGAAGTTCGCTTTCATTCGGCGTCAGGAAATCGACCAACGGGAAGATTTCATCCGGCAGCGGTGCGGCCGGCGCCGGATTGAGAATGGTTTTCTTACCGTATTTGCGACCGAGCTCCATCGCCCGCATAGCCACCTCGACCGGCGGCTCCAGGACCGCCATGACGAGGTCGCTCTCGCGAATGCGGCTCTCGGCGCGATCGACAAAAGCCGGATCCATGGCGTTTGTGGCGCCATAATCCATGATAATGAAGTTCTCGCCTCGCTCATTGAGGATGATGAAGCCAACCGCCGTCGGCTTCTCGGTGATCTGCTTGACATGCGCCGTATCGACGCCCTCGGCCTTGTACAGATCAATGCCAATATCTGCGAATTGGTCTTTGCCGATGATCGCAACCAGCGACGAGTCCGCCCCGAGCCGCGCAGTGGCAACAGCCTGATTCGAACCTTTTCCGCCCGGGCCCATATCGAAACTGCTGCCTAACATCGTGACCCCGAAGACCGGGATGTTCGGAGCGCGAATGGTCAGTCCTACGGCGAAGCTGCCGACGACGGTAATTCTCGGTTTACTCATCAATTCCTCCCCTGAAAGTGCCTGAGATCAAGGCGTGGCGTGGAATGCCTCCACCACGTCGCCACAAGGGCCCTGCGCGCGGTGGCGCAGTTTCGTGGGCCGTGAGCATCGGCACCGGTCCTCCCTGAGCTCCCTCAGCGATCTCTATGGATACAAAACGTGCATCCGGGAGCCTGATCACGAGCTCATTTGTTAGTCATTGACATCGAGCCTAGATGCAGAAAGCCCCAGCGGGAATGGACAAAGCACGCTTCAATTTATATAAAACGCGCATGGCCGGCTTGCCGCAGCGCACACTTTTTCCTGAGAGCCATCAGTACGTCCTCCCTGATGCTGCCTGGACCCGATGCGCCTTTACGGTACTTAGGGCGGGCAAGGCCATCACCGCACGTGATCATCACATCGCTCGAGACAATTATCCGGGCCAGGACATTCTATACTGCTCCGCTGGGCGCGGCTTTGTAGTCAGCGAAGGCAGGACATCGACTGTTGAGCGCGGTCAGTTGATCTGGATTGCCAACGAAACGTCGCATGCGCACTGGCCGGATGAAAATGATCCCTGGACTGTTCTGTGGGTGCGGATCGACGGGCCCGACTGTGCGGCCATTCGGCGAAAGGTGTTCGGCACCGGAGCAACGCTAGCAACGATATCAGTGCCGAACGAGATCGAACGGTGGTTCGCAAGACTATTTGATGTCTTGCGCGCCAGGGATGATAACGTCGATTTGGCACTTAACTGCCTCGTGGCGGAACTGCTTCACCTCATCGCAGCACCTTCCTCGAAGCACGGTGAATCCCGTCTCCCGGCCCCATTGCGAGCCATCATTTTAAAGATGCGGCAGTCCCCGGAGCGATCCTGGCACGCCGATGAACTCGCCTCGGTCACTGGCCTCAGCGCCGCACAGACGCGGCGGCTATTTCAAGGGCATCTGCAGATCAGCCCAAGGCGCTTGTTGATTCGAGAGCGGATCATGATGGCGCAAAAGCTGCTCTTGGAAAGTGACGCTGGGCTCGGCGCAATCGCCGAACGCTGCGGTTTTTGTGACGTCTATCACTTCAGCCGTGAATTTAAGCGCAGCACTGGCACCAGTCCCAGCACCTGGCGGCGAGCTGAGGGAAGATAAGCCGGTGTATCAGGGCTGCGTCGTATACGCGGCGATCAAGGGCTCGAAGCAGCGACTTCACGTCGCTGCCCCTGATCCTCTGCGAACACTTCTGAACTCGGTCCGTACTTGTTGAGTTCGCGCCAATTCTTTTGCGGCCCCATCACCAATTTGGTGTGGACCCGGACGGGGTGGCGAAGGTACTGCTGGCTCGCAATGAGAACATAATGACCGACAAGCTGCATAGAGGAGGCGAGCTTGCAAAAAACGTTGCGCTCCGCTGACAAGCAGCGACCTCAACAAGATCGTGGATGAGCGCGCAGTCGGAAGCATGAACGAACGGATCAAAAATGCAGTGCATATGCAAGAGGTTTCCTTATATCAGATGGTAAGGCCAACCCACTCTTATCGCTTCCGGTCGCCATTTCTCCGCTGAAGAGGCGTTCATCGTGAACAACGACAAAGTTGTGCTGGATGTGCGTGCCTTCTTGGAAGCTTGGGCGCGAGCGTTCAACTCTGGCAAGCCGGAGTATCTTGTTGCGTTATACGCAGATGATGCCTTGCTTCACGGTACGTCTAGTTCCACGCTCTACATCGGTGTCGCAGAAATACGCACCTACTTCCATGGCACCGCAAGGGTAAAATTTGACGTATGTCATTGCGTCAGCTTGGCGGCTGACATTGTTATGGCCGTCGGAAATTATGTCTTTTCTGAAACGCGGCATGATCTGCAAGTGGCGACACCCGCCCGATTTACGTTTGTGCTGCGCCGTCATGATGCCTCCTGGAAGATTTTACACCATCATTCATCTACCACCCCCCTTTAGGTGGATTAAGGTGGTGGCGAATGCGCGTACGATCGTGAGCTTGGCGCGCGGCAGTTCGCGCCAGTTAGGGGAAGCGCGTGATCGCCGAAATTGGCTGGTTGTTACTTTGAAATGCTTAGGCCTCTGATGTAATCCGCTGCATTGTCAGATCCGTGCCATATTTCAACTCTAAGGTGACGAGACCGGTTCACTTGTCGCCTTACCAGCCCGTCAAAAAGACCTAAGGGCTCAAAGACAAGCCGGCGAGGCAGGACAGATCGGCGAAACGCCTGCACTGGCAGACGCATTCAGCGTCGTTTTACCCAATATTACCCAACTTGCGTTGCGCACCTTCTGGGGCCGAGCGCCCTGCTGCGCTTTACCTACGGCTAATCTGATAAGCGGCCACGACAGAAGAACGCCGCGTGTCCCAATGACGGGATCAACCTTTCAGGAGAGCCGCGTGTCAGTTTCCCTTCCGACTCCCACCCAGCTTCTCGAAGTTGCCAAGCAGTGTGGTCTTTCGTTGACCGACGAAGATGTCGCCTCGTTCCGCGGTTTGATGCGGGGCTCGCTGGACGCATACAATCTCGTTGCCGCGATGCCCGACGAGTTGCCCGTGGTCAAATATCCGCGGACGCCCGGCTATCGGCCATCGCCAGACGAAAACACTCGCAATGCTTGGTACCGCAAAACCAACATCAAAGGCGCCGGCAGCGGAAAACTGAAAGGCAAGACCGTTGCCTTGAAGGACAACATTATGTTGGCCGGAGTGCCTATGATGAATGGCTCGGCCACCCTCGAAGGCTACGTACCCGATTTTGACGCCACCATCGTTACACGCATGCTTGATGCTGGCGCCGAAATTGTGGGCAAGGTTCACTGCGAAGCCTTCTGTCTCTCTGGCGGCAGCCACACCAACGCGACTGGCCCGGTCCACAATCCACACAAGATGGGCTATTCGGCCGGCGGTTCTTCCTCCGGAAGCGGGGTTGTGGTCGCACTACGCGAGGTCGACATTGCGATCGGCGGCGATCAGGGCGGTTCGATCCGAATGCCATCCTCATTCTGCGGCACGTACGGTATGAAGCCGACTTGGGGTCTCGTTCCCTATACAGGAATAATGCCGATTGAGATCTTTATCGACCACACCGGGCCGATTACGGCAACGGTGGCCGACAACGCCCTGCTACTCGAGGTGATCGCCGGCGACGACGGCTACGATTCGCGCATCAAGGCTCCGAAGGTGGATGAATACACCAAGGCCTTGGGTGCGGGCATCAAAGGGATGAAGATTGGTATCCTCAAGGAGGGCTTCGAGCAGCCGTCCGCAGAAGCTGCCGTGAACGAAAGCGTGCGTGAGGCCGCAAAGCGCTTCAAAGATCTCGGCGCGACCGTAGAGATCGTCTCGATTCCGATGCACCTTCTAGGCGCGGCGATCTGGACCCCCATCGGAACTGAGGGGGCTGTCCAGACCATGATGTTCGGTGACGGCTATGGTCTCAGCCGAGGCGATCTTTATCCAACCTCCCTGATGGATTTCCATCGCGGGTGGCGGCAGAAGGCGGACTCATTGTCCGAGACTAACAAGCTGTTTATGTTGTGGGGGACCTATATCAACAACACCTTCGGGTCCAGGTTTTACGGCAAGGCGCTCAACATCTCCCGCCGCCTCGCTACGGCATATGACAAAGCTCTCGAGAGCTATGATCTCCTCCTCATGCCGACGACGCCGATGAAGGCAACCCCGCTGCCGCCATCCAATGCCAGTCGCGAGGACTACTTCACGCGCGCGATTGAGATGTTCACCAACACCGCGCCATTCGACATTACGCATCATCCAGCTATGTCGCTGCCCTGCGGAATGGTCGACGGCCTGCCAGTGGGCCTAATGCTGGTCGGTCGCCACTTCGAGGAATCCACCATCTACCGCGCCGCCCATGCCTTCGAACAGATAGGCGACTGGAAGAAGATGTGAGGCCGAGACGATAGTGCGACTGGATCGCGGCATATGACTAGTGCATTCATGGCGGCATTCGAGATCCTGAGCTTCGGTGCGATTATCGTGTTGATCGTGCTTGGGCTAGGAATCATCGCGAGCATGATGGGCATCTTCAACTTTGCCCAGGGTGAGTTCGTCCTGCTCGGCGCTTATATTACTTATCTCGCCTATAGTCATGGTCTCCCGGTTTGGCTCGGTATGGCGGCGGCACCGATCTTAGTCGGATTGCTGGGTTTCGTACTCGAAGCGCTCATCATCCGCCGCTTCTATGCCGCACCGATCGTTGCAATGCTCGGCACCTATGCGCTCGGTCTTATCATCCGGGAGTCTGTGCGGGGCCTAATTGGCGGGTTTTATCTGACGGTTCCGGAGCCTATCGGTGGATCCATAGATATCGCCACGATACACATCTCAGCTTGGCGCTTTACGATTCTCGTGATCACGGCTTTGGTGATGGGGGGCTGCTTTCTGCTCCTGTCCCGCACAAGCTTCGGCTTGCGCGTTCGGGCGACCCTGGAAAATCCGGCGCTAGCGCGCGCCTCCGGGGTTTCGACGAATTTCATCTATGGCACCACCTTTGCCTTCGGCGCAGCTTTGGCCGGGCTCGCCGGGGCGCTTATCGTGCCGGTGTTCGATCTGTTTGCAGATCTCGGAATTCGCTTTCTGATCCAGGGATTTGTCGCCGTCATGCTTGGCGGTGTCGGCTCCTTTATGGGCCCAGTGGCAGGAGCCGGTATCATCGGCGCTCTCAGCGCGGCGCTGCCCTGGGTTATCCCTCCGGTCCTCGCCGATGTGCTCGTCTTCTTGCTTGCCATTGTTTTCATCAAGTGTCGGCCGCAAGGCCTCATCGCGCAAGGGGGAGTGTAGTCATATGGCTGTTGATCGACTCAATTTCACACGCCGTCGTTTCCTTTCGAACTTTGCCTTCACGGCCGGTGCAATCGCCACAGGAGCGAGTAGCTGGGTGATCCGTCCCGACTGGGCCAATGCGGCCGAAGGTCCCATCAAGGTCGGCATCGCGATCGATCTGACCGGCCCGATCGGCTTTGCCGGAAAGGCGGATGCCAACGTCGCCAAAATGGTCATCAAGGAGATCAACAATTCAGGTGGTCTTTTGGGCCGGCCGATCGAGCTGTACATCGAAGACACCGCCTCCAATGAATCGGTCGCTGTAGGCAACGTGCGCAAGCTGATCCAGCGGGACAAGGTGGACATGGTCCTAGGCGGCCTCGCGAGCTCAATGCGCAATGCGATCAAGGATGTGATCGTTTCTCGGGGCAAGACGCTCTATATCTATCCGCAATTTTATGAAGGGGGGGAATGCACGCCATACCTGTTCTGCAGCGGCGCCACACCGGCGCAGCAATGCGACACATTTATCCCGTGGCTGATCAAGAACGGCGGCAAGAGATTTGCCCTTCCAGGTTCCAACTACATTTGGCCGCGTAACCTGAATGCATATGCTCGCAAGTTAATCGAAGCCAATGGCGGCGAGGTCGTGTTCGAGGAGTATTATCCTTTAGACCAAGTGGATTTCTCCGCCACTGTCCACGCGATCATGTCCAACAAGGCCGACACCGTCTTTAACACCGTTATTCCACCCGGCGTCGGTCCTTTGTTCAAACAGCTCTATGAAGCGGGCTATCTGAAGAACGGCGGACGGCTTGCTGCCGTCAACGAGGACGAGAATTATCTCAGCCTCCATCCGGTCAATGAGATGGAAGGGCTTGCGAGTTGTCTCGATTATTACAAAGCCGTCGCCAAAGATGACCCGGTCTCCGCCAGAATTCAGGCTGCCTATGATAAGGACTATCCAGGCGATTCTCTATTTGCCGCGAGCAGTGCCGCTCCCAGTACATATCGCGGGCTGAAACTTTGGGAAGCTGCCGTCAAAGAGGCCGGAAAGGTCGATCGCGAGTCGGTTGCTGCGACGCTCGATCACGCAAAGATCGCGGAGGGTCCGGGCGGCCCCGCCGAGATGGTGCCGGGCAAGCGGCACTGTAAGATGAACATGTACACGGCCGTGTGCAAGAGCGGGGTTTTTCAAGTCGTGCAACGCAGCAATGGGCTTGTCGATCCCGGGCAATGTTGACGAATCACTGTGAAAGCGACAAGCGCGGTAGAGAGGCCATCGGTGCCCACGCTAGAAGTGAATTGTGCGACGGCTGACATGGCTGAAATCGCCTTTGCAGGACAGGTCAGTCGTGCACGACGTGTCCTGCTCATCATCGAAGGACTAGTGCTGATTGGAGCACTAGTCCTTCCGGTGATGCTTCACGACTATCTTACGGTGTTTGCCACTCGCGTTGTGATCCTGGCGCTCTTCGCTCTCTCGTTCGATCTGGTCTGGGGCTATGCCGGAATCATGAGCTTTGGGCAGGCCCTCTTCTTCGGCTCCGCAGGCTACGGCGTTGCGCTGCTTGCGCGCGACCTCGATATCACCTCAATCCTTTTGGTACTGCCGGCGGGCACGCTGATTGGCCTCGTATTCGCGCTGCTACTTGGTGGGTTCCTCCTACTCGGACGGCATCCGGCCAGCATGATCTTCGTTTCGCTCGGTACGCTCACCGGTGCCTATGCGGCGGATCGCCTCGCGCGTGGCTGGTACTATCTCGGCGGCCAGAACGGCATTCCCTCGATTCCGCCGATGACGCTCGGCTCCTACGAATTATCGGAAGGGTCGAACTTTTACTATCTGGCACTAGGGCTTCTTGTCATCGTCTACGTTGCATGCCGTTTCCTGGTGCGCTCGCAGTTCGGTCTTGCACTCGCAGGCCTCCGCGAGAACGAGCAACGCATTGCCTTTTTCGGCTACCGGACACAGCATCTAAAAGCCATAGTGTTCGCGATCGGTGGCGCCATCGCAGGCCTGAGCGGCAGCCTCTATGCCTTCCACGAGGGTTTTGTGTGGCCCAATATGATTGGCGTTGTCGTCTCCACGCAAGTCGTGCTCTACGTTCTGTTCGGCGGTTCCGGCACGCTGATCGGTGCGGTGATCGGTACGGCGATTGTCGAAGGTCTCTCCTTCTGGCTGTCGGACAATTACCGCGATATCTGGCCGATCATCCTGGGCGTGCTCCTGCTCCTGGTAATCCTTTTTCGGCCGCTTGGGCTTATCAGCCTGGTGTTGACGGAGCGCGAGCGGGTAGGCAGTTTCGCCGCCAAAGCGCAAGACAAGAAGAGGGCGCAGCATCATGCCGCTTCTTGAAGCTGCAGGCATTCGAAAGATCTTCGGCAAGCTCACGGCAGTCGACGGTGCGGCGCTCACCGTCCGCGAGAACGAGTTCCACGGGTTGATCGGGCCGAACGGCTCGGGGAAAAGCACGCTGATGAAGTGCATCGCGGGGGCGGAGGTACCGACGCAAGGCAAAGTCCGATTCATCAACACTGATATTACCACATTCACCCCCACCGAGCGCGCGCGCGCTGGCATGAGCCTGAAGTTCCAAATCACATCGGTTCTGCCATCCCTCACCCTCTACGACAACATCCTCCTTGCCCTGCAGGGGCACTGCTCTCTTTTTGATCTTGTGTTCTCGCGCAGCCGCAGACAGCTGCACGACCAGGTCATGATGATGCTCACCCAGTTTCGTCTTGCCGATCGTGCGTTCGATGCAGCAGCAGCGCTATCCCATGGCCAGCAGCAATGGCTGGAGATTGCGATGGCGCTCGCGGGAAAACCCCGGCTCCTGCTGCTGGACGAGCCTACCGGAGGCATGAGCCTGGAGGAGCGTCGCGTCACTGGCGAACTGTTGCGACCAATAAAGGAGCACTGCTCCCTCGTTATCGTCGAGCACGATCTCGATTTCATCCGCGACATTTGCGACCGCCTCACCGTCCTCGACCAGGGCCGTGTGCTGGCGACAGGAAGCGTCGCTGAGATCCAGGCTGACAAAAGTGTCCAGGAGATCTATTTGCGCCGTGCTTGAACAACGCTTTCTCGACATAAGACATCTCGACGCCGGTTATGGTCGCAGCCAGGTGCTGTTTGACCTGAGCCTCGACATTCCGTGGCGTGGTGGTACCGCCGTGCTTGGGCGCAACGGTGCAGGCAAGACCACGCTTATGAAAGCTATCGTTGGCGAGCTACCAAGCTGGAGAGGCGAGGTAGTCTTCGATGGCCACGATTTCAATCGGCTCCAGACCGAGCAACGCGTGCGCGCCGGCATCGGCTATGTGCCGCAAGAGCACTCAGTGTTCTCACGCCTTTCAGTGCGGGATAATCTTGCAATGGGCTCCCTCTTCAACACCGACGCTTCGGCGATCGATCGGGTCCTGGCGATCTTTCCCAAGCTCGGCCACCGCCTGGACCAGGCGGCTGGTACGCTTTCTGGTGGCGAGCGTAAGATGTTAGCGATCGGGCGCGCCCTCCTGGGGAACCCAAAGCTGCTGCTGCTGGATGAGCCGACCGAGGGCGTCTGGATCGGCGTCATCGAAGAGATTACCGAACGTCTCATTGAACTCGCCAAGGAAATCGCGGTCATCATCGTCGAACAGCACCTCGATCTCGCGTTGCGCGTGGCGAGCAAGGCCTATGTCCTTGATCGCGGCCGTATCGCACTACAAGGCGCTGCAGCCGATATCCGCACGAATCCGGAACTTCTGCGCTACCTCGCGCCTTAAGTGGCGCGTTCCAGATTGCTTTGACGGCCGACGCTAATCGTAGACCGGTTCGGCTGACTTCTCCCTAGATTTGAGCGGCTGTTTGGAAAACTCCAGCAGCGGAGTTTGCTGACTTGACCTCAGCAACTTGACGCGCCCGCTACGGGCTCACAGGCGCGCTGGGCCCCATTCTGCGTTCGAAGCGAGCCGACATTCTCGTCCACTTGAAAGTACGCCTCCGACGAGGACCGTCTTGCGTGACGGGTGGTAATTCGCGAAGCGTGTGACCTTAAGTCTAGCTTTAAGGTCATCAGGCGATGCGGGTCGAAGTTTTGGGCGGGCTTGAGCGGCGGCGGCGTTGGTCGCAGGACGACAAGGCACGGATTGTCGAGGAGACGCTAGTACCGGGCGCGAAGGTAACTGAAGTCGCGCGGCGCAACGGAGTAGCGGCCAGCCTGGTGTTTACCTGGCGTCGACAAGCACGGACATCGGAACAAGTTGCACCATCTTTTACGCCGGTGCAGATCGCCGCCGTAGCGGCCTCGGCTGAAGAAACTGCGAAGCTTTTGCCTACGGTTGATGGCCGAGTTCGCTCGGCGGCAGCCGCACGTACTGGATTGATAGAGATCGATCTCGGCAACCGACGGTGCATCCGGGTGGATGCGCACGTCGATCCGGAGGCGCTGGCGCGGGTCCTCGATGTGCTTGGACGCCGATGATTGCTGTACCAGGGAATGTGCGAGTGTGGCTGGCGACAGGCTACACGGATATGCGCAGAGGCTTCCTGTCGCTGGCCCTCCAAGTTCAGGAGGTGCTGCGCAAAGAACCGCTCAGCGGTCATTTGTTCGTCTTCCGCGGTCGCCGCAGCGATCTTGTGAAGGTGATCTGGCACGGTGTGCTGCAGAGCATGAAGGAGGTGAATAACCGAATTTGATGCGTACAGCTTTATGAGAGATGGAGGACGGCCCTCCTGCATCGGCGTTCCAGGCGCAGGTGCAAAACCACGACACTGTGGCTTCGTTTAAAAGGCGCGGTCATCAGCAAGTGTTGCAAAAGTCCCGGGTTTACGGGGCAGGTAAGTATCCAGAAGGCGAGCGAAAGCAAATCTTCCGATGACGCGTCGAAAATTACTAAGGCGTCGCCAAAATCAGGGGCGCGTGCCATCCCTGAGATCAATCCGTGAGACGCCTGGATTACTGCGCGGATGGCGACCGGCGTTTAGGGGACGCGATCTGGATACAGGCTCTTGTAGAGAACTGCAGGAACCAGTCGTTGTGATGCCAAGGGAGAAGTTCAAGCGGCACACACCGCGAGACGAGAGTACCGAAGCACAACACTGGGGCGGATCGGCTCGTAGTAGTGATGAAGGTGCTGTAATGGAACTGGAGCGAAGGGGCCGAAACAAGTGGGTTGCGCCCATATGCAACTGTGATGAGCAGGAGGACATGTGAGTGTAACCGGACGTAAGCAGTACGATATCGACAAGCAGACAGTGATGAAGGCCTACAAACTGGTCAAAGCCAATGCGGGCGCGGCCGGCGTGGATAAGGTATCGCTCGAAGCTTTTGAGAAGGACTTCAAGGGCAACCTTTACAAGGTCTGGAATCGAATGTCTTCTGGCAGCTACTTTCCACCTGCCGTTCGGGCTGTCCCCATTCCCAAGAAGAACGGCGGACAACGCATTCTAGGCGTGCCGACAGTAGCAGATCGCGTGGCGCAGACGGTCGTCAAGCTTCAGATTGAACAAGTACTCGAGAAAATCTTCCTTCCCGATTCCTACGGCTACCGGCCCGGAAAAGCCGCGCTGGACGCCGTCGGCATCACCCGGCAACGGTGCTGGAAGATGGACTGGGTGCTGGAGTTCGACATCAAAGGCCTGTTCGACAATATCAGCCACCAGTTGCTTATGAAAGCCGTCAGGAAGCATGTGCAAGACGAATGGGCTCTGCTCTACATCGAACGCTGGCTAACAGCGCCGATGCAAGGCAAAGACGGAGCGATCACCGCTCGCGACCGGGGTACACCCCAAGGCGGCGTGATCAGTCCCGTCCTTGCCAATTTGTTCTTGCATTATGCGTTCGATATATGGATGGCGCGAAACTTCCCGCAGTCACCGTGGTGTCGATACGCGGACGACGGGCTCGTACATTGCCGAACCAAGGCTGAAGCGGAAGCCATCAAGGCGGCGCTGCAGGCGAGGTTCAGGGAATGCGAACTCGAAATGCATCCCGACAAGACCAAGATCGTCTACTGCAAAGATAGCAATCGCCCGGGTAGCCATGCCAGTCAGTCATTTGACTTTCTGGGATTTACCTTTCGACCGCGCAGGGCAAGAAACCATCAGAAGAAAGAAAACTTCTGTACGTTCTCGCCAGCGGTCAGCAGGGCGGCAATGAAGTCTATGCGGATGACGATCCGGCAGCTCCGGCTCAGGCTTCGCTCGCAGACGGAAATCGACGCAATCGCCTTGGAACTGAACCCCGTCCTTCGTGGATGGATGCAGTACTACGGCAGATATGGGCGGTCAGAAATGCATAACCTGTATCGATACGTCGACGAATCTCTAAACCGCTGGGCGCGACGCAAATACAAAGGGCTGAAGAATGGAAAAGTCAGGGCCTCCACCAGGCTCAGGCTGATCCGCTGCCGTAGGCCGAAGCTGTTCGCTCATTGGACGATGTTAGGTTCTGCTTCGTTACTTGTTGAGAGCCGTATGACGTGAGAGCGTCACGTACGGTTCGGAGAGCGGCTCCGGGTGCAACTCCCGGGGCCGACTCACCATGGCCAGGGAGCATGCCTGTTCACTAAGAGACTTGAGAGAGGAAGGTTCGTCTGGCCATCGGTTGCGGGCGAAGCGGTGACGATCTCATCGGCTCAGATGAGCTACCTGTTGTCCGGAATCGATTGGCGCAACCCTCAAGAAACTCATCGTCCGACGCGTGTCGGATAGCCGTTTTTGGTTTGAATCTGCGGCTTGATCTGATTCAATGGCTTCATGACATCGAAGCCGGACGATCTTCCGTCGGATCTCGCGAGCGCCTACCTTGCGCTGCTGGCCGAGCGCGAGGCGTTGCAGGCTGAACGCGATGTGGCAGTCGCGGATGCCGCCAACGCGCGGGCGGAGCTGTCGGACAGCGAGGTGCTGATCGCTCATCTTGAGCTACGGATCGAGAAGCTCAAACGCGAACTGCACGGGCTGCGCTCCGAGCGCACGGCGCGGCTACTCGAGCAGTTGGAATTGGAGCTCGAAGAACTCGCCACCACGGCGACCGAGAATGAGCTGGCTGCGCAGGCTGCCGCCGCAAAAACCCAGAGCGTAAGCGCCTTCACGCGTAAGCGGCCGGTGCGCAAGCCGTGGCCGGACGACATCGAACGTGAGCGCGTCGTTATCGAGGCTCCAACGACCTGCGCCTGCTGCGGTGGATCGCGCCTTGCGAAGCTAGGCGAGGATGTGACCAAGACGCTGGAGGAGATTCCGCGTCGCTTTAAGGTCATCGAGACGGTACGCGAGAAGTTCACCTGCCGTGATTGCGAGAAGATAAGCCAGCCGCCGGCACCGTTCCATGCCACGCCGCGCGGCTTCATCGGTCCGCAATTGCTGGCGACAATGCTGTTCGACAAGTTCGGCATGCATATCCCGCTCAATCGCCAGAGCGTGCGCTTCAAGGCTGAGCGGATCGACCTGCCGCTGTCGACGCTGGCCGACCAGGTCGGCCACGGAACCTTCGCCGTCATGCCGTTGTTCCAGCTGATTGAGCGCCATGTCCTCGCCGCCGAGCGGCTGCACGGCGATGACAGTGTTCTGCAGAAGCACACAGAAAGGATGATCAAAATGATCTGAAAATCTGTGCGCGCAAGCTGTGGCAGCGATGAGGGTAGGCCCCTCGGGATCGACTTTCAGGAGTAGGTCTCAAATCACTTCAAGCGGCTTCGCTTAAGAGGCGCGGTCGTGAGCGTTGAAGCTAACGGTCGGGGGAGACCCGAACGGATACGCGTCCGAGAGACGAATGAAAATGAACCCGCCGATGAACCGTCGTAACGTGGAAATCGTCGTCAAAACCAGAGGTGTGTCGTCCCTCTGGGATGAGCCCGCCGGGAGCCTGATGACCGGGCGGGCGGCGACCGGCGTTGAGGGGGCGTGAATCGGATGCAGGCGCTGCCGCGGAACTGCAGGAACCAGTCGCTCCGATGGAAAGGGAGAAGCACAAGCGGAGAAGACCGCGAGGCGAGATTACCGACGCGGAGCACTGGGACGGACCGATCCGTATTAGCGACGAAGGCTCGTAATGGGGCCGGAGCGAAGGGATCGGATCAGGTGGGCTGGCCATCGTCGCAACTGGCAACAGGAGGACGTCGATGAACCAGCCGAGCAAGCCGTTCAACATCGACAAGAGAGAGGTGTACGAAGCATATCTGCAGGTGCGATCCAATGGTGGCGCAGCCGGTGTCGACGGAGTGACGATTGAGCAGTTCGAGTCCGACTTGAAGGGAAATCTCTACAAGATTTGGAATCGAATGAGTTCAGGCGCTTACTTCCCGCCGCCTGTTCGGGCTGTCTCCATTCCAAAGAAGAGTGGAGGCCAGAGGATCCTCGGGGTGCCCACCGTGGCGGACCGCGTGGCACAGACAGTTGTTAAACAACTGATTGAGCCGGCTCTTGACGCAATCTTTCTGGCGGATTCCTATGGCTACAGACCCGGAAAATCGGCTCTCGATGCCGTAGGCGTCACGCGACAGCGGTGCTGGAAGTATGATTGGTTTCTAGAGTTCGACATCAAAGGATTGTTCGACAATATCGACCACGAGTTGTTGCTACGGGCCGTCCGGAAACATGTGACGTGCGCATGGGCGCTGCTCTACATCGAACGATGGCTGACAGCGCCGATGGTGCAAGAGGATGGAACGATAATCGAGCGAAGCCGCGGCACCCCACAAGGGGGCGTGGTGAGCCCGATCCTCGCCAACCTCTTCATGCACTATGCATTTGATCTCTGGATGGCGCGGACGTTCCCCGATCTCAGGTGGTGTCGGTATGCGGATGACGGGTTGGTACATTATCGGAATGAGATGGAGGCGCAAAGCGTTCGCGAAGCGCTCCAGGCTCGGCTGGCGGAGTGCCATCTGGAATTGCATCCTACGAAGACGAGGATCGTCTACTGCAAGGATGATCGACGCCGAGGTAAAAGCGAGACGGTCATGTTTGACTTTCTCGGTTATTGCTTCCGGCCACGATCGGTCCTGGG
Source organism: Bradyrhizobium sp. CCBAU 53340 (assembly GCF_015291645.1). NCBI lineage: Bacteria > Pseudomonadati > Pseudomonadota > Alphaproteobacteria > Hyphomicrobiales > Nitrobacteraceae > Bradyrhizobium > Bradyrhizobium sp. CCBAU 53340. Next base: position 944,012 of record NZ_CP030056.1, read on the forward strand.
GCCGCATTCGCAGAAGATGTTCTGTGGGTTCACCCCGGCGGTCAGCAAACCAGCGCTGAACGCCATGCGGGCGAAGGTCCGAGGCTTGAAACTTCGCAGGCGAGCCGAGGTGACGCTGGACGATATTGCTCGCGAGCTAAACCCGATGGTTAGGGGGTGGATCGCTTATTATGGGCAATACACCCGCTCAGCGCTTTATCCGCTGGCGCGCTACATCAACCAGACGTTAGGTATTTGGTTGAAGCGAAAGTACAAGCGCTTCCATCACCGTTTAGGACGCGCGCGTCTCTTCCTGGAGAAGATCGCGCGTGAGAACCGCAGGCTCTTTGTGCATTGGCAACTCGGCGATGGCGGCAAGATTGCCTGATGGGAGCCGGGTGAGGCGAGAGTCTCACGCCCGGTTCTGCGAGAGGCTGGAGGTGAAATCCCTCCGGCCTACTCACCCCACCATCCGGATCCTGGCGAAGGGCAAATGCACGACCGGCCGGATCTGGACGTATGTGCGGGATGACCGGCCGTTCGCCGGGCCTGCGCCGCCGGCGGCGGTCTATTATGCCTCGGGCAACCGACGGGGCGAACATCCTCAGAGGCATCTGGCCGCCTTCGCCGGCATTCTGCAGGCGGATTGCTATGGCGGCTTCGAGCCGTTGTTCGATCCAAAAAGGAAAGCAATGCCGATCACGCCGGCATTTTGCCTGGCCCATGCGCGGCGGGGATTCTTCGAGCTGGCTGACATCGAGAAAGCCGCCCGGGAAGGCAAGGGCAAACCGGTCTCCCCGATCGCGCTGGAGGCGGTCAGGCGTCTTGACGCCCTGTTCGAGATCGAGCGCGCCATCAACGGCCGTGGTGCCGACGAGCGGCGTGCTGTGCGCCAGGAGCGGAGCAAGCCGCTGCTCGACGACATGCACGCCTGGCTGCTCCGCGAGCGAGAAAGCCTCTCCCGCTCCGCCGAGGTCCTGAAGCCCATGAACTACATGCTCAAGCGCTGGGACGACTTCGTCCGCTTCCTCGACGATGGCAGGATCTGCTTGACCAACAATTGCGCTGAGCGTGCATTGAGAGGCATTGCCTTGGGAAGGCGCAACTGGACCTTCGCTGGCAGCCAACGTGGCGCCGACCGTGCCGCTATCATGCTGACGATGATCACGACCTGTCGCCTCAACGACGTCGATCCCAAGGCTTGGCTCGCCGACGTCCTCGCCCGGATCGCCGATCTTCCCACCTCGCGTCTGCGCGAACTGCTGCCCTGGGAATGGAAGCTCCTGCACCAAGCCGGCAAGTCCGCCGATCAGCAAGCCGCCTGACCTTCACGCAACGCCATCGTAGAACTCGCCGTGCTCGCGCGCATGCGTCAATCAGGCGGCCTTCGTCGTATGCGTACACTTGAAAAGCCCGCGCGCACGTAGCTCGAACTTCGGGAGGAGGCTACCCAATCTTACCCACTTAGACGCTTTGCGGTCTTATACGCCGATCCCGCTCGGTCTAGACCTCGCGTTGGTCAGAATGATCTAGGAGAAAAATCGTGTCTCACCATTGCACGGACGGCCAGGGGGCGGTCCGGGATGGTAGCCTGTCCGAGCTTTCGAACGCAGTCGCGATTGTGGCTACGCTCGATACCAAGGGCCGCGAAGTCTCCTACTTGGCCGATATCATCTGTAAGTGTGGCCGCAAGACCGTCCTGATTGACGTCGGCACCTCGAAGATTGCGCCCCGGACGAATCAAGCAGGCGGTCATAGCGTTCGCGTCGCCTCGCCCGCCGAGCTCTTGAAAGAAATCGCCGCAACAACACGCGGGAAAGTTCGCGATCTGCTGGCATCAGGGGCCATCGGCGCGATCGTCGGGGTCGCCGGTGGGAAGGGGAGTGCGGTGTTCGGCGAAGTCGTATCTGATTTGCCTTATGGCTTTCCCAAGCTGCTCGTGAGCAGCGCAAGGCCAGCACTTCTCGCCGAATTGGCGGTCCACAACGACATCATGCTCTATCCGACATTGGTCGATCTCTTCGGGATCAATGCGTTTACCGAGCGGGTCTTGCAGAATGCAGGACAGGCCATCGCCGCCATGCGCTATGCGCCCGCCAAAGCTGCGCGAAAGACGAAGATCGTTGCGATCACGGCCTTCGGAGTGACGACGCCGGCGGCAACTCAGTGCGTTGGGCGCCTCGGCAAGGCCGGGGTCGACGCGATCGTCTTTCCTGCAAACGGGGCGGGCGGCCGCAAGATGGAGCAGCTGATCGCGGCCGGCGAATTCGATGCTGTGATTGATCTGACCACAACCGAACTCGCCGACGAAATCGTGGGTGGCACCGCGAGCGCCGGGCCGGATCGGCTCAAGGGAGCGGCAGAGCAATCAATACCGCATGTTATCGCGCCTGGCGCGGTGGACATGGTCAATTTTGGTGCGCCATCCAGCGTTCCTGATCAATTTCGCGGCCGGCTATTCTACTCCCATACACCGTACACGACGCTGATGCGCACAACCCTCGCCGAGAATACGAGCATCGGCCGGCTTACGGCCCAGCGGCTGTCGTTGGCAGAAGGGCCTGTCATGGTCCTTTGGCCGGCAAAAGGCGTCTCCGACTATGACCGCGACGGCGGCATCTTTCGAGATCCTGATGCGGACCGCGCGTGGCTCGATGCGCTTAAGGACAATCTGCCGCCCAAGGTTACGGTCCGCGAATTGAACTGTCACATCAACGATCCCGAATTTGCGGAGGCGGCTGCGAGATGGATCCTCAAGCAATTGGGCAAGAAGGCTGATGGCGATGCGAATGTTTGAGCGAACCGAAATCCTGGCCAAGATCGCAAACCAGGTGGCGGAGCGAAAAGCCATTCTTGCCGCGGGCAGCAGCTGTGGTCTGGTTGCGAAATGTGCAGTGCTCGGGGGCGCGGACATGCTGGTCGTCTACAGCACCGGGCTGTCGCGCCTAATGGGACTTCCGACCAGCCGGATCGGCGATTCCAATGCGCGCACGCTCGAACTTGCCTCGGAAGTCCGCAACGTCGTTTCTTCGGTGCCCGTGATCGGCGGCATTGAGGCATGGGATCCCCTCCGGCTCGATCTTGATGCCCTGCTCGACAAATTCTGGTCGGCCGGTTTCTCCGGCGTAATCAACTATCCGACCATCTCCACGATGGGCGACAAATGGCGCTATCGCCGCGGGCGCGTCGGACTAGGCTTCGAACGCGAAGTCGAGATGATCGCGGCTGCGCGCAAGAAGGACATCTTCTCGCTTGCCTATGTCGCGAGCCCTGACGACGCCAAAGCGATGGCGGGCGCAGGTGCGGACTGCATCGTCCCTCACGTAGGAGCCACCCGAGGCGGGCTCGTCGGCCATGAGGAAGGACAGCCCATCCAAGAGGCGATCAGGCGCATCAACGACATCAGCGACGCCGCAAGGAGCGTGCGCTCCGATGTGATCCTGCTTTGCCATGGCGGTGCAATCGCGGAGCCGGAGGATACGATCGTGGTGTACCGATCAACGCAATGCGTGGGTTTCGTTGGCGCCTCGTCCATCGAAAGAATCCCGATCGAACGGGCAGTGAAGGCGGCGGCTGAGGAGTTCAAAGCCGTCCCGCTTCCGCGGCATCACTGACGTCAGCTCCAAGAGAACACTCGCAGCGAGGCTCGAATGAATAACCCGATGGGCCAATCAGGCAAGGGAAAGACCGTCGCACTCGCCCGAGAGGGGAGGCCGGAGCACAATTGGGCAACCGACGTTCTCGTGGTCGGTAGTGGTGCGGCCGGGCTTTCGGCTGCGCTCTATGCAGCAAAGGCAGGACTGCGCGTCACTGTCTGCGAAAAGTCGGCGCGGCTTGGCGGCACGACAGCTCTCTCCAATGGAATGATCTGGGTTCCTTGCTCGAACCAAGCGCGCTCGGCGAAGATCGACGACTCGCTTGCGAAGTCGAAGACCTACCTGCAACATGAACTTGGCACATATTACCGGTCAGGCTTTGTTGATGCCTATCTCGAGGACGGCCCGGCTGCGCTCGCCGCCCTTGAGAACGGGACTGAAGTCAAGTTCACGCTGGCCTCGGCCCCCGACTACCATTCAAGCCAGGTCGGCGGAGTCGATAAGGGCCGGGCACTGAGCCCCGCGCCTTATGACGGACGGCTTCTTGGCAGCGACTTCGATCTGATAGGCAATCCCATCCGCGTTGTGCTCGGCGGAATGATGATCTCATCGAGCGAGGTGAGAAGCTTCCTCAATCCGTTTCAATCCTTTGCCTCGCTCAGGCACGTCTTGCGCCGCGTCAGCCGCTACGCGCGTGACCGGCTTGGCCACAGGCGCGGCACCGAGCTCAGCGGAGGCAACGCCCTGATCGCGCGCTTGCTTGTGAGCCTGCGCAAGTACGGCGTCGAGATATGGCCGGAATCCCCGCTCGTAGAGTTGATCAAGGAAGAAGGCCGCGTCACCGGCGCGGTCGTTAAGTCGGCCGATTCCGAGATTCGCGTGCGCGCTTCCCATGGGGTGATCCTCGCAACGGGCGGGTTTGCGCGTAACGCGCAATTGAGAGCCGAGCTCAGTGGCCCCCACCAGCACGACGACACGCTCGCCCATCCCGATGCGACAGGCGACGGCATCTCTCTTGCGACAAGGCTCGGAGCGGCAATCGACAACAATGTTGCCTCTGCCGGCTTCTGGACGCCCGTATCGATTCTGAAGAGCGGCAGTTCCTCGCAAGTCGTTCCCTACGGCTGGCTCGACCGCGGCCGTCCCGGCGTCATTGCCGTGGGGCCAGATGGAAAGCGTTTTGTCAACGAATCCAATTCCTATCACGACATCTGCTTGGCGATGTTCAACGGTGGGTATCCGGCAGACAAGCGGTTCTATTTCATCTGCGACCACGACTTCGTACGGCTGAGAGGGATGGGGCATTTGCTGCCATGGCCATGGACCTTGAGCATCGGGAAATATGCGCGCCTTGGCTACATCAAGGTCGCCCGGACGATTCCAGAGCTTGCGAAGCAGCTGGGATTGGAGTCCGCCGCGCTTCAAAAGACTGTCGAAGAACACAACGCGCATGCGTCTGAGGGGCGCGATCCGCTGTTCAATCGCGGTGAATCGGCTTTCAATCGCACGCTCGGCGATTCGGCCGTGGGCAAGAAGAACCCAAACCTTGGGCCAATCAAAACCGGCCCGTTCGTCGCACTCCCAATCGTTCCGGCAACGCTCGGCACTGCAACCGGATTGGCAACCGACACTTGCGGGCAGGTATTGGACGGTCAGGAAAGGCCAATTCCAGGACTCTATGCTTGCGGCAATGACATGACCTCCCCGATGCGTGGGATCTATCCCGGAGCAGGCATCACCATTGGGCCAGCCATTGTGTTCGCGTACCGGGCCGTCAACAGTATCGTTTCCTCGACGCAGCAAGAGAAAGCTGCTGCCGCTTCGGGAGCGTGATGTCGACTTGGGAATGGCGCGGGCGAGGCGCGTGATAAACCCGGTATTGGCAACAGCTATGAGCGCCGATCCCTAACGTAGCCCATTGCACAGGATTCAATTTTGATGCGTCGTTCGCGCCACGCCAAGATCGTCGCAACCCTCGGTCCGGCCACAACCGAGGCTAACAAAATCCGTGATCTCTATCTTGCAGGCACAGATACCTTTCGCCTGAACTTCAGCCATGGCAGCCAAGACGACCACGCGCGCGCGTTTTCGGCGATCCGCGCGCTCGAGCAAGAGTTCGGCCGTCCCATCGGAGTGCTACAGGATCTGCAAGGCCCGAAAATCCGGATCGGCTTGCTTGAAGAGGGCAAGCTATGCCTGCATGCTGGAGAGAGCGTCCGCTTTGTCCTCGACGGAGCAAGAGGTGGAAAGCAGGCAATCCCTCTGCCGCATCCGGAAATATTTGCAGCTGCGCATCCAGGCCAAAAGCTGCTCATCGACGACGGCCGTGTGCGCCTGAGCGTCGAAAGACCGGGCGATCGCGAAATGGTCGCGCGCGTCATTGTCGGCGGCCCGATCCGCGATCATAAGGGCGTAAACCTGCCGGGGGCGTCGCTCGATATCTCGCCCCTCACCAAGAAAGATCGCGCCGATCTCGCCTTCGGCCTGGAGCTCGGTGTCGACTGGGTTGCGCTGTCATTTGTTCAGAAGCCTTCAGACCTGATCGAGGCGCGGGCCCTCATTGGTGAAGCAGCGGGCCTCGTCGCCAAAATCGAGACGCCCATGGCGCTTGATCGCATCGACGATATCATTCAGTTGTCAGACGCTCTCATGGTCGGGCGCGGTGATCTCGGGGTCGAAATCCCCCCAGAAGACGTGCCTGGCCGGCAAAAAGAACTCGTCCGCGCCTGCCGGCTGGCCGCAAAGCCCGTGATCGTCGCAACCCAAATGCTCGACTCTATGGTGGCGGCGCCGACGCCAACGCGCGCGGAAGCCTCAGATGTTGCGACCGCCATCTATGATGGCGCCGATGCCGTGATGCTGTCAGCCGAATCGGCAAGCGGCGCCTATCCCATCGAGGCCGTCGCCATGATGGATCGCATCATCAGGAGTACAGAGCAGCATCGTCTCTACCGGTCCCTGATTGAGGCCTCACGAGTTGACGAGGAGAATACGCCTCCGCATGCGGTCGCTGCCGCGGGTGCAGATCTTGCAGCCACCATCGAGGCCAAAGCCATCGTCGGCTTCACAGCCAGCGGGACGACCGCGGCCCGCATCTCGCGCAAGCGGCCGCCGGTTCCGATCCTTGCTCTGACGCAGGATGAAAACGTGGCGCGGCGCATGTGCCTGTTGTGGGGCGTACACAGTGTGGTGGCCAGCGATCCCTCTGGCTATGAGGAAATAACCCAGATCGCCGCCGTGGCGGCCCAGCGGGAAGGTTATGCGCGGTCGGGCGACCTGGCGGTGGTGGTTTTTGGCCTGCCATTCGGACATAGAGGCGCGACAAACAATCTCCGCGTGGCTGCCTGCTAAGAAGGACAAGGTCATTTGCCGTGAACCGTCGGGCGAGGCGTCTTGGTTGCGGTCGGGAGGAGGGCGAGGCGTCAAAGATGATCGCGCGCGAGATGCACCGAACTCGGCCCCAGGTCCGGCCAGGAGCTCACATTGCCTGACTTCGAGAGCGGCCTCAGCCTTGCAAATGTCCTTCCATTCTTGGAAGAGAAGCTCTCTGTCGGACTGTGGCGCAGCGACGGCAACGGCCAGATGCAATGGTCCCGTGGCCTTTATGAGCTATTTGGGCTGGATCCGCGTCGAACTACGCCAGCATACGCGGAAATCGAGAAAAGGATTCATCCCGATGACCGCAGCAGCATGCGCTGTTTCGGCGCACGGGAGCTCAATCGATCGTTGCTCGAGGGTGAATTTCGTGTCATCCGTCCGAACGGAACTTTGCGCTGGATCCACGGCCGGGCCGAACCGCTGCTCGATGAGGCCGGCAAACCAGAGTGCATTCTTGGGCTCGCGCGCGATATCACTGAACAGCGCAATCTCTTGGACGCGCTCAAAGTAGAAGCGGAGCGCTACAGGGCATTGGCTGAGATCTGTCGGGGTTTCCCATGGACAAGCAGTAGCGATGGTCGCCTCACTGCAGTTTCCAATGCGCTAGAGACTGCCGAAGATCATGGATCACGTTTCAAGGACTGGATCGGTCTCATCCATGAGGATGACCGCGAGGCAGCTCTAAGAGAGTGGGCGGTCTCGGTCGAGACAGCGCAGCCTTATAACGTCGAATGTCGCTTGCGCCGGCCGGACGGCATCTATCGCTGGCACCAGGGCGCGGCGGTGCCCCTCAAGAACAGCGAGGGTGGCGTTCGAGAATGGCTCGGCACGTGGAGCGACGCACACCATGATATACTCGCGCGGGAGCGAAGAGGGGCCTCAAAGGTCACGGGGAGGCAACTGCGTGCAGCGCGTGGAATGTTAAACTGGTCGGTAAAGGAGCTAGCGGAGCGAGCGGGCGTGTCTTCCGCGGTCATTCGGCGGCTGGAGGAGTACAATGACACTCCCCAGATGTCTGATGAGCTGATGGAAACGTTGCGGAAGACGTTTTCTGAAGCGGGAATCGAATTTACGTTCCCTGTGGTTGGCAAGCCCGGTGTCCGGCCGCGATAGCCGGTGCAGACCCAACGGCCTCTGATGACTACTCCCCAGCTCTCTTTCTCGTCTAGCTACCCCGAAACTTCGGCGAACGCTTCTCAGAGAACGCGTTCATTCCTTCCTGGTGGTCGCAGCCATGGTGAAGGCATAGCGGATTGCCTGCTGCTCGAATTCAATGCCCTATCAAGAAAGGTCTGAAATGTGGCGAGAAGGGCCGACTTGGCGAACTACGATAGAAGCTTGGCGCATCAAGGTCGGAAATGTGTTCGAGAAGGATACGCGAATGGGGGACAACTCGCCAATTCGCGGCTGGCCGATGCGATGGAGAGCTTCGTTGCCGGCGCTGTCAGTCCAGCGCGGCGCATTCTTGCAGACCGATGGCAAGCGCATTGGCAACGAAGGGTTCTTCGTCGAGTCAACGGTCCTGACGGGGACCTCGCCCGAGGCGTGTATCATGAATGAAGAGTCGTTTGGCCGCTCGCGCCAGATCATTGCATTCAAGAGCTACGACGAGGTCGCCGAGGAGGCCAATCGACGGCTTGTGCCTTCGGGGCCGACCGCTTGAAAGCGGTATGGTGTCCATCAAATACCTAGCTTGGCGCTTTCAGAAGTCCCGTTCGGAAACATCAGGGATTCCAGCTACGGTTCGTAAGGCGGGGTGGAAGCAATCGAGGGATATCTCAGTACTAAGTTCGTGATCCGGGCGAGCACCTGATGTGGTCAGAAGCCGTCTCGGACTTGAGCAAATCGAAGAAGGGGCGGTCGGTTCTCGACCACGCGGCCATGGACAATTTTTCGGTAGCTCCTCCTGATATGAATGTGCCGCTCAGGGTGTTTCATGCTTGCAAGTCTCAGTCTTATCTTGCTCTGCCAACTCGCCGGCGAAGTCATCACCCGGGGCCTCGGCCTACCGCTGCCAGGTCCCGTGCTCGGGCTCCTGCTCTTGCTGATTCTGCTGCTTGCCCGTGACAGATTTTCAAGCATCGCTCGAGGCCCACTACGAAATAGCGGCGTGGAAACAGCAAGCAAGGGGCTGCTCAAGCATCTGTCGCTCCTGTTCGTCCCAGCCGGCATTGGCGTCGTGGAAAAGCTCGATCTCCTCGCGACGCACGGGCTCGCTATAATATTGATCCTTGCTGTCTCGGTCATGGTGACTTTGCTTGCGACGGTTCTGACGTTCCGCCTTATCAGTCGGCTGTTCAGCGAGGCACCGTGAAGGACAATCCGTTCTCCCTCTGGGTCTATCTCTCGCAATCCCCGTTGCTTTGGTTGACGGTCACCTTGCTGGTCTATGCAATCGCGGATGCCGTGTCGCTTGCGCTTCGCCGTCATGCCCTTGCCAATCCCGTGCTGCACGCGGTCTGGATCATCGGCGCGTTTCTATTCGCAACTGGCACGCCGTATGCGATCTATTTCGGCGGAGCGCAGTTCGTGCATTTCCTGCTCGGCCCGGCAACCGTCGCGCTCGCGGTCCCGCTATACGAAAATCGCAAGATTGTCCTTGCCTCGATCGTGCCGATGCTGGCAGCGCTCGTTGCGGGCTCGGTCACGGCCGTCTTCTCGATTGTGCTGCTTGCGGAGGCTGCCGGCCTGCCTCGCGAGGTGATCCTGTCCCTTGCCCCGAAGTCGGTAACGGCCGCGGTCGCAATGGGCATCAGCGAAACGCTGCAGGCGGATCCGTCTCTGACGGCAGTCGCGGTCATCCTCACCGGGATCATGGGAGCGACCGTTGTCACGCGATTGATGAACCGTACCGGCATCACCGATTTTCGGGCTCGTGGCTTTGCGGCAGGAATCGCCGCGCACGGGATCGGCACCGCGCGAGCATTTCAGGTGGACGAGGTGGCTGGCGTGTTTTCTGGAATTGCTATGAGCCTAAACGCACTAATCACATCTTTCCTCGTACCGCTAGCGCTCACAGTGCTAATGAGATGAGCGTCGGGTTTTTGTATCGGCTCCGCACTAGCTCGCTATCGATCTTGATGGTTGATAGCGTCACTGGCCCGATCTTCACTGGGCCGGGGCAGTCCACCCTACGCACTCACAGAATAGGTTCCTTGAACCCAATCGCGTAGGAATGGACGCCCCGGCGCTGTGAGCGCAAGTGCGGCTGCCTCCTGAACCGGATATTTGCCACACAAGCCTGCAATTTGAATTTACTACTCGTGGGCAACGATTGGTACCATGCAGCGCCCGACGCCACGGAAGCTGTCGTTGGCTATCGCCCCCGCCCATACGGCCATAGTGCTGGACGCATTTACTCGCCGTCAGGGACGGTTTGCAGGGATTCCGACGGCGACAGTTCCAACTGAAGCTGTCCGATCTTGTCGACAAGTCCTCACGAGATGGCTGAAGGCCTGGAGGTGTCGCGCCATTGCCCGTTTGCCGCCCGGAGTGCACGCACTTCATCGGACTCGCACGAGCCGGAGAGTGACAACTACATCGTCCTCAACAAGGGATTTGATCTTCCATGGCAGAATTGGAAAGTATAAGACCGGCGGGGATATCGCAGGTATGCAGGTATGGCGCGACAATCAGGATGAGAGCGGCGCGTCAATCAAGATGAGACGAGGCGGCCGAGTCAGAAGATAATTGACGCTGGCTGCGGGCTTGGCAAGGCTTGATTGACGCTGCGCGACAATCAAGCGGCATTGCCAGCGTCAGTCACCGCCTTCTCGAGTTCATTTGGAGTGGCGTGAACCGGCGGCCGGCCTGGACCGCGCCTGCGATCGAGAGCAACTTTTCGACGGTAGCTCTCGACGTTCATCTCGAGGATCGTGGCGTGGTGCACCAGGCGATCGATCGCCGCCAGTGTCATCGCCTGATCGGGGAAGATACGCCCCCATTCGCCAAATGGCTGATTGGCCGTGATCAGCAGCGAGCGTCGCTCGTAGCGGGAGGCGATCAGCTCGAACAATACGCTGGTTTCCGCCTGGTCCTTGCTCACATATGTGATGTCGTCGAGGATCAGGAGGTCGTAGCGGTCAAGCTTGGCGATTGCGGACTCCAGCGCCAGCTCGCGCCGGGCCACCTGCAGCCGCTGCACCAGATCAGTGGTACGTGCAAAGAGAACGCGCCAACCGTCCTCGACGAGAGCCAGGCCGATCGCTGCGCCGAGATGGGTCTTGCCGCCGCCGGGTGGACCGAACAGCAGCAGATTGGCGCCGGTCTTCAACCAGACGTCACCGGCGGCGAGCGCCATCGCCTGTGCCTTTGACAGCATAGGCACGCTCTCGAACTCGAACGTGGCGAGCGTCTTGCCGGCGGGCAAACGCGCTTCCACCATGTGTCGTTCGATGCGGCGGCGGGTGCGATCGGCTGCCTCGTGCTCGGCAAGGGCCGCAAGGAAGCGGGCGGCGGGCCAGCCTTCCTTGTCCGACTGCGCGGCGAGCTTCGGCCAGATCGCCTTGACGCCGGGCAGGCGCAACTCATTGAGCAGCAGCTCGACGCGGGCGGCATCGATGGAGGTAGCTCCGCTGGTCATGCTGCTCCTCCCAGGTTCGAGTGGGCCGACACGACGCTGACGGAGGCCAGCTCATCGTAGACGTCGAGCGACGCCAGCTTGACGGCGACACTCGGGATCGAGGCCGCCTCGGGTCGGAAGCGATCGCGCAATGCCGCAAGATCGGGTAACCGTCCGGCATCGAGAGCGGTCGCGATCGCCTCGGCGAGCTCGGCTTCGCAGGCTCGCTCATGGGCCAGAGCCAGAAGCTCGACCGTCACCTTGCAGGCGCGCCGGTCGTCGCCATGCTCCCGCAAGGTCTCGAAGAGGCGCTTGTAAGCCGCGCGCGGGAAGAGCTGATCGCGATAGACGAGATTGACGAGCGCCATCGGCTTGCGCCGCAGGGCATGGATGACGTGCCGATAATCAACGACATGCCCGCCGTGGTTCTCCGACACAGGCCGCCCGCGCCGCAGCGTCCCGACCGGCGTGACGCCGAGGAAGCATTCGAGCCGGTCGTCGAAGATGCGCACACGCAGGCGATGGCCAATCAGTCTTGAAGGCACAGTGTAGAACACGCGCCGCAGGATGAAGCCGCCTGACGACGTCACCGGGATCACCTTCTCCTCGAAGTCGGTCGTGCGGCCTTTCGGCAGTGGCGCCAGTGCTTCCTTTTCGAGCGCGATCCGCTTAGCGAGGTTGGCGTTGCGCCGGCCGACAATCTCGTCGACAAAAGCCCGGTAGGCATCGAGACTGATGAAGTCGCGCGTGCCCCGCAGCAACAGCGCATCCTCCAGCGCTCGTTTGAGATGACCGTGCGCGCTCTCGATCGAGCCGTTCTCGTGTGCAATGCCCGCATTGTTGCGCGTTGGCGCCATGCCGTAGTGGCCCATCAGCGCGGCGTAGCGCTGTGTCAGATCCTCCCGCGCGTCGGCCGCCAGATTGCGGAATGCTGCCGACAGGCTGTCGCTGCGATGCTCCCGCGGAACGCCGCCGAGCGCCCACAGGGCGTTCTGCAAGCCCTCGGCCAGGGCGACGAAGCTTTCGCCGCCGAGCACGACATGGGCATGCTCAAAGCCGGAGAACGCCAGCCGGAAGTGGTAGAGCCGGTGATCGAGCGTCTCACCAGCAATGGCAATGCCGAGCGGGCTTGTATCGGTAAAGTCGGACAGACCCAGACGACCGGGCTCGTGCTCCTGGCGGAAGATCACGTCCTGTTCAGGGCCATTGAGCGCCCGCCAGGCATTGATGCGCCGCTCCAGCGTGCGTCGGATGTTGGGGTTGAGGTCGGGATGCCGACGGCGCAGCTCGTCCAGCACGCCGATCACGCGGATGCCGGGCGCAGCCTTCAGGATCGGAACGATCTCGGCGTCCCAATAGGGCACGAGCGGATCGGACCGTCGCCGGCCTCTCGGCACCTTCTTCTGCGATGGCAGGCGCAAATCGTCCTCGATCCGATACGCGCTCGCTTTCGAGAACCCCGCCTTGGCCGCCGCGGCCTCGGGAGACAATGTCAGTCGGTAGGTCATGTACAGCCTTCTGTGGTTGCCGCCCGCAATGCAAGAAGTTTCTGACCCTTTGGCGTGTGATCGAGTGCGGTCTTCTGTCAGGCCTTCCTTTACGGCATTTTCAGAAGCCGCTGGCCGGTATGGTGATCCGCGGACCAGGTCCAATTCTCATCTCCGAGCACGTCGGCTCTTTGGCTCTAGCTGGTTTCCTGATCCAGATCTGTTCGATCGTTGCGCCCATTCGGGTCGTCGCCTTCTCACACCCCCTTCGCCAACGTCAGGCTATTTCGTGCTGCATGCAGTCATGCCGTCACTGCCTGCGCTGGGTTCCGATAATCCTCCTTCCGGGTGAGCATGGCCCAAATCGTCCGAGCCATCTTGTTCGCCAAGGCGATCGCCACAAGCATGCGCGGCTTCCTCGCCAGCATCTGCGCCAGCCAGGATCCGCTAGGGATCGACTTGCGCCCGAGCCAGTTCAGCCGCGACATCGCCCCAACGATGAGCAACTGGCGAATGTCCGCCTGTCCTTCCTTCGAAACGCGTCCGAGCCTTTCCTTTCCCCCTGAGGAATGTTGCCGTGGGACCAAGCCGAGCCAAGCCGCGAAGTCTCGGCCACGTCGAAAGGCCGCCATGTCGGGCGCGAAAGCCTCGATCGCGAGTGCGGTCAGCGGGCCGACCCCCGGCATTGTCTGCAGCCGCTGCGCCGTGACCGTCCGCGTCGCCAACTTCTTGAGCTGCTCTGCCTTGGCATCGATCCGCTCCGTCTTGTAGGCGATCTGATCAATGAGACTCCGACATTCCTCGCGGACCAGTTCTGGTAGATCGCTGTTCGGATCTTCGAGGATTGCGTCAATGCGTTTAAGTTGTTCGATTCCTTGCGGGATGATATGGCCGAATTCGTAGAGAACAGAACGCAGCGCATTCACCAGATCGGTGCGCTGATGAACAAGGCGCTTCCGAGCCCGAAAGAGCACTGCCCTGGCCTGCTGTTCTTCCGATTTCGGCTCGACGAAGCGCATCTCGGGGCGCTGTGCCGCGATCACGATTGCTTCGGCATCAGCCGCGTCGTTCTTTTGGCGTTTCACAAAAGGCTTCACATATTGCGGAGCGATCAGTTTCACTTCATGGCCGAGCTTGACCATCTCCCGTGCCCAATAGTGGGCGCTGCCACAGGCTTCCATCACCACCACTGCCGATGGGTGGCCCGCCATGAACTTCCGAAACTGAAGCCGCGACAGTTTCTTTCGAAATTTCAAGTGTCCCGCCATTGACGCCCCGTGGAGCTGAAACACATTCTTGGCTAGATCCACTCCGATCACCGTATCCATCAATTTGCCGTCCTCTTCGCTTCGGGGTTCAAACACTGCGTTCTTGGCACATTACGATGCCGTCTGGGGAGGGCGGCAACCATCCCATCTCATCTGGTGGTCGGTGATGTGAAGGCCAGGCAAGGCATCGATTCCCTCTTGTCGAGACGAATCAACAGCTTGCACCAGCCGCACCCAGCCGCCAGACCGGTCCGAAAAACGCGACGCCGATGGGAACGGTCCTCCGGTCGGGCTACGCCCTCCCTTCGGTCCGTCCCCATCCGCGCAGTCTCATCCTGATTGTCGCTAAGGTCTCACCTTGATCGCCGCCGCCCATGCAGGCGAGGAACCATGATCTTATATACCTACTCACGCGAGATTGAGCCGAACGAAGATCGCTGGAAAGACACAGGAATCCAGAGTTTCTTTTTTGCAGAGCTGGAAGAGGTGCGACAGATCGTTCTCGAACTCCGCGAGGAAATCGCCTCGGATGAGGACAAGCAGCCTTCATGGAGTCCAGTTCGCATCGAGCGGATTGAACTCCTCGCTCCGACAACGCAGAACGTCCTGACCCTGCTCAACGAGGGGATCGGACCGCTGATCCGGCGCTATGAAATCGTGGAAACCATTGCTTAAGTCGAGAGCTATCCGGCCAATTCACACCCGCGCAGTTGGCAGCCTCCCTTTTTTTGCAGTCGCGTTGCAACGACTGTTCGCCAGATCGGTGAAGTAAAACTCTAGTGTCCTGAGTCACAAGTTCGCAATCGTAGATTCGCATTAGATTCGCGTCGCTGTGCCAAAGATGGCGGCAAACAGCGACGGAGTCTCCGATGGCGGTCCAGCAACTTGCCCCCCTGATATTGAGCGATGACGAGCGCGCCGAACTGACGTCGCTGACGAAGCGGCGGAAGACGGCGCAGGCGCTGGCTTTGAGAGCCCGGATCGTGCTGACCTGCGCGGAAGGTGGTCAGAACAAGGACGTGGCGGCCAAGCTAGGCCTGGAGCGGGGCACAGTAGGCAAGTGGCGACGACGTTTTGTGGAGCAGCGCGTGGCCGGGCTGCATGATGAGCCGCGCTCCGGCGCGCCTCGCACGATTGACGACGCCCGCATCGAAGCCGTGATCGTGAGAACGTTGGAGAGTTGCCCTGAGAACGCCACTCATTGGAGCTCCCGGGACATGGCGAAGGCGAGCGGCCTATCCGTATCGACGGTACAACGCATCTGACGGGCCTTCGGCCTCCAGCCGCACCGGATGGAGACGTTCAAGCTCTCGACCGATCCGAACTTCGTGGCCAAGGTGCGCGATGTCGTAGGCCTTTACGTCTCGCCGCCGGCACACGCCATCGTTCTGTGTGTAGACGAAAAGTCGCAAATCCAGGCGTTGGACCGCAGTCAGCCGATGTTGCCAATGCGTCCCGGCCAGCCGGCCCGAAGGAGCCACGATTACAAAAGACACGGCACCACATCGCTGTTCGCCGCCCTCGACATTGCGACCGGACGGGTTATCGGCAAGTGCTACGGACGGCACCGTGCCGCCGAGTTCCGCAAGTTCTTGGACGAGATCGAGGCCGCTGTGCCCCGCCAACTCGACGTCCATCTCGTCATGGATAACTATGCCACCCACAAGACTCCGCTGATCCGGAAATGGCTGGCTAAACGGCCGCGCTGGCATGTGCACCTGACCCCGACCAGTTCGTCATGGCTCAATCAGGTCGAGCGCTTCTTCGCGCTTCTTACCGATAAGAAGATCAGGCGCGGCGTCTATCGCAGCGTAGCCGCCCTCAGGGCAGACATCGCCTCATTCATCGAACGACACAACGCCGATCCGAAACCGTTCCGATGGACCAAATCCGCCGACGACATCCTTGCTTCCATCGAGCGCTTCTGTCGTTACAGCGCCCCGGAAAAACAAGACCCGATGTTGCGAACTTCTGGTTCAAGACACTAGGATAAGACCTCCTTCAACGCTTCGGCCAACCTCGTCATCGTGTGGATGTCCGGCGACCGTCTTAGCAACCAGACATCACAGGCATGAAATAGCCCCGTTAGAGGCCGGACAACGCGGAAATTCTGACACGGAACCGCAGCGCGACGCCAACAGAGCCCCCTAAATTGATTCCTCCCATGATCGAGCGCTTTGTGGCGACCGACCGCGCCTTGCGATGTCCCCAGCGAAGTGACACTCATTCCGTCCCTCGAGCGGCCGAGAGATCCGGTTAGCGCTCGCGAAGCAGGTCGAGCAACCTGCGCAGCGATGAACTACCTTTTAAATCAACAGCTTAGAAGGCGTTGGGGCGCAGAGTCGCCATTTCTGATCAGTTATGCAGAGGCTCTCGGAATTTCCTGTTCTACCAAACGCAACAATCGGGTGTTGCGTATCCCCGCAACTAACGGTTCTTGCGAAAGGCAGACACTCAAAAGCTCGGCTTCGGAATGGACGCAGGGCTTCTGTTCGCGGCGAGCCGGCGCAACCCATCACCGTTCAATTTCCGATAAATGTCGGCTGCCGACTTGTGGTGAACGCCAGGGCGCTTTCAGCGCATCTTGCGTGCTTAAGAGGAAACCGATTGAACAACTGCTCTACTCGGGGCCGTTGGTAACGCGACGTCCCTGGTGCGAACGGCAAGTTCCTTTGACTTCGCGTGATCGACGAGCGAGCTTGAGAGGCTGGCGACGCCATGGGCACGACACGCCCCTCCTGTGGATCGTCAGCCCGAGCACAATCGAGCTTTACAACGGCTTTGGCCGGCCGCTTGCACAAGGCGATGCGGAAGCTAACCGACTCCACACGTTCAAGATCATCGCTAGCGAGCTAACCGCGCTGGACGAACTCGCCGGGCGCCTCGCAATGGAGAGCGGCCAATTCTGGCTTCGAAACGATTCCATCAATCGGAAGAATACCGTCGATCAAAGGCTTCTGTCCGATCTAAGCGCTCTCGAGCGGGACCTCGTCGCTGATGACCTAGAGCGAGGCATCGCTCAAGGTCTAATCGGCCGAGTAATATTTACCCAGTATCTCGTCGACCGCGGTATCGTAGATAAGCGCAAGCTCAAAAAACATTGCGGCGAAGACACGTTGCCTGACGCCTTACGCAATACGACGTCTTCGCACGCGTTATTTGCATGGCTTCGCGCCACGTTCAACGGAGACATGTTTCCAGCCTCCATGCCAATGAGCCGCTTGCGCCATAAGCACTTTGTTCGGTTGCGGACTTTCTCGAAGCCATTGACCCGGAGACTGGGCAGCATTCGCTATTTCCATACCGCTTCGATATCATCCCCGTTGAGCTGATTAGCTCGATCTACGAGCAGTTTGCTCACTCACACAACGACAGCTCACGCGGCCCCCGACACTAGCGCACGAAAGTTAGGTGTTCACTACACTAGACTTCCCGTCGCCTCCCTCTCGGCGGTGAGTGTCGCGGTCAGTTTGGCGGGCTCCAACGCGGCAATGAACGCCCGGGTGATGGCGTCATCGACCTGAACGCCGCCGATATTGAGGCAGTAAACGCCTCGGTTCTCGACCAGCACTTTGCCAGCACAGTGATAACCTGGCGAAGAATTGCGTCCGCGATAGTGGGTGTGCAGGCGGCGGCCGCAATGGCCGCAACTGACAAGACCTTGCAGGAGGGCGTTGCCCTCTCTCACGGCGCCGCCGCCCTTGTGCGGCTGGGGTCGCGTGTTCGCGGCGAGACGTTGCTGATTTGCTTCATAGGTCTGCCAGTCGATGAACCCTGGATGATGCTCGGGGATGAGAACCTGCCATTGGGAACGCGGCAAGAATCGAATCCGCCTCTTGCGGGCACCAGTGCTAAAGAGAATCGTCTCTTGACGCGTTTTGCCATAGATATAGGCGCCGACATAGACGGGATTGGTCAAGACCTGGTGGATGGCGGTGTAGCTTGCCTCGACCCAACGGATCTGGGCACGGGCGTGCAGCTGCAGCGGGAACGTGAGCCCCTCGGAACGAAACCAGAGCCAAACGCGACGCGCCGATCCCATCTCGGCAAAGCGTGCAAAAACACTGCGAATGGCGATGACGACAGCTTCGTCAGGATGGAAGCGGACCTCGCCATCAGCCTCGCCCCAGACGAAGCCGACCGGCAGCCCGCGGCGCAGTTCACCCCGCGCCGCCTTGTTGCGGATTCGCCGTTGAGGCGAGCCCGCAGCACGTGCAGTTCGGCTTCGCTCATCGTGCCTTTGAGCCTCAACAAGAGGCGATCGTTGAAGACGGCCGAATGATAGATGCCGTCGGCATCGCCGATCAGCGTGTCGGTAAATCCGGCCAGATCAATCAGGCGGTACCATTCGGCGTTATTGCGCGCGAGCCGCGAGACTTCGAGACCGAGCACCAGGCCCACGCGCGCGAGCGCCACTTCGGCGGTGAGGCGGGCAAAGCCCGAACGCGCCACCGAGCCCAAACCGGAGAGGCCAAGATCCTCGTCGATAACGATGATGCGTTCATCGGGCCAGCCGAGGTCACGCGCTTTGCCGGCAAGCGCATATTGCCGGTCGGTTGATTCGCGGTTGTGCTCGACCTGTGCGGCGCTGGATTGGCGCAGATAGACGAAAGCCTGTCGAGAGAGATGACTTGACGTAATCTTGACGCGCTCACTCATCGCTTGCCTCCATCGCCAGGTCGTCCGGGAGCAGGCGTGCAATGAGGCGCGCCAGAATCTCGATTGCCGCCATGCGGGCGGCTTCGTCGATTTGGTCCCACGCTGCTGGCGCGCTTGGTGGAACATCGGGCTGATCGAAAAACTCCAGGTTCAATTGCATGGCGACTCTCCTTGCACGGCGCCGACTCGGCACCCCCGATGCAAAGAGCGTCGACGAGCTTGCGCAAGTGGAGCAAATCACCGAGCCTGCCGAGATCGTGGACAGCGTCATCGGTCGGCGGCGTGCCTCCAAGCGGCTCAACCTTCCAATCGGTCCAACTCGCCGGAATCAACGACCGACTGCCATCTGGCAGAACTGTGAGGAGATAGCGGACGCCGCGCCGCCTAATGGTGCCGATCACGGCCAACGCCTGACCTTCGAATGCGTGACGCTTGCGCGTGATCGTCACCGAAGCTGGGATATCATGGCGATGGGTAGTGTGTGGCCGCTTCCTTCGACTCGGTCGACCACGAGTGGCTGTTGCGGATGCTGGCGCACAGGATCGCCGATCCTCGCATTCTACGGCTCATTGGGCTGTGGCTGCGGGCCGGTGTTCTGGAGAGCAGCGAGAAGCAAGAAACGGACAGGGGTACTCCGCAAGGGGCGGGCATCAGCCCGCTCCTCGCCAACGTCTTCCTGCACTACGTCCTCGATCTCTGGGCCCACCAATGGCGCCGTCGCCATGCACGCGGTCGCACCGTGCGCTATGCCCGACGACTTCGTCATGGGCTTCGAGAGTAAGGCGGATGCGCAGGAGATGCTCTTGGCCCTCAAGGTGCGGCTGGCCAGCTTTGGCCTGATGCTTCATGAGGGCAAGACGCGGCTGATCGAGTTTGGCCGGTTTGAGGCCCTCTCGCGTCAGCGGCGCGGCGAGCGGCGGCCCGAGACCTTCGCCTTCCTCGGCTTCACCCACTACTGCGGGCGGACCCGGGACGGCCGGTTCATGGTGAAGCACAAGACGGACGGGAAACGCCTGACGCGCAAGCTGACGGCGTTGCGCCAGGACGCCTGGCGGCTCATGCACGAGTCACTGGCCACGCAGCACCAGTGGTTCGCCGCTGTTCTGCGTGGACACTACGGCTACTACGGCAGGCCGCACAATTATCCAGCGCTCAACGGCTTCTACCGCGAAGTGCGTCGGACGTGGATGCGCTGTCTGAGACGGCGTAGCCAGAAAAGTCGGCGCATGGGCTGGTCGGAGTTCGAGACCCTGACGACACACTTCCGTCTGCCCGGTCCGGGCATCACTCGCACTTGGGCGCAGGCGCGGATATGACGCGGGTTACTCTCGGGAAGAGCCGGGTGCGGGAAAGCCGCCTGCCCGGATCTGTGAGGGCGAAAGCCAAATGGCTGAGCTACTCGACCACGATCCAAACAGGCCAAGTAAGATCTCGATCTAGAGCCTGTTGTTTCTCCCGAATCGACATCGTCAGAGGGGAATTGTCTGATTTAATCCTATGCTGAGGAGGAGCGAGCTTGGATGATGCAACTCTATTCGGAAGGTCCTCGCCCTAGCGGAGGCGAGGCCTGTTCGTTACGGCGCTCATCAACCGGTTCCGAGGCATGGCGCCGAAACTGTACTCGCTGACCAGCACCGCGCAGCAGCAGGTCCCTTCCATTTATAGGCTGGTGTCAGAGTATGGACAGCTTAGGGGTCTACGAGTGGGTTGGTCAGCGGCCCGACACAATGCAAGACATGTGAACCATAGGAGAGTGCTCATCATGTACGGTCGAATCAACAATTTTTCCGAGAACGAAACTTATTATCGGCAAGATGCGGAGCATTCGAATTGCGAAAGCCAAGACTTCGCGGACGCGTTCGCTAGAATGCAGTTGCAAGATTCGGCCGGCAGCTCATCTTCGCATCCGCAATATGCCCTCCTTGCAAGGCCACCCGTGGTTGAGATCGATCAAGCGACATTCAGGAGAGAGGCGCGGAACTATCATGGGGAAGCTATCAATCGAATCGCCAACAATCCTCACGAATACTCTGAGCTTGTATCTGAAAGAGCAAGGCGCACGGTAGAGGTTGCCGAGAAGTACGCCGTCAGAAGAGATTCCGAGGACGCCCGATACTACAGCTACCAGTTAGGAAATATGAGCGTCGGCCTGCAAAGGACTGAACGCGGATTCAGCATGACTGAGTTCGAAAGCGGTAGGTGGCGAGACCAGTTCCCCGGAAGAAGTGAAGTCACCTCAGTTGTCGACTTTCAGGTGGCTCATCCGCTTGTCACGAATGCTGGCGATATTCTGCTCGAGCACCAACTTCGGCAAGACGGCGAACGACCGTTGGTGAATTGGCGTCCTGCTAATCCAGAAGCGAAAGCCCGCGCGCAAGCAATGGGGTTCGTTGAAGTGGATGAGGACGACATGGTGCTCGATCCCACCCAGTCCGGAAAGTGGGAGCTAAACAGCGATGGTGAATGGCAACGTGCAACTAGTTCTCGGCGCTATCTCTCCAAAGCGGACAGTGATACTGAAGCTGCAGCAGATTCCGACGAGGACGGTGACTTTATGTAGCGCGGATCTGCAAGCGTTCGTGTCGCGGCGGGCGGTGGAGCAACGTAAGTCGACATTGTCGGCTTACGTTGAGTCCTCGGCGGGTCGAAGCCGACCGCTTTGACCGGATGAGATCCCTGGTAACAACCGCACCGTGGTCTATGAGAGTTGCGCGGCGATGATAGCTCAACAAAAGCCCCGGCTTCGAGCCGGGGCTTTCCATTTGCATCCGGAGAGGAGGAATCATTCGCGGATTGACGCCATGGGGGCCACGCGTCATCGTGCCGGTTTCCAGCCCAGTCGCGGTGTGCGCCAATGTCCACCATCAGAACGGTCCAAAGTGATTTCCGTTTGAGGAGCGAATCTGATGGTGTGTCTTCGGCCGTTTCGATCGAAGACGCCAAATCTGGAGAGATGTCGAGCCACCTCGTGCTGAGCATACCATCAAGTTGTTCGTCGGCGGCCGGTGCGACAAGCAATGCGAATTGCTTGCGTCGTGCGTAATGTTTCTTCGGCGTTGCTGTAGAGAAAAACCAGCAAATGCTCTCTCCATCGCATACACTAGGTCGCTGGAAGACAGACATGAGTGTCAGAACCAGCACACGCAATCCCAAGCCTCGGGGATAAGAGAGCATCTGCACATTGACTCGCGACTAACCCGTTAGCCGAAAAAGGACCCCAGCGGATGCAGGCTGAGCCGTGCTCAACCTACCAAACCCTGCAGGAAATGTATCGTTAGCGAGCAACGGCGCTAGCGAGATTGCGCCCCCTGATGGGCGGCTAAAACTGCTGTAGGCTCGCGCTTCCTGTTTTGGCCTTCTCATTAAGTACGAGCGACAGCTTTAAGTTGTTGCGCAGCATCGGATTATCGAGGGTCGTTGCGAGAGCTTGCCGATATAGCGCTTGTGCTTCACGGTGACGTCCTTCACTGTCAAGCACAACTCCCTTCGCAATTCAGGGCGCGCAGGTCTGCAGGGACCGCGAGCAAGACCTTGTCGAGGACATCAAGCGCCTCATCCGGGCGCTTGCGCACCAGCAGGGCACGCGCCAGAGGAATCGCCGCATTGACCTTGCCCGGTTGTTGTTTCAACGTTTCGCGAAAAGTCTCCTCGTCAGCGTCCGCTTGGAGAGCGTAGGCAATGCGGTCGCGCATAGCAGGATCGATATCCTTGTCGCCTAGCGTTCTGGAGCGGTCTCTTGCTGCGATGAAGGACTGGGCTTAGGCGAGCTCGCGCAGCCTCCGAGTAGCAGAATGGCAAGCGGAGCGAGGATGGCTGAGTATAACTTCGGATCAAGTGAGAACAACCGCCGCCAGACATTCATTTTACATAAATTCAACTGCTATCTCACGACCACTGCTGTGCCTTTGTTAGCTGGTTGCGGCGATCGGGTCACGACGCTCTCCTGGGGAAGTCTTATGTTGTGAAGCCTCTAGCTTGACGGATCCAATCGGCTGAACCGTAAAATCCGCAGCGAGATCCTGATACGAAAGAACAGGAAGGTCGATCCCGTTGCGGGTGAGAAAACCCCGGACGAAACGCCGGATATCCATCGAACCCAGAATGACGGGTTGGCTCTGACCGCGTGCGATGCTCGAATGGATCTTGCGAAACTGCGAAAGCAGCATCTCGCTATCGCAATCGTCCAAAACGAGATAAGGACCCACGGCGGTGTCGCGCACCGCACCGCGCACGATATCCTCGGTGTGGCGCTCTACGATAAAGGCTGCCACGACACGGTGGGCGTTGGCATAGCGATGACAGATCTGCCGTTTCAGACCGGAGCGAACATATTCGGTAAGCAACACAACATTTTGTTCGCGCTCACTCCATTCTGCCAACACCTCCAGGACCAAGCGAGTGTTGCGAATTGGGATGCCCTCGTCCAGTAAGCGGCGCAGGACATCGGCGATCCGGGGAACCGGCATCGTGCGCAGCACCTCCTTCACCAGATCGGCATATTCCTGCTCCATTCGGCCCAGCAATTGTCGGGTCTCCTGAATGCCCACCAGGCGCTGTGCATAGCGCATCAATGTCGACTGGACGCGCAAGGCGACGACTTCGCTCGGACGGTGATACCCTATCCCGGCTGCTTTGAGAGCCGGCGCATGAAGTTGTTCGATCCAAATCCGATTTGTCTCTACGTCTTGCCGAAAGGGGATACCGCTCAATTCAATATTCGCTACGTCGTCGTTGAGCATGAGTTGCGTCGGATCCACAAAATCTCGCCCAACGGGCACTCCCTCAACGTCTACCCTGAATTGCGATTCAGGTAAAAGCTGGTCTATCTTGGTTGGTATGCGCGGAATTGTGATACCAAGATCAGATGAGACCAGTGTCGATATTCGCACGATTGCCTGCTCGAGTTCCTCTTTGTCGATTGCACCTGCAAGGTTTGGTGCGAGGAACAGCGCGATTGGAAGGGCCTCTGCAGGCAAGGTCTGTTTCTGACCCTGCGATGGAGCTTGAGGCGTACCGGCGCTACTGACCTCCGTCTTGGCGGCGTTCTTGGCGCGCTGCACGCCAACATTGACAAAGCTCGCCGCGCCGAAGAGTACGGCCAGCATGATGAACGGAGGCAAAGGGAAACCCGGTACGAGCCCCATCACAATCAGGACGCCGGCGGCCAACCGCAGCGCTTGCGTGCTGGCCGTCAGTTGGCTGACAATATCGCCACCCAGATTGAGCTGCAAAGGACCATTGACACGAGTGACAATGGTTGCAGCCGTAATTGACAGCAGCAGAGCCGGGATCTGCGAAATTAGCGCATCACCTATGGTGAGGATCGTATATTGATGCAGCGTCTCCTCCAGGGGCATGCCCTTGGAGAGCAAGCCGATTGTGATGCCGCCCAGCATGTTAATGCAGATAACTATGAGCCCGGCGATGGCGTCGCCCTTCACAAATTTCATAGCGCCATCCATAGCGCCGTGAAGTTGGCTCTCTTGCTCCAGCGCCGCTCGCCGACGGCGAGATTCGTTCTGATCGATGTGCCCGTTGCGCAGTTCCGCGTCGATTGCCATCTGCTTGCCCGGAAGCGCGTCGAGCGTGAAACGCGCCGACACTTCTGCGACCCGTTCTGCGCCTTTGGCGAGAACCATGAATTGCACCATGGTCACAATGAGGAATATGACGATGCCAACAGCGATATTGCCGGATATAACGAAATCGCCGAATGTATGTATGATGCTGCCGGCATCCCCCTCCGCAAGAATCAACCGCGTCGTCGCGACGGTAAGCGCTAGGCGAAAGACGGTCGAGATCAGGATGACGCCTGGCAAGGACGAAAAGTCAAGCGGCGTCTTGAGATACAGGGCCACCATCAGCAGCAGTATGGCAAAGCCGAGGTTGAAGCCGATCAGCATGTCGATCAATACGATCGGGATCGGCATGATCATCATTCCGATCGCCAGAAGAAGCATCAACGCGACCATCAAATCTGGGTTAGCTGGTGCGCGCACGATGAGACTATGCAGGGTATTGGCCATGAGAAGCCTGTTATTGTTTGATTGGAGCAGCGCTCCGCAATGAAACATAGCTCTTGAAGAGTGCGCGTGCCTCGGCCATGCGGCCGGCCTGACGAAGCGCATGACTGCGCAAGACCATCAAAGGCAGGCGCGAAGACGGGTCGTCGTCAAGCTTGTCTAACCTGTCCAGTGCCGCCAATGCGTCGTCACCGTGGCCCTCCGAGATCAGAGCGTAGACCAGAATGCGGAGCAGCTCGACGTCGTAAGAATGTTCGTGAGCTACGATTTGCAACAGAGCCAGGCTCTGTGCGCTCTGACCGCAGGCAAGATGGACATACGAAAGCGCGCAGAGCAAATCACGCTCCCTTCTTGTGATGTGCAAAACCTCACCGGCACGTGATAAGTGTGGCGGCGGAGCAGGTGTGAGGTGTTGCTCTCCGTCAGGCGCGGCCATTGCTAGCCTTTGATTAAACCGTTGTCATTCTGCCGGAGCAGAATTAACCGTCGCAGCTCCAACTGCACAATCGCGAGGTCTTCACGAGACACCGAACTCTCTGGCGCGGCCGAGAGCGTATCGGCCAAACGCTCGAGAAGAATGCCCTGCTTCTCTGGGCGCAAAACATGCGAATGAAATAGGCGCGGCGTGACAAAGGAGAGCAGGTTGTCCGCGAGACTGGGACCATTAAGCCAAGCAAGTTCTGAGCCTGGCTTGATCTCACCAATCTCGCCGCGCGCCTCGTTGACATTGACGCGCGAAACGGGATCAATAGAGGTAAGGTCCAGTGCGGTTACGATCGCGGAGACAACAGGCAGATCTTGCGGGGGATCATCCTGGAAAATCGCGAAGCTCTTGCCACCATTTGCATGAGTTCTCTCGATTGCGGATTCCGTGGCTCTAGCAGTCGCCGGCGTAATAGCAGGTGGGTTGTCGTCGACCTTGAGCTCCTCAAAAGAGGCGCCGGGCTCAAGCGAATGCTCAGACAGCCTAGTCATGAGTCTTTCCTCCTTATTCGCGGGCTGAAACTCTAATAGGGGAGGGCAACAAGCCGGCCGTTCCTGCTCAGCAGCAGACGTCGTTCCTCAATCCCATTGACGGTCCATCCGTTATTCAACAGCGCGCCCACGAAATACTTTTGACCAGCGATGACCAGATATGGCTCACTTCCTCGCCAAACGGCTTCGACGGAAATCGAGGACGGCGTCTTCTCCTCCCTGATGGCGACTGCATTGACGAGAACATATGCGTCCTTTCGATCGCGATCGAACCATTCTTGAACTTCCCGCCACTTTGGGAGAGAAGCGCGCGTTACGGTACCGTCAGCAGCGACAACACCCGGCTCAGATCGGACTTTGATATCAAAAAGGCCCGCTCGATCAACTTCCTCTTGCAGCCGTGTGGCAGCTGCTTCGGCGGTCGGAGCATCAGGAGCGTTGGGCGCCAGCTTAGGTGCAACGTCGACGTTACGGTGCAAGTCGGCGTTCACGTCAACAGCGCTGTCCGTCTCGACGAAACTCGTTGAGACGGCGCCGACCGCGACGGAACTGATCAGGACAGAGGCGAGTACCGCGGTCGATCCGAGCCAGCGGCTGATGGAGCCAGCTTGTTTGGAATCCTCTATGGAACAACGGATGGACATCTCGCCCGCATGGATGACGGCGGGAAGAGAAACAGCAACGCGCTCGTTCGGGAGAAGTGCCCGTTGTCCCTCTATCCTTACTTGCGGCGCAAGAGGCTCGATTTCAATCGAATTGTGATGGGGGGTGATACGAAAGTGATGACGTTCGAGCCCTTGTTCGATGAAAACCAAGTCAGCATCCAGGTCGCTACCAATCAGGCTCGATCCAAAGCCCAATTTGCCGGTCAGCCCGGAGTAAAGCCCCGACAGCACCTCGAAATGCAGGGAGTGTGGTTCATTCACGGTCGACGGTCTCCTGAACAGCGAGAGAGCCGTACGGCTCGTTGCGAGCTTTGCAGCTTACGCAGGCGAAGAAAGGTGGAACGACGACGTCGTCCCACCTCCTCCGTTACTGCACCCGCTCGTCGGCGACCTTCTTGATCGTCGTGAGCTCTGTTGAAACGATGCGAAGTTGCACATCCCTCTCAGTCGCTTTGGTGGTTTCAGCAGTCAGAGCGGCGATTTGGGCGTGCCAAGCGGCGTCTCCGGTGACTTCAGCAGCTGCAGCACCAACTGCGGCCGTAGCGGTGCCAGCGGCCCCCCCTGCGACCGAGGCAGTAGTCGCACCAATTTTAGAAGGCATATTGTTCTCCTGTGTGTTCGGGTGTCGCCGCTCCTGGCGGCTCCTATTTCCCGACGCCGCAACATCCGGCGTCAGGAATCCTCCTCGCTAATGGCCTCATGGAAACGAGCCATTGCATTACTTGCCATTTGGACAGCCGCGGCTCCGAGAGCGGCGTTGAATGCTTGGCGCAACGCGGCCTCTTGCGAGCTACTGTCCGGAGTTGACGTGCCATTTCCAGCGCTGCTTGTACCAGGCGATTGACCATGATTGTCATTGTCGTCGGGTGTGCGGGAGCCGTTCTTGTCACCACGAGCAGCATGGAAGTCAGGAGCAACGCGCGCAGTGGCGCTTGAACTCGGAATGCGCATTAAAGGCGTCTCCTATGTCAAGGTGGTCATGCCGTCGTGGCTTTCCTCACTGTGCGAGCATTAGCTTTCGACAAGCTGACGGATCTCAGAAATTCAACCGGTTTTGGCGGATTAACGAATTCGACGTGATTGGTGCATCGGCCACGTGTGGAGATCAGACAGTTGGCACCAAGAAAGACGATCATGTTATGAAGCCGGTTGATCGGGCGGTCTCGTTGATCATCAGGCTTTGAGGCCGAGATGCTATAACGTCCCGCTCGCCGTCGCCGGCGGCATCTCCATCAGGTAAGGCATTAAGACATTTCTCCCTGCCAAGCGCAGGCGGCGATGTGCCTAGATCGGATCAAACACGACCTGGAATGTTAAGCGTGCTGAAGCGATTAGAGCGTCAAGGCAAATCCGCCAAGTCTGCTAAGCCCTCAGCGTCATCGAGCACTTTCCCGCTGAGCGGGCAAAGGGCAAGCCTCGAGCGGTCGCCCTTGGTCTCATTCGTTCTGCCCTATTGCGCATCTCAGTGCGGCGTGTGCCTTCTCGTCGACATCATCTCGTTCTGTCCCGGTGTTAAGAAAGTCGACAAGTTCAGCGTCGGCTGTTGGAACCGGACGGCCGCCTATCGAACTGTTGCGACGACGTGCCGCATTTGGGGCTGCTCTCGAAGCACCGGTCGAGTCCAGCCAAACATAAAGCGGGCCATGGTGAAAACCGGCGAAGCAAAGTCGTCGGATGTGGGTAAGGAGCTCGAACATGCTGGCAAAGCTTGCGAGCCCCTACCGGTTTGGAGTGGAGACCCAACCGCACGAGGGCTGCGCAAGCTCGTCTAGCCACGCAGTTGTGAGCCGAGAGCCCCAAGTCACTCTGACTAGCTGTAAACGCCTGCAGCTTGCATGTCCGCGGACTCAATCCGCTCCTTTAGGGAGTTCAAATAGTCCTCCGCGTAAGATTGTGCCATCGAGACCGGAAGGTTGACGCCGGCCGTCGCGGCTTCTTGAATTGCCTGCTTCGTCAAGCCTTCGCGCATGGCTAGTTTGACCTCCGGGCCGCCGATACAACCCACCGCCTGTGCCGCAAGATTGAGTCCCGCTTCTTCCAGCGCCTGCTTTATGTTGCCGCCTGTGATGGCTGTGTGCAGAAGATTTGCTGCTTGCGCCTCGCTCTCGAGTATCATTGACGCGAGATCGGTCAATTCCCCCAAACCTGGAATGAAGCCGAGTACACCAACTGCCGTCGCAGCCCAGTCAAGCACGTTGGAGCCCACCTTGAGCACTTCATCAAAGGCGTGCATGAAGGCACCTCCGTTTTTCTTGGGTGACTTGACGTCCGGCTGGTCCGCCACGCCCGTCATCATGTCCTTGACGGCCGCCTGGTCGGCAGCCGGCTGAACAGCGTGCTGCTTCAATTGGTGAGCGGTGCGGTTCGCGCCGGACATGTTGCTGAAGAAATGGGTGAAATCGTTACTGCTGATGTTGCCGGAATCGACCGTATGGCCGCCGCCGAAGTCGAAGAACTTGTGGTGGGTCTTGTAGCCTGTGATCGAGTTGTTCAGCAATCCGAACAAGAGAGGATCCGACAACAGCTGGGAGGCCGCCTTTCGCACGTCCGGGGCGAGACTCTTGTCATCGACCATACTAGTGAGCGTCTCCCGGGTCAGGTCACCCTTCCCGAAAAAAGCCGCTTGGTTCTTATTGATCGTACCTAGCGTATCCAACTCGGCATGCGTGAGGTTCATCGATGACGAAGCCATCTGCAAGAAGTCCTCTTTGTGGACCTTATCTACCGAGCCGCCATACAACTGTTTCCATTCCTCTGGATGATTGAGGAAGTATCTCGCGGCTGCGAGAACCTGAGGTGGGCATTTACCCGTTTTAGCCTCGCCATCAACGATCTGCCTGAAATCCGCGAGGCTCAGGTTCTTGGGCAAATTATCAGAATAGCGATAGAGCTCACGCAGTGCGTCGGTCTGGGTCATAACGCAGGGCTGGCCGTTTCCGGTGCCGTCCGACGGAACGTAGTTATGCTCGTAGCGCCGCGCCTGCTGCTCCTGGAATGCAGCCACTTGTGAGTGATGATCGGAGAAGCCGGAGAGATCTCCTGCCTTGATTGTCCCCCCGCAGCGGCCATCGCCTTGTGAGCCTATCGCATAGAAGAGCTCCGGATCCTGCTGCAATGCTTCGATCGCCGTCTTCAGATCCGGCGGTGTGGAGGGGTCCGTCGCCAAATCTACGAGCGACTTCCAATCTAGGGGGCATTTATCTTTATGACGGTTCAGCACCGACACAATCTGCAACTCGGTGTCAGTCAGAGTGCCACTGTTCCATGTAATCCGTGAGCTGGGTACTGGCGCCGCTGCAATCGCAGTGGAGGCCGCAGCAGAGGTTGACTGCGGGGGCTGGCTATACGCTTCTGCGTCCAATGCAGCCCTAACGTCGGGTGGCACGATATTCCCCGTCAGCTGTATGAGCTCCTCCGTCAGGTTCTTAGTCGACTCCGAGGCCGAATCCTGTGGTGCGGAATGATCGCCGGTCGTGTCATTTAAGGCGTAGCTCGCAAGCACCGCCTCGAAACTTGACAGCTCTTGCGCCGGAGTGAGCCCGGGGGCAAGCCCGGACAAAGCCACGTTCGAGTTGGCGGCGAGGGATAGGTTGTTGACTGACATTATACATCCTGTGCTGTGAGATTGCGCCACCGTCCTGTCACACCGTGCAGCCCGAGTTCGCGACGAACACCAAGTGTTGATGGGCAGATCCAACAACTCCTGGCGGCTGCTCCCGGCGGCTGAGTGAGCGTCCAGTGCTCAGGTCCCGATCAACAGGCTCATTGCCTGCTAGATATTCACCCCCTTTTATAGTAGCGGGAGTTAGCTTTCGAGAAGCTGACGGCGCTCAGCGGAATGCGCGAACGGACATGAATGCGGTGTTGCGCAATACCCGCATCCCCCCAAAAGTGTCTGCCACTCCGTCGCGTCCTCACGCGGCAGATGGCAAAAATGGGAACTCGGGCCTGCAATCCGCGGAAGATCGGCGCGGGTTCGTGCAACAAAATTAAATGATACTGCCGCGTCGTCTGGCGATGGCGAGTGGGCGCGCTTACGGCCCGTTACGAGAGGGTTAGCGTCTGCTCCGTCAGCGCCATGAAGCATTATGGGATCAGTCACCGTTTGCCGGCAAATGTACTCAAACGGTTGAGATCGTCGATCGTTGAGTGGAGCTAAAGCCGTAGCCAGCGCAAGAATGATGCTGCCCACCTTTCCAGTTGAAGGCATCACCGTCTAGGTCTCGGGCTCTCATGCCGACAGCATCAGCTTTCAACATGCTCACAAAGAAAGCCGCGACCGCATTGAGCGCCGTTGTAAGCGACTTTTGCTGTCCAATTCATCTCTGGCTTGGGCCGGGCGCGTGAGCCACGTTATCTTGATGCGTCGCCTCGGGCAAAACAGGTCCCTCCGGTCGTCCATCACGAATAACCGTACTTGAGGAGCCCCGAAACAACATCAAGACCGACGCGGGCGCCGGCTTTGCGGTTGTCGTAAGAGTTCGTCGCGCCTGGGCCTCCGCCACTAGGCCGTTGAGCATTTGGTCGACGAGCGCGATGAAGCGAGGCGGACCAGAAGCGAAGACCAGTCCATCTTCCGGTGCGGCTCTCACGACGTAGCGTTCATCGGAAATTTTGAGTGCATCGAGTGCCGCCTTGAATGCATCGAAAGTGACCGGGTTTAAGACAAGCAGGCGACTTTCCGCCTCGTGCGCGTCGGATACGTACAGCACCAGCCCGTCATAGTACCACTGAAGATTATAAAGAGTGGTCACGCGTTCGAGGAAATCTCGCGGCGCGAGATCCGGCATGCGCCCGCGAATCCGCCCCTTTACATGGGTGCTGACATTGATTCGAATATTCAAATTGTTGCCGAACTCCTGCAGTGCGGCCGCGAGATCCTGATCCAGAACTGTGTAAGTATAAGGCGTGGATGGCAGCTCTAGAGTGGCGCCGAGCGCCCTAACCGCGCTCAAGGAGATGAAAACACCAACAATTAGAATGTTCTTCAACGTGTGCAGCCTCGTGGTGTGGTTGAGTATTCCAGGCGGTCATGCGCTGGTACTCTTCCAAAGTTGGAAGACGAACTTCGTCGCAAATTGGAAGCCAATCGTGATTTTTGGATGACGTAGCTCTTGATCCACGTCAGGTTTTGGTCAGCTCGGCTCGCTAGGGTGCCGAGCCGTTCCCGGCAACGACAGCTAATAGACGCGAGAGCAATGATTCCTTCCGTGATGTTTGGCGCGATGCCGATCTCTGCCAACCTCGGCGAGTGTCTCACCGAGGGGTGTTCATCGGCGCCGGGCAACTTTCATGAGCATCTTGCAAAGGCGGCATCGAAACAAGGCGCCGCCTCTTTGGTGGCCGACAGCGCGTTGGCGCCACCTGTACCGGAGGTTCAGCGTGCAGTCGCGCAGACAGGTCCACTGGGCGATCGCATTCTGCAGAATCTTTTTGGAGCGCACTTAGGCAAACCATATCCTTCGACCGGACTCCCTTCGATCGGCGAGCCGGGCCCTTCGAAGAGCGTCCAGCTTGGGCCCGCCGCGCGGCCTATCTCGCGCTTGGACGGAGTCGATGTCCATGTTATCGGAAAACCAGAAGGTGCCGACAATTTCGAGTCGACGTTGCAGAATCTGCGGGATGTTTACAACGGCGTCATTCAGGTTTCGCTCATCTCCAAGAGTGCTGGCGCCGTCGGTTCATCTCTGAATAAGCTGCTATCAGCGGGCTGAGCGGCGGTTGATGGTTCTTTTCGCGCAAAGAAAGATCGGTCGCGGCGCGACTTCTGGAAGGCAGGTGCATGCCGTTCTCCTATTGCCGCTTGTGCTGTTGCTAGCCGGCTGCAAGGCCGATCTCTATACGAAAGTTCAGGAGCGTGAAGCCAACGAGATGCTTGCCCTTCTCCTTAGTAAGGGTGTCGATGCAGTCCGTGTTGTCGCTAAGGACGGTAGCAGCACGATTCAGGTCGAAGAAAAGCAATTGGCCGTTTCGATAGAACTGCTGAATGGCCAGGGCTTGCCGCGCCAGGTGTTTAAGAATCTTGGGGAGGTGTTCAAGGGATCCGGCCTGGTTGCGTCCCCAGTTGAGGAGCGCGCTCGTTACGTTTATGCCCTAAGCGAAGAATTGTCGCGCACAATCAATGATATCGATGGGGTTCTCTCCGCCCGGGTTCATGTTGTCTTGCCGAAGAACGACCTTTTGCGACAGGATGCGACCCCGTCCTCGGCGTCGGTCTTCATTCGACATGGTTCCAATGCGAACCTCTCAGCCTTGTTGCCCCAAATCAAGATGCTCGTCGCCAATGGCATTGAAGGACTATCATACGACAAGGTGGCCGTCGTTTTCGTGCCGGTTGAGCGAGCGCAGCATGAGATGTTCTCTGCACCAGCAGCTGCTTCGATCCACCCGACCAAGTTCACGTCAGCCACCTTTCTTGCGATCGTGGTCGGGGGTGTCGGCGCCGCGGTCGGCATTCTATCTTACGTGCTGCTGAGCACACGTGTGCGCCAGCTAGGTCAATTCTGGCGGAAAGTGCCGAATATTGACACAGCGGCGAGTATGCCCGCCGTCCTAGCCGCTGGCAAAAAGCGGAACTCCGATGCGAGATAGGCCGAATGCAATGTCCGCAACGATGACATCCAACGAACCAAATCATTTGCTCAACCAACATTCCGGTCGGCCGCGGGAGCTTGCTGCGATAATCCATCCAAGCCGTTTTGCTGAACGTCTTGATGCGTCGCTGGCGGCGTCTACAGTGCTGCAACTGCAGAAAACTCCCAGACTACAGGAAAGACTAGTCGAACTGCTCCTAGGCAGTGAACTGGTCTTGAAGGGAAGTAGCTGGGGAAGGGGCGCTTTGCTTGGGCATGATCCGCATCGTGCGGCATTGCTCGCTGGCGGCATTTGGCATGCCCGTTCGGTACTGAAGCTGGTGTCAAAGCATGATCTTGCTCCACTGATCGGAAATATTGGTGCGGAAGCACATGCTTTCGCTATCCGACATGTATCCAGCGCCGTCGAAACCCAATTGATTGTCGATCCGGAGCAACTTTCGCAGCGGATTGCACATGACGGATATGCCTGCCTTGGCGCTTTCCTCAAGCGAGCCTCAGAACTCGACCGTACGCGCGTGCTTCTCTGCTTGCCTGTCGGGACTGCCGCGGAGAGTCCAGCCGCCGAACATCACAAAGCCGCGGGCCAATTGATGTCTTTGGTGATGACCCATTTGGCCGCAGAGACACGGCCGGCATGACCGCGGGTGAGCCAGCATTGCCAGAACGCCCGCAGATACGTCCGGTGGGTCCAGTCATACCAGCCTCGGAACTTGGGATCTGGTGCGATGTGGTACAGACGCGCGCGCTAGCTCAGCGGTATCTACAGCAGGTTCGCAACTGGGCAAGGAACGCTTATCATCGCGAGCAGGCGCGCGGGCACTCCGAAGGCCTGAAGACAGGCTCGGACGAAATGGCGCGGCTGGTTGCTCGAGCTGCTTCTGAGCTGGCGCGGCGAAAAGCCGTGCTGGAACAGGAGCTGCCACAACTTGTCATTGAGGTCCTGAACGACTTGGTGGGCTCGTTCGATCCGGGCGAGATGTTAGTGAGGTCGGTTCGTCACGCTATCGAGCAAAGATATGGCGGTGCGGAATTGCGCCTTCATGTGTCTCCTGTGAACGTCGATGCCATGACATGCGAGTTCGCGTCATTCCATGGAACGCATGGGCGTCCGAAGGTCAGAATTGATCCGGACCCGGCTCTAACGCCGGACCAATGCGTTTTGTGGAGTGAGTTTGGTAATGTCGATCTAGGACTTGCCGCGCAGCTCCGCACACTGCGCCTCGCCCTTGCTCCGCCTGTTCAGGAGGACGAACAATGACTTCCCAAAGGCCAAGCTATGGCAATGCGGCTGCTGAAGGCGCGGTGCACGCAGCATTATCATCTCTGAAATCTACGGCAAAGCATGTCGATACGCGTGCTGTGCGCGGACGAGTCACCCGAGCCGTCGGCACCTTGGTCCATGCCGTGCTGCCCGGGGCCCACGTTGGGGAGCTGTGCCTATTGCAGGATCACAGTACGGGATGGTCACTTGATGCGGAGGTGGTCGGTCTGCTGCCGGATGGAGTATTGCTCACGCCAATCGGCGACATGGTAGGCATGTCTAGCCGTGCGGAAGTGGTTCCGACCGGGCGAATGCAGGAAGTTGCGGTCGGTGCCGATTTGCTGGGCCGCGTCATCGATAGCTTCGGCCGTCCGCTCGACGGGAAGGGGCCAATAAAGACGACCCACACTCGTCCCCTACGCGGCAGGGCACCCAACCCAATGAGGCGGCGGGGGATCGAGCAGCCTTTTCCGCTCGGCGTCCGCGTGCTCGACGGACTTCTGACGTGTGGCGAAGGCCAACGGATCGGAATCTATGGAGACGCTGGTTGCGGCAAGTCGACGCTGATGTCGCAGATTGTTAAAGGCGCGGACGCTGAGGTCACCGTCGTTGCGCTTATAGGAGAGCGCGGACGTGAGGTGCGTGAATTCATCGAGCGCCATATTGGCAATGCCATCGATCGGACGATCGCTGTCGTTGAGACCTCCGACCGGTCGGCAATGGAGCGCGCGCAATGTGCTCATACGGCGACGGCACTCGCCGAGTACTTTCGTGATCAGGGACAGCGGGTCGTTCTCATGATGGATTCGTTGACGCGCTTCAGCCGCGCGATG